>JAOACA010000009.1 GCA_026418075.1 Candidatus Bipolaricaulota bacterium | reverse complement strand
GTCCACCGAGGCCCTGGCCCTCCGGCCCGACGACCGGGTCCTCGAGGTGGGGACCGGATCGGGCTACCAGACGGCGATCCTCGCCGAGCTCGCCGGCGAGGTCCTCACGATCGAGCGGATCCCCGAGCTCTCCCGGGAGGCGGAGAGGCGGCTTGCGGAGCTCGGGTACCGGAACGTCCGGTTTCGGGTGGGGGACGGGACCCTGGGCTGGCCGGAGGAGGCGCCGTTCGGGGCGATCCTCGTCACCGCCGGCGCCCCCCGGGTCCCGGAGGCCCTCCTCGCCCAGCTCGCCCCCGGGGGACGGCTCGTGATCCCGGTCGGGGGCCGGTGGAGCCAGAACCTGACCCTCGTCCGGAGGGAGGGGGACCGGTACGTGCACGAGGTCCTCTGCCCGTGTACGTTCGTCCCCCTGATCGGGGAGGAGGGTTGGACGTGATCGACCTTCGTTCGGATACGGTGACCCTGCCCACGGCGGCGATGCGGGCGGCGATGGCCGCGGCCGAGGTCGGGGACGACGTGTACGGCGAGGACCCCACGGTGCGGGCCCTCGAGGAGCGGGCGGCGGAGCTCCTCGGGACCGAGGCGGCGCTCTTCGTCCCGTCGGGGACGATGGGGAACCAGGTCGCGATCGCCTGCCACACCCGCCCCGGCCAGGAGGTGATCGTCGAGGCCTCGTCCCACATCTACAACGTGGAACTGGGGACCATGGCCCGCTTCTCCGGGGTCCAGCCCCGGGTGATCCCCGGCGAGCGGGGCGTGTTCACCCCGGCCCAGGTGGAGGCGGCGATCCGGCCCGACCTTTACTACCTTGCGCCCACCGGCCTCGTGTGCCTGGAGAACACCCACAACGCCGCCGGAGGACGGATCTGGCCCGTTGGGGGCGCCCGGGAGATCCTTGCGCTTGCCCACCGCCGGGGGATCCCGGTTCACCTCGACGGGGCCCGGATCTTCAACGCCGCGGTGGCCCTCGGGCTCCCTGCCCGCGAACTGGCCCACGGTTTCGATTCCGTGATGTTCTGCCTCTCCAAGGGCTTGGGCTGCCCGGTGGGGTCCCTCCTCTGCGGATCGGGGGCGTTCATCGCCGAGGCCCGGCGGGTGCGGAAGGCCCTCGGGGGCGGGATGCGCCAGGCCGGGATCCTCGCCGCGGCCGGGCTCTACGCCCTCGAGCACCACGTGGACCGCCTGGCCGAGGACCACGAACATGCCCGGCTCCTGGCTGAGGGCCTTGCCCAGATCCCGGGGCTCTCTGTGGTCCCCCCGGAGACGAACATCGTCCTCATCCGGATCGAACGGGGGCCGGACGCCGCGACGCTGTGCGCCCGGCTCCGGGCGCGGGGGGTCCTCGCCTCCCCGGCCGGAGCCGGGACCTCCCCCCGGGAGGTCCGGATGGTGACCCACCTCGGGATCTCCCGCCGGGACGTCGCGCGGACGGTTGACCTCGTGGCGGAGGAACTCCGCGCCGCGGGGGCGTGACGAACCCGCCCCTCCGGGGGCGGCCCTGTCCCGAGGTCGTCTCCCCCGGGGCCGTAGCCTCCGTCACGTGACGCTACGGTGTTCGCTTGCGCTTGCCCTGGCGTGGGGAATCTCGGGGACAGCCCTCACCCTGGGGGTGGGGTCTTCCGCCCACTGGGTTCCCCTGGACCTCCCGGCCCTGAACTCGTTTGTCCGGCTTGTGAACGAGACCGTGGCCTTTGTCAACGAGAGGGTTCCGGGGGAGCCCGTTCCCCCTCTTGCCGGGCTGCGCCACGGGGTGGGGCTCCGGATTGGGCAAGATCTCGGGGAGCTCTTCCGGGTGGGGATGAGCATGGCCGTGGCCGGAGGCGGGACCGCGGTTCGGGGGGCCTGGAGTCACGGGGGAAGTTCCCACCCCGTGGAGGTCGCCCTCGACGTCGGGTTTGTCTCCCTGGGGTTGGAGCTTGGGGTGACCTTGGCCGACGTCCTTACGGTGACCCTTGCCGCCGGGTGGGGGCAGGTCCGGGTCAGCCACCGCTGCGCCTTCCCCCGGACCCTGCCCACGGACTGGACACTCCCCTTTCTCCCCAAGAACGAGGACCGGACGTACACCGCGGGTGGCTTCGTCGGGGCAGTGGCCGCGGGGCTTTCCCTCCCCGTGGGGGGAGGTGCTCGGGTTGGGGTCGAGGTGGGGTTCCGCCTTGCCCCGTTGGGGGTTCCCCGGGCGGGGGAGACGGTTCTCGACCTCAACGCCGATGGGCTAGGGGATCCCGTGGTGTTCACGGGGATCTGGCTGGGGGTGGCCCTGCGCGTGGAGCTTGGTCTGTGAGGGGGTGTGCGATGAGCGTGAAGAAGAAACTGGTGGGGCTTGGCGGGGCCGCCCTCGCCCTCGCCCTCGGCGGGTGCACGCCCAAGTACGAGGCCGTTCCTCCGGAGGCCCTGTTCGCGATCCGCCCAAGTGCCGGCGTGGCTCCCCTCACCGTGGTCTGCGACGGGTCCCTTTCGTTTTCCGCACGGGGCCGGATCGTGGAGTACCTGTGGGACTTCGGGGACGGCGCCCGGGGCCTGGGACCCATCGTGTCCCACACCTACCGCCGGGGGGGAACGTACCGGGTGGTCCTCGAGGTGTACGACGACCAGGGGCTTTCCAGCCGGCGGGTGGGGCAGGTGGAGGTCCAGTTCCCGCCCCCCACGGCGAGCTTCACCTACGCCCCGTGGCGCCCGGGGACCGGGGAGACGATCACGTTCGACGCCTCGGCCTCGACCTCCCCAAACGGGGCGATCGTGGACTACTCCTGGTCGTTCGGAAACGGGGCCTGGGCCAAGGGGCCGAAGGCGGAGCACGTGTACTGGTACGGGGGGGCGTACCCGGTGACCCTGAGCGTGACCGACGAGGCCGGGGCCACGGCCCAGGTGACCCAGGTGATCGAGGTTCAGGGTGGGCCGGGGTGCGGGAGGTGACGGGATGACACGCTACATCGGTCTTGCTGCGGTCCTGGTTGGGGCGGGGCTCCTCCTCGCAGGCTGCACCCCGGAACCGGGGACGGGACCCAGGGTTCAGGCAACGATCATCGCCCAGCCCACGGAGGGGAAAGCCCCCCTCGCCGTTCGGTTCGACGCCTCGGCGTCGATCGACCCCGCCGGCCCCCTCGCCGACCACCTGTGGGATTTCGGCGATGGGAGCCCGGTGGCCTCCGGCCAGGAAGTGAACCACACCTACGCCCGGGCCGGGGAGTACCTCGTGACCCTCGTCGTGGTTGGGCCGTCGGGAACGGGCCGGGCCACGGCGTTCATCCGGGCCCTGAACAACCCGCCCACCGCCGCGTTCAGCTTCGCCCCCGCCGACCCGTTCGAAGGGGAGTCGGTTGTCTTCGACGCCTCCCTTTCCTCCGACCCCGACGGGGACATCGCCCGCTACGCGTGGGACTTCGGCGATGGCGCCACTGCGGAAGGGAAGATCGCCAGCCACGCCTACGGCCGCCCAGGGGAGTTCCTCGTCCTCCTCACGGTGACCGACCGGGCCGGGGCCGAGGCCCGGGCGACGCGGCTCGTCAAGGTGGACGACTGTAGCTCGGGAGGCTGCGGGAGACGCTAGAGAGCCCGCTTCCGCACTCACCCCCCTCCGCGCCTCCCCGGCCCGATCCGGGGAGGCGCCCTATTCGTTGTGGGGGATCCGGAGCGTGCTCCCCCCGATGAACTCCCGCACGAGGTGGTCCCCGGGGATGAGGGCGTGGTCCTCGGCCTCCCACAGGGTGAGGCCGGCGATCGCCCCGAGAAGGGCGGTGATCCTCCGGTAGCGGATCCGGGCATCGAGGAACGGGTCGTAGGGGGCGACCTCGTCGGGTTTGGGCCAGATCCCGTCGGGGACGAAGAACGGCTTGAGGAGGGGGAGGTCAAACGGCATCCCCCCGTTGACCACGTGGTCGGCCCGGCCGAGGAGGGGGATGATGGAGAAAAGCTCCCCGGACCGGACGTAGTGCCAGTGGAGGAGGGTCTGGAGGGGGGGGTGGTTCCGGTGCTTGGCGTCCCGGAGCATCCGCCTCAGGAGCCGCACGTCGGTGAACTGGGTCAGCCGCTCGCTCGTCCCGTCCCCCTCGTAGAGCATGTTCGCCGCCTCGATGTAGAGGAAGAACATCGCCTCCCGGTCAATCCCGGCGGTGAGGGGGGGATAGAGGCCGTGGAGGCAGTCGAGGAGGAGGTACTGGCCCTTCCGCAGGCGGACGGGCTTTGACCCCACGTGGCGGCCCTCCTTGAAGCTGTAGATGGGCTTGGCGATCGTCTGGCCCTCCAGGAGGGCCCGGAGGTGGCGGTTGATCCCCTGGATGTCCAGGGCCTCCGGGGTCTCGAAGTTCCGGTCGTTGAGCCAGTCCGTGGGGTGCTCCACCAGGGGCCAGAAGTAGTCGTCGAGGTTGAGCATGAGGAACTCCATCCCCTCCCGCTCCAGGCGCTGGAGGAGCTTGACCGTGGTCGTCGTTTTCCCTGAGGAAGAGGGGCCCGTGACCCAGATCATCCGCAGGCCCGTCTCGGCCCGCGCGAGGACCTTCCGCGCTGCCTCGTCGATTGCCCGCTCGTAGCGGTCCGTGGCCGCGGCCACGAGCTCGGGGAGCTTGCCGGCGCGGACGAGGGCGTTCAGCCCCTCCACGGTGTCGCAGCCGTGGGCCCGGTTCCAGGCCAGGGTTTCCTCGTGGAGGGGGGTGGGGTAGCCGTTTCCCACGAACTGCTCGGGGGTGAGGGCTCCCGCCCGGACCCAGTGCCGCCCCCACCGCCAGCATTCGTAGGCGTCGGCCACAGTCACGAACCCGAAGCTCCGGAGCACGTGGATCACCGTGTCCTGGATCTCCTCGATCTCCGGGGGGAAGTTGGCGATCCAGTGCCGGGGGTCGCGGTTGAGGGTGGCGACGACGACGTCGGACAGGAACTCCGCGATGTGTTCGTCGTCCCCGCAGGAGAAGATCCGGTCGTTCACCCCGGGGAGGTGGTCGGGGGCAAACCCGCCCACCGAGCGGGCGGCGCGGAGGATGGCGTGGACGATCCGCCCCTGATCGAACGGGACCAGGGACCGGTCCCGTTTCCGAACCTTTCGAATTCGGTTTTGGACGGCCACGGGCGGATTATAGCTAGCCGATGGGCATCTCGTAGATCCGCCACGTCTTGTACCGCTTCCCCCCCATCGCCTCGCACGCCCGGAGGATGAGCTCGTTGTCCTCAAGAAGCATGGACCCCTCGCCCCCTCGGTACCCCTTGGCCCAGCCCAGGGTGAGGACCTCGTGGAAGAGGACCGCGTCCACGCCAAGCCGGCGGTAGGGGGGGCGGATCCCGAAGAACATGATCCGCCCGGTGCGGATCCGCCGGCGGAAGAGGAGGAGGCGCCCGGCCCGGACGAGGTCGAGGTCGAGGAGGGGGTTCCACCGCGGGCGGAGGAGGACGTTGGGGTCGGGGATCGCCCCGATCATGGCCGCGACCTCCCCTTCCACGTAGGCGAACCGGATGAGGTCAGGGTCGGCGATGACCCTCAAGCTTCGGGCGAGGGCGTGGGCCTCCCCTTCCGTGATGGGGAGGAACCCCCAGTTCTCCGCCCACGCCTCGTTGTAGATCGCCACCATGAGCCCCACCTCCTCCTCCAGGCGCCCCATGTCCAGAGGCCGGGTGGTGATCCCCCGGCGGGTGCGCGCCCCCTCCACCAGGCGGATCAACCGCGGGTCGGGAGCTCCGGAGGGGGTGAACCAGTACGCGTGGTAGTCCTTGGCCTTCCGCAGGCCGTACCGTTCGAGGAACTCCCCGTAGTAGGGGGGGTTGTGGGTGAGCTCCACGGTGGGGGGGGTGTCGAACCCGTGGACGAGGATCCCCTGGTGGGACTCGTGGGTGGCGGTGGAGTAGCCGCCCGGGCCGCGCATCGCCTCGGCCCCCCGCCGGGCCAGCCACGCCCGGGCGCTGTCGAGAAGGCCCTCGGCTACCCCGTAGTCGGGGACGGCTTCGAACAGCCCAAAGAACCCGAGGTTCGTCCGGTGGTGGGCGTTGAACCGGTGGTTGACGGCGGCCGAGACCCGCCCGAGGAGCTTCCGGCCCTTCCGGGCCACGAAGTGGGTCACCTCGGCTGTTTCGTGGTAGGGGTGGGCGGGGGTGAGGAGCCCGGTGAGCCCGAGGATCCGGCTTCCGAGGAGGTCGCCCCGGAGGGGCGGGGTCCAGTGGGGGTCCCCGCGGTGGATCCGCCACGGGACGGCGACGAAGTCCCGCAGCCGCCGGTCCCCGAGGGGGATCTCCTCGATCGTGAGCGCGGCCATGAGGGGGGATTATCCTCGGTAGGGGAACTCCCCGCCTGGGGGCCGCTTGACCCCGGGGAGTCGGTTTTGTATAACCCGTTTTGAGCCTCGCTTGGGGGCGTAGCTCAGCTTGGGAGAGCACCGGCTTTGCAAGCCGGGGGTCGGCGGTTCGAACCCGCTCGCCTCCACCACGTCCCTGGTCGCCGTTGAGGGCCGCGCGGCCGGGGGCTATGATCCCTTTTGCGGGTCTGTAGCTCAGGTGGTTAGAGCGCACGCCTGATAAGCGTGAGGTCCCTGGTTCGACTCCAGGCAGGCCCACCCGGACGCGCGGACGTTCCCAGGCCCACGCCTTCCCGCCAGCCGCTTGTCTCCGAAAGGTTTGGCTAAGACGTGCAGCGTCCCTCCCACCACGGCCTTCTCCCTCTCCGTTTGTTTGGAGGTAGAATGAGGGTATGGAACCGGTTTATGTGATCCTCAACCCGGCGGCGGACCGGGGCCGGGCGGGAGCCCGCGAGGGGGAGCTCCGGCAGGCCCTCCGGGCGGCGGGCCTCTCGGCGCAGATCCTTCGGACCGAGCGGCCCGGGCACGGGACGGAGCTCGCCCGGCGCGCCGTCCGGGAGGGAGTGAAGGCCATAGCTGCCGCGGGAGGCGATGGGACAGTCCACGAGGTGGCCCAAGCCCTCGTCGGAACCGATGCTTGCCTCGGCATCCTCCCCATGGGGTCGGGGAACGACTACATCCGGGCCCTGGGGATCCCCAAGGACCTTGCGGGCGCGGTGGCGATCCTCGCCCGGGGCGAGGTCCGGACGGTGGACGTGGCCGAGGTCGCGGGGGAGTTCGCCCTCAACTCGTTTGGGATGGGGGTCGAGGGCCAAATCGCCGCCGACTACAAGCGGATGCGGTTCCTCAAGGGCGAGCTCGGGTACCTCTACGCGACGATCCTTGAGGTCGTCCGGTTCCGGGCCTTCCGGGCCGAGGTGGCTGGTGACGGGTGGTCGTTTGCGGGGAAGCTCCTGTCCGTCTCGGTGATGAACGGCCCCTACGCCGGGGGAGGGTACCGCCTCGCTCCCCACGCCCGGGTGGACGACGGCGCCCTCGATGTGGGGCTCATCGGGAACTACCCCCGGCTCGTCCGGTTTGCCGTCCTCCCCAAGACCCGGGACGGAAGCTACCTCCAGCTCAAGCGGGTTCACGGCAGGCGATCCCAGCGGGTGAGGATTCGGACCGACCGGCCGCTTCCGGTCCACATGGACGGGGAGCTCCTCCCCGAGCCCGTCCAGGGGATCGAGGTCGCGCTCCGGCCCCAGGCCCTGCGGGTGGTGGCCTAGGGTGCCGTCTCGGAAACCCGTGCGGAGAGAGAGGTGTACATCGGCTTGGACGGGACAGGTCAGGGATTCTCCCCTGGAGCGTCCGAACTCTCCGACAAGGGAGGGGTTGAGGAGGAGCACCAGAGGATGGACGATTTTTCGGCGATTGCCTCCCGGGGCCTGTTGGCCACGGGGGCGGCGATCGACGGGAAGGAAGTGGTCTCCGCCCCGTGTCCACGGCTCCGGAGATCAAGAAGCACGTTCCGACAGTGACGCGCGGCGTGGGCCGCGGGTGAAGGAGGACGAGATGAAGTCCAGTGTGGGCGTTCTGATCGGGCTGATGGTCTTGGGCATCGTGGGGCTGGGAGCCCCGCGGATAGTCGTCACCCCGGAGACGTACGACTTCGGGACCGTGATCGACGGCTACGTGGTCCAGTTCAACCTGGTCATCCAAAACGCGGGGGATGCCCCGTTGGAGAACCTCAAGGTCACGCCGAGCTGTGGGTGCACGACTGCCCCCCTCCCCCGCAACCGGCTTCTCCCGGGGGAGAGCGTGGCGGTGGCAATTCGGTTCGATACCACCAACTACAGCCGCTATTCCCAGCCCACCGGGACCTCGGTGACGGTGGAGTCGGGCGACCCCCAGCGGCCGCGGATCACGGTGTGGATCCGGGGCACGGTGCGCGCGATCTACCCCTACGAGGGGACGGCCAAGACGCTCCACGATGAGTTCTACGTTCTCGTGGACCTCCGTCCGGCTGCGGCCTACGCCCAGGGCCACCTCCTGGGGGCCTTGAGCATCCCGTTCGCCGACCTGGCGGCTCGGTTGGGGGAACTGCCGCGGGATCGGGTGATCTACCTCTACGATGAGACGGGGATCCAGGCAGTCCAGGCCGCACAGCTGCTCCAGCAGCAGGGGTTCAGCCTGATGCGGGCGTTCAGCGGCGGGCTTGCCCGGTGGTGGCAGCTCTACGGGGACCTGTTCTTTGAGTGGGCCCCCGGGGCTCCGCGGACCCCTCCCGTTGGTTCCCCCTACTACGGGACGTTTGCCACGATTGACGTCACCCGGGTCGCCCAGAACTTCCTCTATATCGTGGACATCCGCTCCCCGGAGGCCTACGCCCAGGGGCGGTTCCCCGGCGCGGTGAACGTTCGGCTCGCGACCCAGGAGGAGATCGCCGCCTGGGCGGCGACCCTTCCCCGCCCCATCTCCGGAACCCAGCTTGCCCTGTGGATCGTGGATGAGGACGGCTCCCGCGCCCCCGCGATCGCCCAGTACCTCCAGGGCCTGGGGTTCCCCAAGGCCCGGGCGCTCCTCGGCGGGATCGCCGGCTGGCGGGCCTCGTACGGGGATACCCTGCTCTACCCGGCCCGGTAGACGATGAGAGCGCACCGATCCCAGGCCCGGTCTGCCCCGGGCCTGGGAGCCTTTGAGCGGTACCTCCCCCTGTGGGTCCTCCTCTGCATCGGGGCGGGGATCCTCCTCGGGCGGGTGGCCCCGGGGGCGGCACGGTTCCTCGATGGGCTTGCGATCTACGTGGGGGGGGCACCGGTCGTCTCCATCCCCATCGCCGTCGCCCTGTTCTTCATGATGTACCCGATCATGGTCAAGATCGACTTTGCGGAGGTCCTCCGGGCGGGAAAGAACCTCAAACCCGTCCTCCTCACCCTGATCGTGAACTGGGGGATCAAGCCGTTCACGATGCTGGGGATCGCCACCCTGTTCCTGGGGGTCCTGTTCCGCCCCCTCCTCCCAGGGGTTGAGGTCGTCAAGGATGGAACGCAGGTCGAGCTCTTCCGATCCTACATCTCGGGGGCGATCCTCCTTGGGATTGCCCCGTGCACGGCGATGGTCCTCGTGTGGGGGTTCCTCGCCCGGGGAAACCAGGGCCACACCCTGGTCATGGTGGCGATCAACTCCCTCACCATGCTCGTCCTCTACGGGCCCCTGGGCAAGTTCCTCCTCGGGATCAACCGGATGCCGGTGCCCTGGCAGGCGCTCCTCCTCTCGATCGCGATCTACGTCGCGCTTCCCCTTGTGGCCGGGTACGCCACCCGGCGCCTCGTGGTGGGGCGGATGGGGGAGGAGGGGTTTCAGCGGCGGTTTGTCCCCTGGCTCACCCCGGTGGCGGTGATCGCCCTTCTTCTCACCCTGGTGCTCCTGTTCACGTTCAAGGGGGAGACGATCGTTCAGAACCCGCTCACCATCCTGTGGATTGCGATCCCGCTCTTCCTGCAGACCTGGCTCATCTTCGGCCTCACCTACGCCCTGGCCCGGGCGCTTCGGTTCCGGTACGAGGACGCGGCGCCGTCGGCGATGATCGGGGCCTCGAACCACTTCGAGGTGGCGATCGCCACGGCGACGATGCTCTACGGGCTCTCCTCGGGGGCGGCCCTGGCCACGGTGGTGGGGGTCCTCATCGAGGTCCCGGTGATGCTCATGCTCGTCCGGGTGTGCCTGCGGACGCGGGACTGGTTCCCGGCGCGCCCGGTCCAGGAGGTGGCGTGATGCGTTGGCGGTTGCTTATGCTGTTCCTTGGTCTCGCCGCGGTGGGGGTGGCGGGGGCGGAGGTCGAGCTCCACTACTTCTGGTCCGCGACCTGCCCGGACTGCCTCGTGATGAAGGCCTACCTGGCCGAGCTCCAGAAGACCTACCCCGAGCTCAAGGTCGTGGCCCACGAGGTCACGTTCAACCCGGACAACTGGCGGCTTATGGTCACGTTGGGGAAGGCCTACGGGCTCACGAAGGAGGTGACCCCCACCGTGTTTGTGGGGAACCTCGCCGTGACCGGGGTTGGGCTCGCGGTGGAGCTTCAGATTGAGGAGGAGGTTGTCCGCTGCCGGACTGCGGGGTGCCCCTCCCCCTTGGAGCGCCTCCCGGGGAAGCTCCGCCGGGTCCTGAGCCCGCTGGAGATCGTCCTCATCCTCGTCGTGGGGGCCGTGGTGTTCCTCCTCCTTGGGAAGTGACGGCCAAGACGCGTGTTCTGTTCCTGTGCGTCCACAACTCCGCCCGATCCCAAATGGCGGAGGGGATCCTCCGCCACCTCGCCGGGGACCGGTACGAGGTGGCGAGCGCCGGGAGCCGGCCCACGGCGGTCCACCCCCTGGCCGTGGCCGTCCTCGCCGAGCGGGGGGTGGACATCTCGGGCCACCGGGCGAAGGACGTGCGGGAGCTCCTTGGGCAGAAGTTCGACCTTGTCGTGACCCTGTGCGGGGACGAGGCGGAGAGCTGTCCCTTCTTCCCCGGGGCGGGTGTCCAGGAGCACGTCCCGTTCGCCGATCCCGCCGCCGAGGGGACCGTGGAGGCGTTCCGCAGGGTGAGGGATGAGCTGTGGGGGTGGATCATCAGCCGGTTCGTGGAGGGAGGAAGATGACGATCCGACGTTGGGCGATTGGGCTGATCGGGGGGCTTGTCCTTGGCGGGGCCGCGGCAGGGCAGGGTGTCGAGGTCCTCTTTTTCTACGACGCCGGCTGCCTCCACTGCAAGCAGGTCGAGGCGTTCCTCGGGGACCTTCAGCGGACAGGCCTGGAGTTTCGGGTTCAGCGCTACGAGATCCACGCCGCGGAGGCCTGGAGCCTCCTCCAGCGCCTCCTTTCGGCCTACGGGGCCCGGCTGGGGCCGGTCCCGATGGTGTTCGTGGGGGACGTGGCGATGGTTGGGGACACGTTCTACGGGCTGGGACCGGCTCCCGTGGTCCGGAGCGGCCTGGCCCAGGAGCTCACCTTGGAGGACGCGATCCGCCAGGCTGTGGCCGCCCGCGCCCCTTCGCCCCTCGTGAGGCTTCCTCCCACGGCGACCGAGGCGGTCCTGTTCATGCCGGAGGCCGATTGCCCCGACTGTCCGGTCCTCGAGGCGCTCCTGGTCCGGTGGGTCGAGCGGTTCCCCGCCCTCGGGATCCGCCGCCTGGACCCCGCGACCCCGGAGGGAGCCGCCACCCTGGAGAAGCTCCGGCGCCTCTATGGGGCCCGGGGGGAGCTTCCCGCCCTGTTTGTGGGGGACGCCGCGCTCGTGGGGGGGACGGTCTTCCTCCCCCGCCAGCCGCCCCGGCCCCTGGCTACCCCGGAGGGAACCGCTGCCCTGGAGGGCGCCATCGCGCGGGCAGTGGAGACGAAGGCCACCCCGCCCCTGGAGCGGCTTCGCCTGCGGGAACAGCTCACCTTCGGTGCGGTGGTCCTCGGGGCCGCCCTCGACTCGATCAACCCCTGCGACTTCGCGGTCCTCGTCCTGCTCCTCGGGACCCTCCTCGTGGTGGGAAAGCGGGTCAAGGTGATCTGGGCCGGGCTCGCCTTCGCCGCCGGGATCTTCCTCGCCTACTTCGCGATGGGCTTCCTCCTCTACTCGCTCCTCGGGGTCACCGTGGGGACCCGCTCGTTCCGGGAACCCTTCATCTACGCCGTGTCGTCGCTGGCGATCCTCGTCGGGCTGTGGGAGATGAAGGACCTCCTCTGGCACGGGAAGTGGTTCTCGATCGAGGTTCCCGAGCGGTGGAAGCCGTCGGTGAAGAGGATCACCGCGTCCGTCGTCTCGATCCCAGGCGCGTTTGTGATTGGCCTTGTCGACTCCCTGTTCCTTGCCCCGTGCACCTCCGGCCCCTACATTGTGATCCTGACCCTCCTTTCCCAGACCACGACCCGGGTCCAAGGGGCGCTGTGGCTCCTCCTCTACAACTTCATCTTCATCCTCCCGATGATCGGGATCACGCTCCTTGTCCACTTTGGGCTCACGACCACGGCCCGGGCGGAGCGGTGGCGGCAGGCCAAGCTTGGGACCCTCCACTTCACGACCGGGCTGGTGATGGTCGTGATCGGGGTTGGGATGATCGTGGGGGTGCGGCTGGGGTACCTCTAGCGGGCCTGGTGGAGGCCCCACAGGGCCGCGAAGGCGGGCTGGAAGCGGCGGGCGAAGTCCGCGGGGGCGATCGGCTCGGGGACGTTGGGGACGGTCACGTAGGGGACGCGGACCCCTGCGATCGCCAGGTGGCCTTCTGGGTTGGGGGCCAGGGTGGGCCAGTCGTCGGCCGCGTACGTCCGCTCCATCTCCTCCCGGGGGACGGAGTGGGTGAGGATTCCGTCTCGGCGGGCCCGGTCGTACCGGGCGAGGTTCCGCCGCCAGGATTCCGCAAACGGGACGTCGAGGTAGAGGATCGCCGCCTGTTCCAAGATCTCGGATGAGAAGAGCGAGAGAGCGTCGCGGTACGCGGTCGGGCCACCGCGGGCGAACTCGACGATCACCGTTTCCCCCTCTCCGGCCGGGCGTTGGGCGAGCCCCTCCACCAGGCGGAGGGTGAGGAACGGCCACACGTGGTCGCCGGCCACGGCGTAGTTTTCCCCGGCGCGGCGGGAGTGGAGCCGCCCCCGGCCCACCCGCTCCCACAGGTCGTCCTCCCGAAACAGCTGCCACAGGATGGGGAAGTCGTCCGCGATCCGCAGCGCCCCGAGGTGGTACGCCTGGGCCCGCTCCTCCGGGGGAAGCCCGCGGAGGAACTGGATGAGCTCGGATTTCCCGGAGGCCGGGCGCCCCAGGAGGAGGAGGTAGGGGAGGACCGGGCCCGGGGAGGGTGTCCGGTAGGTGAGGCCTGCCTCCGCGGCGAGGTCGGCCACCACCGCGGCCGGGGGGCGATCGGCGTCGAGGACGCGGAGGTCGCTTCGGCGGCGGGCGTGCCAGTGGTCGAGGACGGAGAGCATGCGCGCAAGGACGTCCGCGGGCACGGTGTACCGGGGATCCCCCCGCGCCCTCTGGCGGGCGGTGGACACTGGGATCGAGGCCCCCAGGCGGATGAACCGGTCCGGCCAGGGGAGTTCCCCTTCCCGCTCCCGGAACTGGGCGAGGAACCTCTCGTCCCCCAGGGCCGCGGCGTAGGCGGCGTGGACCCCGAGGTGGGATTCTTCGAGGACCAACTTGCCCGCCGCGCGGGCCGCGCGGATCGCCTCCTCTCGGCCCGGAAGCGCCTCCCAAAGCGCCGCCCCGAGCCGAGCCCGATCGCGGAAGAGGTCGAGGCCCTCCCGCTCGGCGACCTCCTTCACGAGCTCGGGGAGGACGAGGACCTGGTCGGGGTAGTAGAGGCGGAGGAGGGCGAGGACCTCGGACTTGCCCACGGCGGGGAGGCCCTCGACGGAGATGTGCATCGGGCGGGTGGGCGGAGGAGGACTTGAACCCCCGGCATCTCCCCCGTGAAGGGAGCGCTCTACCAACTGAGCTATCCGCCCGTGCCGAGGATGGTAGCTTTCGGCCGTGCGGCGTTCAACCTAGACCTCGTCGGGCTCCTCCAGGGCCGCCAGCAGGGACTCCCCCTCCCGCCTGCGGGTGATCTCGACCAGGCCCAGCTTCGTCACTCCGATGAGATCCGCGGGCACCCGGTCTTTTCGAAGCTCGACCTGAAGGGCCTCCAGGACCCTCTGGAGGTCGGCGGCGTTGTCCATGTCCACGAGGTCGACGAGGATGATCCCGGAGATCTTGCGCAGGCGGAGGATCCGGGGGATGGCCCGGGCGGCCTCGAGGTTCGTGTTCAGGATCGCCGAGCTTTGGCGGCGGTGGCGGACGTCGGAGCCCGTGTTCACGTCGATCGCGGTGAGGGCCTCCGTTTCGTCCACCACAAGGAACCCCCCGCCCCGGAGGGGGATCTTCCGTCCCAACACCTCCCGGAGCTCCCGCTCGATGTCGAACCGGAGGAAGAGGGGGACGGTCCCCCGGTACAGCCGGACCCGCCGGCGGAGATGGGGGAGGCGGAGCTCGTCGAGGTAGCCCAGGATTTCCTCTTTCACGGCCTCGTCGTCGACGAGGACGGAACTTACACCGTCCAGAAAACGATCTCGGATGATGGACCGTACGAGGTCGGGGGGGCGGTGGAGGAGGGCGGGGGGATCCGCCCGCTGGGCCTGGTGCTCGATCTCCTTCCACTGCGCCCGGAGGTACTCCAGGTCGCGGGCCAGGTCGTCCCGGGATGCCCCGCTGGCGGCGGTGCGGGCGATGAGCCCCTCCCCCTCCCGGCGGAGTTCCCGGGCAATCCCCCGCAGCCGCTGCGCCTCCGCGGGGTCCTCCACCCGCCGGGACACCCCGAGCCTCCCCTGGGTCGGGAGGTACACCCAGTACCGGCCGGGGAGGCTGATCTTGGTGGTGCCTTGGGGGTTCTTTTTCCCAATCCCTTCCCGGCGGACTTGGATCGTGAGGGCGTCCCCGGCGCGGAGGACCTTCCCGATGGGAATGGGGTCCTTGCCCGGTTCCACCCCCCGGGCCCGGAGGAGGGCCTCCGAAAGCTCCTGCTCCGAGAGGAACAGGGCCTTGTCCCCCCCCACGTCCACGAAGGCGGCCCCCATCCCGGGCAGCACGGTCTGGACGCGCCCGCGGTAGATCGCCCCCACCCCTGGCCCCCGGGCGGGGTGCTCGAAGTGGACCTCCACGAGCTCCCCGTCCTCGATGATCGCCACCCGGCGGGTGGCCCCGGCTTCCCCCCGCTCGGCCGTGATCAGGATGTGGTTGCCCTTGAGCGTGGCGCCTCCCTAGACGTCAAGCCGCGGGGGCCCCTCCACCCGCGGCTTGGACAGGCCCGTGGGGGACGAGCGGACTTAGCCGTTCCGGGCCTCCTCGGCCACGGCCACCACCGCGGCAAACGCCTCCGGGTCGCGGAACGCGAGATCGGCAAGCATCTTCCGGTTGAGGGCCACCCCGGCCTTCCGCAGCGCGCCCATGAACGCCGAGTAGGACAGCCCGTGGCGGCGTGTGGCGGCCCCAATCCGGATCATCCACAGCTGCCGCATCCGCCGCTTCTCCAGCTTCCGCGACACGTACATGTGCCGCAGGGCCTTGAACACCGATTGTTTCGCAATCCGGTAGCAGGAGCGGCGCTTCCCCTGGAACCCCTTGGCGAGCTTCAGGATCTTGCGCCGTCGCCGTCCGTGCTTCACCCCTCCGGGAACGCGCATCCCCCACCCCCTAGATGTTGAGCAGCCGGCGCAGGCGCTTCCGCTCCGCCCCCCGCGCCTCCACCAGCCGCTCCGCCTCCCGGCGGTAGCTCGGCCGGACCTTGGTCAGCTTGTGCTGGCGGTTGGCCCGGCGGTGGAAGATCCGCCCTGCCGCCGTGACCTTAACCCGCTTGGCTGTCGCCTTGTGCGTCTTTGCCTTCACCTTTTCCTCCTTTGCGGGGAAGAGGGACGAGGAGCATCTGGAGCGTCCGCCCTTTGTTCACCGTGTCCTGATCCACCTTGGCCAGGTCGGCGGTGGCCGCCGCCACCCGGGCCAGGATCTCCTCCCCCTTCCCCACGTGGATGATCTGGCGGCCCTTGAAGAACACGGACACCCGGACCTTGTGGCCGTCCTCCAGGAACTCCCGGATCCGGCCGAGCTTGGTCTGGAAATCGTGCTCTCCGGTCTGAATCGTGAACTTCACCTCTTTGAGCCGGGCCGCCTTCTGCTGCTTTTTCTCGCGCTTCCCCTGCTGGTATCGGTACTTCCCGTAGTTGACGATCTTGCACACCACGGGGTTGGCCTCAGGGGCCACCTCCACGAGGTCCAGGCCCTGTTCCCGAGCCATCCCCAGCGCCTTGTCCAACGGCTGGACCCCCAGGCTGCGGCCGTTGGGATCGATCAGGAGAACTTCGCGAGCGCGGATCTGCTCGTTTACCCGAAACTCCCGCGGAATGGGTTCCTCCTCATGGCCCTATTCTACCTTCTCCTGCTGACACCGTACAGGCCGTGGTTGCGGATCCAGGCATCCACCTCCGGGGGGACGAGGCCCTCCACCGGGAGCCCCTCCCGGTACCTGCGCCGGACCTCCGAGGAGGAGACGGCGATGAGGGGCATCCGGAGGAGGTGGACCTCGGCCCGGTCGAACGGGGGCTTCCCGAACACCTCGGGGGGGATCCCCGGGCGCGGGGCGACGATGAACGGGCAGCTCGAAAGAAGCCGAGGCCAATCGTGCCAGGTCTCGATTCGGGCGAAGATGTCCGCCCCCACGATGTAGGCGACCCCCTCGGGGTGGAGCTCCTTCATCGCCGCGATCGTGTCCACGGTGTAGCAGGGACCGGGGTGGTCCACCTCCAGCCGGGACACGGAGAAGCGGGGGTGGCCGGCCACGGCGAGGCGGACCATCTCGTAGCGGGCCTCGGCGGGGACGCCGTCGTCCACGGCCCGGTGGGGGGGGACTCCGGTGGGAAGGAACACCACCTCCCGGAGGGCAAGCTGCCGCAGGGCCTCCTCGGCCACGCGGAGGTGCCCGACGTGGATCGGGTTGAACGTTCCCCCAAAGAGCCCGGTTTTACCCTTCAAAGTCAAACCTGTAGCCTCCCACGTGGACGGCCGTTCCCGG
Source organism: Candidatus Bipolaricaulota bacterium (assembly GCA_026418075.1). Taxonomy (GTDB): domain Bacteria; phylum Bipolaricaulota; class Bipolaricaulia; order Bipolaricaulales; family Bipolaricaulaceae; genus Bipolaricaulis. The sequence continues at coordinate 19,322 of JAOACA010000009.1, read as the reverse complement.
CGGGACCCCGCGGCGACGGAGGGTGGCGAGCACCCCCAGCCGCTCCAGGCGCTGGAGGAAGTAGGCTTGGGCATCGGGGGTGGACAGGTCGAGCCGCCGGGCGAGGCGGTCCACAGCCCTCCCCCGGACCACCACCCTCCCCCCTTCTTCGACCACCTCAAACGGTGGGCCCGCGGGGGTCAGCTGCCACACCCGCCGGGCGGGGGGAGCGGGCGGGGGAAGCGGGGCAGCGGCTTCCCGCAGCGCCCTGGCCACGGCCCGGAGAAGGGCGGGGATCCCCGCCCCGCTGACGGCAGAAATCAGGTGCAGCGCAATCCCCTCTTTTCGAAACCGCTCAGCCTCTGCGGCGACCCGGTCGGGAGGGAGGAGGTCGATCTTGTTTCCGGCCACGATCTCCGGCTTGGCCCCCAGGTCCTCCCACCCCTCGAGCTCGCGCCGGAGGGCGCGGTAGTCGGCCAAGGGGTCCCGCCCGTCCACCCCCGCGAGGTCGAGGAGGTGGAGGAGGACCCGGGCCCGGGTCGCGTGGCGGAGGAAGCGGTCCCCTAGGCCCTTCCCTTCGTGGGCTCCCTCCACCAGGCCGGGGAGGTCGGCGAAGACCACCGCGTGCCCCGGCTCCACCTCGACGATCCCCAGGTTGGGGGAAAGGGTGGTGAACGGGTACGGGGCAACCTTGACCCGCTTCCGCGCGAGGCGAGAAAGCAACGAGGACTTCCCCGCGTTGGGGAACCCCACGATCCCCACATCGGCCAGGACGCGGAGCTCAAGCTTGAGCCAGCGGGCTTCCCCCTCCTCGCCAAGCTCGCGGATCCGCGGGGCCTGGCGGTAGGACGTGGTGAACGCCCGGTTCCCCCGGCCGCCCCGGCCCCCCCGGGCTACCACGACCTCGGCCCCGTCCGCGGCAAGGTCGGCGAGGACCTCCCCGGTCTGGGCATCGCGGACGATCGTGCCCACGGGGACGTGGATCACGAGGTCTTCTCCATCGCGACCGCGCCGGTCCTGGGGCCCCCCGGGTTCCCCATCCTCGGCCCGAAAATGGACCTGCTTTTGAAACTGAACGAGCGTGGCCACAGAGCGGCTGGCGCGGAGGATCACGTCCCCCCCGCGGCCCCCACTTCCGCCCTCGGGGGAACCGCGGGGGTTGTGCCGGGTCCTGTGGAAGTAGATGAGGCCGTCCCCGCCCCGCCCCGAGGCGACGTGGATCTTGGCCTCATCGACCCACATCCGGGGCTAGGCCTGGGGCTGGATTGGGTCGACGTTCACGTACACGCGCTTGTGCCCGGCGAACCGCACCCGCCCCTCCCGGATGGCAAACAGCGTGAAATCCCGGCCCATCCCCACCCCATCGCCGGGGTAGAACTTCGTCCCCCGCTGGCGGACGATGATTTGCCCCGGCCGGACGAGCTCGCCGCCGAAGCGCTTGACCCCCAGCCGCTGGCCGGGGGAGTCGTGGACGTTTTGGGTCGAACCGCCGCTGGTCTTGTGTGCCATGGTGCCTTCTTCACACCCGAATGCGTTCTCCCACCTCGCGGAGGAGGATCGCCCCCTCCCGCGCAAGGGACCGTAGACCCAGAACCATCGTCTCCATCACCGCGTCCACTTCCCGGTCGAGGAAGAAATCGGAGCGGTCCACCTGGAGCCGGAGCGTTCCCCCCTCGCGGTGGACGACGGGCTGGAGGTGGAGGTACTCCCGCAGCCCCAAGGCCGGGGCCTCCACCAGGGCGGAGGCGACCCGCGCCTCGGGGGAGCCGTCCCCGCGGAGGGTCACGGCGAGGACCCGCCCGTCCTCGTCCCGCTCCACGACCACTTCGACCATCCCCCCCTACCCCCTTGTGATGGTGAGGATCCGCGTTCGCATGTACGGCTGGCGGTGGCCCTTCTTCCGGCGGTACCCCTTCTTGGGGAGGAACCGCTGGATGATCACCTTGGGGCCCCGCCCCGCCTCCACCACCTCCCCCACCACCCGGACCCCCGGGACATAGGGTCGGCCCACCTCGACCCCGCGGCCATTGCGGACGAGAAGCACCCGGTCGAAGGTGACCTGGCTTCCCACCGCGACCGCCGGGAGGAGTTCGTGCACGATTTCCGCATTCTCCTCCACACGGTACTGCTTTCCTCCGATCTCCACTACAGCGTACATAGACACCTCGCTCATCGGGATGGGCCCACGGGGCAACGCAATCCTAGCGGATCCGGGCCCCGGGTTCCACCCCGCGGTCGGGGGTGAGGAGGGAGAGCGTTCCGTCCCCGGCGGCGAGGATCATGCACTCGGAGCGGATCCCCCGGATCACCGCCGGCTTGAGGTTCGCGACCACCGCCACGAGCTTGCCTGGGAGCGTGGCCGCCGGGTAATGGAGGCGGATTCCGGCCACGGCCTGGGCCTGGCGGTCCCCGAGGTCGATCGTGAGCTTGAGGAGCTTATCGGCGCCTGGGATCTCCTCTGCAGCCAAGATCCGCCCCACCCGGAGGTCGAGCTTTCCGAACTCCTCGATGGATACAAGCCCCTCTTCCTTCATCGCGTGGTACCTCCTCTTGAGCTCCTCCACGTCCACGTGGGAGAGAAGCGGCCGCGGCTCCTGGGCGAGCCGTTTTCCCCCTACTCCCTCGGTGAGGTCGTCCCAGGACGGGCGGTCGAGCCCCAACAGGGCGTACACCTCCCGGGAGAGCATGGGGACGAACGGCTCAAGAAGGATCGCGAGGGCCTTCACGAGGTGGGCCGCCGCGGCCACCGCCCCCCCGTCCCCCGTCCTCCACGGGGCCTTCCGCTGGACGTACGCGTTTCCCTTCCCCGCAAGAAGGGCCACGGCCCGGAGGGCCGGGGCCAGCGCCCCCCCCTCGATCGTCCGCTCGACCTCCGCCGCCGTCTCCGCGATGGCCTGGGCCACCTCGGGATCCGTGGGTTGGTCCGGCACAACGCCGCCGTGGCGGTTCCAGATGTAGGAGAGGACCCGGTGGACGAAGTTGGCGATGTTGTCGACAAGGACCCGGTTCACCGCCTTGTCGAACTCCTCCCAGGAAAACTCCACGTCCTTCGTCTCCGGCCGGTTGTAGAAGAGGTAGAACCGCCAGTACACGGGGGGAAGGAGCTCCAGGGCCTCGTCGGCGAAGATCCCCACCCGGCGGGTTTTTGAGAACTGCTCCCCGCCGATCCAGTTCAGGTACTCGGTGGCCGCGATCTGATCCGGGAGGTGGTACCCCTGGCCCGAGGCGAGGAGCTGGGCGGGGAAGATGATCGTGTGGAACGGGATGTTGTCCTTGGCTTGGGTGTAGACCTGCCACACCTCGTCCCCAAACCAGAACTCCCGCCAGCGCTCCGGTTCGCCCTTCCGCTGGAAGTGTTCGATTGTGGCGGACACGTACCCCAGGGCCGCCTCGGCCCAGACGTAGATCACCTTTCCCTCGGCGCCGGGGAACGGGGCGGGGATTCCCCACGTGATGTCCCGCGTCACCGCCCGCGGCCGGAGCCCCTCCTCGATCATCCGCTCGGTGAACAGCTTCACGTTCCCCCGGAAGTTTCGGCTCTGGACGTACCGGAGGAGGTCGGGGGTCAACTTTCCTAGATCGAGGTACCAGTGGCGGGTGGGGCGGAGGGTGACCTCCCGCGAGCCGCAGAACGCGCAGTGGGGCTCCCGGAGGGCCTCCGGCTCAAGAAGCGCCCCGCAGGCGTCGCACTGGTTCCCCTGGGCATGGAGGAACCCGCAGCGGGGGCAGGTCCCCACGATGAACCGATCGGCGAGGAACCGGGAGCAGCCTTGGCAGAACGCCCGCTCCTCCTCCTGGACGAGGATGTACCCCCGGGCCAGCATCTCCCGGTAGATGTCGGTCACGAACGCGTAGTGGACGGGGGACTCCGTGGTCGTGTAGTTGTCGATTGCAATCTCAAAGCGGCGGAGGATGTCGACGATCTCCCCGTGGACCCGTCCCGCGAGCTCCCGGGGGGTGGTCCCCTGCCGCGCGGCCTCGTACTCGACCTTCGTTCCGTGGGCGTCGGTTCCCGAGACGTGGAGCACCTCGTAGCCCCGGAGGCGCCAGAACCGGGTGAACGCGTCCCCGGACAGGAGGCAGCCGATGAGGTTTCCCAGGTGCGGGACGCCGGAGCCGTAGGGCCAGGCGCTGCACACCAAGATCCGCTTGACGGTGGGGTTCATCGGTCCTCGCCGAAGGGCCGATTATACCGGACCTCCCGCGCTGGGCAGGGAATGGGGGTTGGGTGTACACTACCCCTCGCGAGGCCGGATGCGCGAGGCGACGATCGGAAGAGAGCTTGTGGTCAAGACGGAGAACCGGGTGGGGGTCCTGGCGGCCATCGCCCGGCTCCTCGCCGAGCAGGGGATCAACATCCTCGCTCTGGCGGTGATGGTCCAGGAGGACCAGGCCGTCCTCCACCTCGTCCCCGACGCCCCGAGCTACGCCCTGGACGCCCTCCGCAGGGCGGAGTACGAGGTGGAAGAGCGGGACGTCGTTTTGGTGGAGCTCCCCCACCGGGCGGGGTTCCTGCGGCGGATTGCCGAGGCCCTGGCCCGGCAGGGGTTGGACATCCGGTACCTGTACGCCAGCGCGTTCGAGGAGGGCCAAAGCACCCTCGTTGTCTTCTCCTGCTCCAACAACGGGAAAGCCGTCCAGCTCCTCCGCGAGAAGTAGCCCCTTTCCCGTCCTTCGGGGACCCCTGTCCCCGCGGGCGTGTTCCGACCGGGCAGAATTACCCCCTCCATGGGCGAGCAGGAAAGGGGGATCCGACGTGTGGGAGGTTCGATGATGCCCCGACGGGAGCGGATGCTTGTGGCCGCCGCCGGGCTTCTGGCCCTGGCGGCAATGGTCGCCGTCCCCCTTGTGGCCCGGGTGCCCTAGCGCAGCGCGGCCGGGGTGACCCGGCCGCGGGCTGCCCTTTGCGTTGGCCTATCCCTTCTCCCTAAGTTCAGAGGTGCAGTTCGGGCACCGGACGGCCCCGAGGGGGATCTGGGTCTTGCAAAACGGGCACTCCTTCGTCGTTGGGGCCGGGGCGGCTTTCGGTCTTTCCAGCTTCCCGTACGCCTTGACGAGGAGGAACATGACCAGGGCGACGATGAGGAAGTTCACGAGGGCGTTGATGAACGCCCCGTAGTAGATCGCCGCCGCACCGGCGTCCCGGGCGGCCTTCGCCGAGGGGTAGCTCTCTCCCGAGAGGTTAAGGTACAGGTTCGCGAAGTCCACGTTGCCGATGAGCTTCCCCACGATCGGCATCACGATGTCATTCACGAACGAGCTCACGACCGCGCCGAACGCCACCCCCATGATGAACGCCACCGCGATCTGAACCAGGTTCCCCTTCGCGATGAACGCCTTGAACTCCTTCCACATGGCGATCCCCTCCTTTTCGGGCTGCCGCACTATAGCGGGGCCCGGGCCCCGCGGTCAAGTCCGCCGCTGTCGGCCGCGACACGAGGGGCTACCATTCGCCCCGTGATCGGGACCTGGGTCAACATGGGAACCGTGCTTGTCGGGGGCCTCCTGGGGTGGGCGCTTGGGGCCCGGGTTCCGGGCCGGGTGCGGGACGGGGCGACGATCGGGGTTGGCCTGGCCACCGTCGTCCTCGGGCTGCGGCTCGCCCTGGGGACGGGGAACGTGCTCGTGCTCCTCGTGTCCGTGATCGTCGGGGGGGCCGTGGGGGCGAGTCTCCGGTTGGGGGAGCGGTTGGAGGGCCTCACCCGCCGGGTGGAGGCTCTATCCCGGGGGAGGCCCCTCGGGGAGGGGTTCCTCGCGGCGAGCCTCCTCTTCTGCCTGGGGCCGATGACGCTTCTTGGGGCGATCCAGGACGGCCTCTACGGGGACTGGTCCCTCCTCGCCGCGAAGGCGATCCTGGATGGGATCTCGGCGCTGACCCTCGCCGCCGCCCTCGGGCCGGGCGTCCTCCTCTCGTTGGGGGTGATCCTCGTCTACCAGGGCGGGATCACCTGGGGGGCGAAGCTCCTTTCGGTACAGCTCGTGGGCTTCTCCGCCGAGGCCCCGGCGGTCGTCGAGCTCTCCGCGGCGGGGGGGGCGGTGGTCCTCGCCCTGGGGATCTCCCTCCTGCGCCTCCGGGAGCTCCGGGCGGCGGACTTCCTTCCGGCCCTCGTCCTCGCCCCGGTTCTCGCGTGGCTGGTTGGGTTCCTGTGAGGACCCTGGGCGGGCGGCTCCGGGAGGAGCTCGGGCGGTTTGACCGGGGCCTGTGGGCCCTCGTGGCGGGCCAGCTGATCACCTCGGCCGGGTTCTCCCTGGCGCTCCCGTTCCTCTCCCTCTACCTCCACCGGGAGCGGGGGCTCCCGATGACCGTGGTGGGGGCGGTGGCGCTGGCCAACGGGATCGTGAGCGCCGTGGGCCGGGTGGTGGGCGGGGAGCTGGGGGACCGGGTGGGGCGGCGGGCAACGGTCCTCGGCGCGGTGGGCGGGCGGGTGGCCCTGTTCGGAGGTCTTGCGGTCCTGGTGGCCAGGGACGGGCCGGTGGGGGCGATCGTGGGGGTGTACCTCGCGGTCCGGATCACCGGGGCGCTGGCGATGACGGCGATCACCGCCCTGGTGGCCGACGCGGCGGAGGGCGGACGGAGGATGGAGGCGTACGGGTTCCTCCGGGTGGGGGCGAACGTGGGCTGGGCGGCGGGACCGGCCCTCGGGGGGCTTCTGGCCTCGTTCTACCCCTACTGGACCCTCTTTGCCGCCACGGCCGGCCTCACCGCGGCCGCCTTCGGGCTCCTCCTTCGCTACGCCCGGGAGATCGGCCCCGGGCGTGGAGAGGAAGGCGCCCCTGCGGAGATCCGAGGGCTTCTTGCCGACCGCCCGTTCCTCCTCTTCGTGGGGTTCTCGTTCCTCGTGTTCGTGGTGGCGGGGCAGCTTGTGTCCACGCTCTCCGTGTTCACGGTGGACCGGCTGGGGTACTCGCCGGCCCACTTCGGCGGGCTGCTTACCCTGAACGGCCTCCTGGTGGTGGCCTTCCAGTACCCCCTGGCCCGGGCGACGGCGGCCTGGCCCCGGCGCGGGCTCCTCGTGGGGGGAAGCGTCCTCTACGCCCTGGGGTACCTCCTCGTCGGGCTCGTTCGGGCCTACCCCGGGCTCCTCCTCGCGATCGGGGTGGTGACGCTTGGGGAGATGCTCTTTGCCCCGAGCGCGCTGGCGGTGGCGGCGGAGCTCGCGGGGGAGGGGAGGCGGGGGCGGTACCTGGGGGTGTATGGGCTTGCGGAGACCCTGGGCTGGTCCGTTGGTGGGTTCTTGGGCGGGGTGCTTCTTGACCTGTTTCCCACGCAGCCCCTCGGGACGTGGGGGACGGTGGCCGCGGTGGGCGGGCTGGCGGCCTTGGGGTTCAGTCGGTGGGCTCGCCCCCGGCGGGGGTGAGGAGGAGGGCGTCCACCGCCCGCTCGAGGGCCATCCCCCGGGAGCCCTTGACGAGGAGGAGGGTGGGGGCCGTCCACACCTCCCGCCGCACGGCGGGAAGGAGGGACGCGAGGTCCTCGGGCTCCGCCGCCCCCGGCCCCTTCCAGTGGCGGAACGCCTTTGCGAACCGAGGTCCGTAGCAGAACAGGGCGTCCACCCCGTACTCCTTCGCCTCCCGGACGGCGTGGGCGTGATAGCGGTCCTCGTCAGGCCCGAGATCCAGCATGTCCCCGAGGAGGGCGATCCGCTGGGCCACGGGGAGCTTGAGGGAGGTGAGGGTCCGCAGGGCAGCCCCCATGGAGAGGGGGTTGGCGTTGTAGCAGTCGTCGAGGAGCCAGCCGAATGGGGCCTGACGGAGGTGGAGGCGGTGGGGGACCGGCTCGACATGGGCCAGGGCCTGGGCCGCGCTCCGCTCGGGAACCCCCATCCCCCAGGCCAGGGCCATCGCCCCACAGGCGAGGACCGGGATGTGATCCCCAAGGAGCTTGAGCTGGACCGGAACCTCCCCCGCCGGGGTTACCGCCCGGAACGCGACCCCCTCCGGCCGGTCGGCGGCCACGTCCCGGGGGTGGAAGTCCGCTTCGGGGGACTTCCCGAACCGGAGGCACAGGCCCGAGCAGCGCTCCGCCCGGGCCCGGAGCTCGGGGGAGTCCCAGCCCACGGCGAGGATCCCCTCCTCGGGGATCGCCTCCGCCAGCTCCCACTTGGCGTCTGCGATGGCCTCGAGTGACCCCAGCTGCCCGAGGTGGGCCGGACCCACGGTGGTGATGATCCCCGCCCACGGCTGGAGGAGGTCCGCCAGCCTCCGGATCTCGCCTCGGGCCGTCATCCCCATCTCGAACACCGCCGCCTCGGCGTCGTTGGGGATCGAGAGGAGGGCAAGGGGGACCCCGATTTCGGTGTTGTAGTTCTCCGGAGCGCGGTAGGTCCGGTACCGGGCGGAGAGGGCGGCGGCCACGAGCTCCTTCGTTGTTGTCTTCCCAAACGAGCCTGTGACCCCGACGATCGTGGCCTCGACCGCGGCCCTCCGCCAAGCCGCCAGTTCCCACAGCGCGGCCTGGACGTCGGACACGAGGAGGAGGTTGCTCCCGACCCCCGGGTCGCGGGCGACGAGGGCCCCCACCGCTCCCCGGGCAAACGCGTCCCCGAGGTAGTCGTGCCCGTTGGCCCGGGTCCCCGGGAGGGCGACGAACAGGTCCCCCGGCCGGACCCGGCGGGAGTCACAGGCCGCGCCCGAGACGGCAAACGGGGCGGCCGGGCGCAGGAGCCGCGCCTCCAGGGCCTCCGCCGCCTCCCGCAGGTCCCACATCTACTTTCCCTTCAGCGGAAGGACCACCCGGACCTCCCCGTACACCCGAACCCCGGGGATCCGGTCCGCCGCCCCGTCCACCCCGTAGAGCCACCTCTCCCTCACAACCTCGGACAGGGGATCGAGGGCAAAGAGCTCCACGGTCAGGGTGTCGTAGGTGGGGATCCCCTCGATGTAGCGGACGAGGTCCCCGATGGAGTTCAAGGTTGGGGGCTCCTCCCCCTTCTCCCGGGGGCGGGGCCCCCCGTAGGCCCGGAGTTCAACGTAGGGGGAGGCGAGGTCGGAGGGGATCCGCAGCCACCCTCCCCACACTTCGGTTCCCCCCCGCCACCGGCGCAGGGCGACCTCGAACCGGACCCGGTCCCCCGGGGCGTAGCTCTCCCGCTCCGTTTTGAGGGAGACGACCTCGGCGGCGGAGAACCCCGGGGTTACAGCGGCCTCGAGGGCCACCGAAAGGAACCCGGGATCGGCGAACTCGTTGTACGCGAGAACGTCGGCGATGAGGGCGAGCTCCCACGGCACCAGGAGGGCGATGTCCTCGGTGGAGAGGAAGACGTTCTCCCGGGTGAGGGGGCGAGGGAGCCCCCGCCCCGTGAGGGTGTACCTCACCGTGGCCGTCCCAGGGCCGATCCGGTCCAGGGCCTGGTCCACCGCCTCCAGGGCGGCGACGTAGAGGAGGAGCGCGGCGAGCCGCGGCTCCTCGACGAGCCGGGCCTGGAGGACCCGCTCCGCCCCCCGCGAGAGGTCACGGACAGTGAGGCGTGTCGCGATCCCAGCCGGCGTCCTGCCGACGATTCCTGCCACCGCGGCCCAGCGGTCGGCGAACACCCCGCCCCGCACCTCCCCCATCGTCCCGAACTTGTACGAGAAGTCGTAGGCCGCCACCGTGTCCAGGACGTGGGCCCCGGTGAGGAAGTACCGGCTCGCCCCGGTGAACAGGAACGGGTGCCCGAAGGCGAGGACGGCGTTGTCCCGGACAAGGGTCACCGTGCCCAGGGCCCCGATGGTCACGTCCCCCACCGCGAGCCCCACCCCCACCGGGGCGCCGGGGACGAGGTCCAGGGCCGGCCCCCCTCCCCCGGACGGCGCGGCGGCCACCCGCGGGACCCCAAGGTCGAGAAGCCCCGGGATCCCCGTCCGCCAGGGGGGGAGGAGGTCCGAAAGCGGGTGCCCGGTCCGGCGGAGGTCGAAGCCCCGCTCGAGGACGGCGAGAGCCCGGGCCGAAAGGCCGCTCGCCATGATCGGACTAGAGAGGAAAAGTTCGGGAAGGATGGGCTCCTCAGCCCGGGGGCCGTCCCCAGGGCGCGGCTCCCCCGGAGGGGGAGCGACCTCGGCCAGGACCTGGAGCATGGCCTCGATCGGGGTCACGAGGGCAAGGGGCCGGTCCCGATCCGCGGACCACGGCGCGGCCCGCGACAGGGCCCCCGCAAGCTTCCCGTCGAGGTAGATCGGGCTCCCCGACATCCCCTGGGCCACTCCCCCTGAGCGGGTGATCGCCGGGCCGGAGACCCGGACCACGATGAAGTCCCCCCTCTCCCCCGGCTCGTCGAGGACCGCCACCACCTCAACCTCGAACCGTTCGATCTCCGTCCCCGCGACCACGGTCAGCCCGTGGCCCCGCATCCCCGGCCGGACCTCGGCCAGGGGGAGGACGTCCGTCGCCAGGGCGGCGACCCCCATTCCCACGATGGCCAACGCCAGCGCGCACCTCATCGGGCCTCCTTGGCCAGGGCCACGGCCCGGGCCGCCCCTTCCTCCATCGTCCGCACCGGGACAAGCCCGGCCCGGGCGAGGACCGCCCGGCCCTCGGCCTCGTTCGTCCCCGCCAGGCGGATGACCGTGGGAAGCCCCAGTCCCTTCGTTGCCTCCACGACCCCGTGGGCGACCTCGTCGCAGCGGGTGATCCCCCCGAACACGTTGACGAACAGGACCTTGGCTCTTCCGTCCTTGAGGATGAGCTCGACCCCTTTGCGGACCCGCTCCGCCCGGGCCCCGCCCCCGATGTCGAGGAAGTTAGCGGGCCGGCCCCCGGCCTGGGCCACAAGGTCGAGGGTGGCCATCACAAGGCCCGCCCCGTTTCCAAGGATCCCGATGTCGCCCTCCAGGCGCACGTAGCTCATCCCCGCCGCCTTGGCCTCCGCCTCCAGGGGATCGACCACGGCTTCAGCAAGGCCGGCGAACTGCTCCCCGGGGCGGTGGTCGTCGTCGAGGATCAGCTTCGCATCCAGGGCCACGAGCCCGCCCGCGGTGAGGGCAAGGGGGTTGATCTCGGCGAGGTTCGCCTCGTAGCGGACGAAGACGTCGTAGAGCTTGCCGGCGATCTCGGCGAGGGGCTTGCGGAGCTCGGGCCGGGCGAGGGACACCAGGGCCCGCAGCCGGAACGGGAGTGGGCCCTCCAGCGGGGGGATGTGCACCTGGCGGATCGCCCCGGGGTCCGTCCGGGCCACCTCCTCGATGTCCACGCCCCCTTTCGGGGAGTAGATCATCACCGGCGACCGGGTCCGGCGGTCGAGGGTCACGGAGAGGTAGTGCTCCTCTTGGGCCTCCACCCTCTCCACAACGAGGAGGGCCTCGATCGGGAGGCCCTTGAGCTCCGTGCCGAGCATCTCCTTTGCGACCACCTCGGCCTCGTGGGGGTCCCGGGCGGGGCGGATCCCCCCGGCCTTCCCCCGTCCCCCCACGGGGACCTGGGCCTTGAGGACCACCGGTCCCCCCGCCCCCTCCGCGGCCACCCGGGCCTCGGCTGGAGTCCGCGCCACCCCGCCCCGGGGAACCGGGATCCCCGCCTTCGCCAGGATCTCTCGACCTTGCCACTCCAGAAGCCGCACCCGCGCCTCCTTTGCCCGAAGGTTACCTCCCTCGTCACGCCCGGACCAGCCCGCCGGCGGGACCTCGCAAGGAAATCGCGAAGGCTTGAAGGTTTTCCGCCTCTAGGCTAAACTGGGCCCCGATGGCGGTCACCCACGACCCGACGTACGACGTCGACAAGATCCAAGTCCTCGAGGACATCGAGGCGGTCCGCAAGCGCCCCGGGATGTACATCGGTTCCACCGGCCCCGACGGCCTCCTCCAGATGATCTACGAGGTCGTCGACAACTCGGTGGACGAGGCCCTGGCCGGCTACTGCACGACGATCGACATCACGGTCCACGAGGACAAGCGGATCACGGTCCGGGACGATGGCCGGGGGATCCCGGTGGGGATCCACCCCGAGGCGGGGATCCCCACGGTGGAGCTCGTCCTCACCACCCTCCACGCCGGGGGGAAGTTCGGGGAGGGGGGGTACAAGGTCTCGGGTGGCCTCCACGGGGTCGGCGTGTCCGCGGTCAACGCCCTGTCCGAGGAGCTCGAGGTCGAGGTCCGCTGGCGGGACGGCAAGATCTACCGCCAGAAGTTCCGCCGCGGCCGAAAGGTGACCGAGCTTGAGGTTGTGGGGGAGACTACGGGGACGGGGACCACGGTGACCTTCCTCCCCGACCGGGAGATCTTCGGGGAGATCCACTACAACTTCTCCAAGCTCGCCCATCGCCTCCAGGAGCTCGCCTACCTCAACGCCGGGCTCACGATCCACCTCGACAACCGCCTGGCCGGGGTCAAGCGGACGTTCCACGCCCAAGGGGGGATCGCGGCGTTCGTGAAGGAGCTCGCCACGGGGAAGGAACCCCTCCATCCCGAGCCGATCTACCTTGCCGAGGACCGAGGGACCCAGTCCGTGGAGATCGCGATGCTGTTCACCGACGCGATGGAGGAGGAAGTGTTTTCCTTCGCCAACAACATCAACACCCGGGAGGGGGGGACCCACCTCACCGGGTTCCGGACGGCCCTCACGAAGGTCCTCAACGACTACGCGCGGGAGAAGCGGATCCTCCGCCAGGAGGACGAGGCCCTCCCCGGGGAGGCGGTCCGGGAGGGCCTGGTGGCCATCGTCTCGGTGAAGCTCCAGGGGCCGGAGTTCGAGGGGCAGACGAAGACGAAGCTCGGGAGCCCGGGGGTGCGGCCGTTCGTGGAGGAGGTGGTCCGGGAGCAGCTCGGGCAGTACTTGGCCAAGAACCCCGGCGTGGCCCGGGCGATCCTCGAGAACGCCCTCTCGGCCCACCGGGCGCGGGAGGCGGCGGCCAAGGCCCGCAGGCTCGTCCGCCGCAAAGGCGCCCTCTTCGGCGGCGGCCTTCCCGGGAAGCTCGCCGACTGCACGAGCAGCAACCCCGAGGAGTGCGAACTGTTCATCGTCGAGGGGGACTCCGCTGGAGGCTCGGCCAAACAGGGCCGGGATCGGACGTTCCAGGCGATCCTCCCCCTGCGGGGAAAGGTCCTCAACGTGGAGAAGGCCCGCCTGGGAAAGCTCCTCGATAACCAGGAGCTCCGGGCGATCATCACCGCGTTGGGAACTGGGATCCGGGAGGAGCTCAACCTCGACGGGCTCCGCTACCACAAGGTGATCATCATGGCCGACGCTGATGTGGACGGCTCCCACATCCGGACCCTCCTCCTCACCTTCTTCTTCCGGAACCTCCGCCCCCTGATCGAGCGGGGGCACGTGTACATCGCCAAGGCCCCCCTGTACCTCGCCCAGAAGGGAACCACCCGGGTCTACCTCTACTCCGAGGAGGAGCTTCGGGCCCTCCAGGCCGCGGAGGACGGGAAGTACACCGTGCGCCGGTTCAAGGGCCTCGGGGAGATGAACCCCGAGGAGCTGTGGGAGACGACGATGAACCCCGCGACGCGGATCCTCCGCCAGGTGACGATCCGCGACGCCCTCGAGGCGGACGAGGTGTTCACCACCCTCATGGGAACCGACGTCGCCCGGAGGCGGGACTTCATCCGGGAAAACGCCCATCGGGTAGCGGCCTTGGACATCTAGGTTGCATCCCCGGCCGGGCCGGGGAAAATCCTTGTGGGGCCGTAGCTCAGTTGGGAGAGCGCTAGCATGGCATGCTAGAGGCCACGGGTTCAAGTCCCGTCGGCTCCACCCCCCTCCGGGTTCCCCAGGCCCGCGGTCTGGCCCTGCGGGATCCCCTCGCCTCCGGGATCGCCTCGTCCTCCGTGTTGACTCCTGCCCGAGGTTGGTCGGCAGGCGGTCTTGACTTCTTGCCTTCCACTCTCTTAGACTGCAAACTGCTAGAACCTACCCGAAGCGGGGTAATCCCCGGAGAGACTCGTGGGGGCCCCGACGGCCGGCGAGGCTCGGGGCGCAGGGGAGAAGGAGGCAAGATGCAGGTCACGTTGTACTACAACGAAGAGGACCGGTATCTCTTGGAGCTTGTGGATTGCCTGGCGGAGCGGGAACGGAAGTCGCGCTCTGCCGTCATCATGTCCATCCTCGAGGAGCATTTCGAGCGGGGGAAGCGGCTGGGCGAGATCCTGGTGGACATGAAGGCTGTGAGCCCCCAGGATGTGGAGGAGGCCCTCAGGGAGCAGAAGTCCAGCGGGGTGGCGCGCCGACTGGGGGAGATCCTCGTCGCGAAGGGTCGGGTTCAGGACGAGCAAGTGCGGCGGGCTCTGGTCGTTCAGGGCCGCTGCTCGGGGCGGCAGTCGGGGCCCGGCGCGGGACACGGGGGGTAAGCTAGACGCAGAGCCCTCTCCCGCGCCCCCCTCCCTCCTCGCTCTGTAGCGGGGGCTACGGACTCCTCTCCCTAAGGGAAGGGGCGGCGCCGACTTGGGCCACGGCCCGGCGCCCGCAGGGCGGCTGCTGGCCCCCGCTACAGTTTCCACGGTATGGAGGCATGGGTGCGCGGCGCAGGCTTGGTCCGGAAGACGGTGGTCGGGCTCCTGCTCCCCTGGGCACGCCGGGCACAAACCGGTGCCCCAGGGCGCCGAGGCTTTGGGGGAGGCTGGCGTCTGGCGAGGGGGTTGCTGGGAGCGGTGGCTTTCCTTGGGGGAGTGGTTCAGGCGGGGGCGGAACCCTTGTGGCACCAGGTGGTCACCGTCCGGAGCGGGGGGGCGGCCCTCTTTGCCCTCCCTGAGGGCGAGGGACTCGCCATTCTCGACGGCCCATCCTCCGGCACCCTCCTCGGTGCCCCCCCTCACCTCGTCTACCTCCCCCGTGCGGGGTTCGTGGGGGTGGACTGGGTGACCTTCGCCTCCTCTTCGTCCACGGGAGGTATGGTGGTGGGGACGGTGAAGCTGGTCGTGTTGAGCCCTGGGGAGGGGATGATGTCCATGCCCAGCCTCCTTGCCGAGGGGGAGCTGCGCCTGGCGGGGCCGCCGGGGGGAGTGGACCGCTATCGGTTCGTGGCCGGGCTTCAGCAGCGGTTCCGCTACTTCGAGCAGGCGGTCCGGGGGACCTGGACGGAGGCGGGCTTCACCTCCTTGGTGGCCACCACGCGGGCGGAGCTTGAGGGCTCGATCCCCACCCCTTGGAGGCTTCCCATCACGTCCACCCTGAGCTTTGATCCCACCCTCCCAGGGTTGAGCTCATGGACTGTGGACGCCCGGACCACCGCCCTTGGGGCGACCTGGGTTTACAACCTCTACCTACTTCTCCGGCACCAATCCCCAGACAGGCTCCCACACCACTTTCCAGGTTCTGGGCAAGGTGGACCCCCTAGAGTTCGACCTTCAGCTACGCTGCGAGACCCTGACCCCCACGTTCGAAAGCCTCCGGCTTACCCTCCGTGGGCCTTGGCTCTGCCAGGCCTGTCCCATCCGGTGGGAGGTTCAGCTCCTCCACCGCAAGTCGGGCTTTGCACAGCTGGTTGGGACGGTCAAGGGGATTGAGCTTCCCTGTCCGGCTTGCGCGGGGTTCAGGGTTCTCTTGGAGACCCGGGTGACCTTTACCACGACCGAGAAGCGGGTGGAACCCACGTTGCGTTTGGAGTCGGTGGCCACGGTGTGCGTCCGCCCCCTGGTCTCGCTTGTTACCCCGGGCTCCGGGGTTGGGTTCGAGGGGCTCTCCGTTTACGGGGCGGAGGTCCGGTGCGAGTTGGCAGGATACCTCCTTCGGCTGGCCACCTCCTTGGATCCCCTTCGGGACGGGGCGGTGACGGGGGAGGCTCGGTTTTGAGCTTTGGCAGCTGGAGGGGCCAATCGCCCCCTGCTGCGGAAGCCTCGGGCGGTTTCAGGTGTCCCTCTACTTCAAGCGGGGGGCTGGGGGCATGTTCGGTTTCGGGATGGCCAGCATCGTGGTCTACTTCCCTCTGTCCAGGGAACTCGTGGTCCAGCTGGGCCTCAAGGCGGGGGAGGTGGAGCCCCCGCCTGCGACCAAGACTTGGAACCTTACCTTGGGCTGGCGCGGGCTTTGGTGAAAGGACGGCGCTGCCCCCGGAGCCCTTGCAAGCGGCAGGGCCGGCGGCGAAGATCCTTTTGATGAGCTCAGTTCTCTCTCCCCGCCGATGACCCTCCTGGGCTGGTTTTTGCTGTTTGCGGCGAGCGCTGCCATTGTCATCCGCAGCGGCCTTGCCCTCTCCCGGGCCGGGGACCAGATCGCGGAGGCCACGGGCCTCGGGCGGCTGTGGGTGGGAACGATCTTCCTCGCCATTGCCACCTCTCTTCCCGAATTTGTGACGAACCTCTCCGCCGTCCGCCTCGACGCCCCTGCCCTGGCTGGCGGGAACATCCTCGGGGCCAACATGGTCAACGTCGTTGTGCTTGCCTCTCTGGTGAGCCTCTTCCCCAAGGTGGCGATCCGGCCGGTGACGGCCGACCAGCGGACCCTTGTGGTTACCGCCCTTGCCCTGACGGCGTTGGTTCCCGCTCTCGTGGTTCTCGGTAGGTGGGGGAACCTTGGTCCGATCAGCGCGGGGTCCCTTGTGATCCTCGGGGGGTACCTCCTAGGAATGTGGGCTGTGTACCGATTGCGGCCCCAGGAGTCCAGGCCCCCAGGGTCGACGGAGGATCCCCCGGCCCGGTGGCGGGCCTGGGGGGCGTTCGCCCTCGCTGCCGCTGGGGTCCTCGTGGGGGCACCGCTCCTTGCTGCGAGTGCCGACCGCCTGTCCGAGCTCCTCGGGCTTTCGGGGAGCTTCGTGGGGGCCCTGGCGGTGGCCCTGGTGACGACGATGCCCGAGACGAGCGTGACCTGGGGGGCGTTGCGCCTGGGGTCGGAGGAGATGGCCATCGGGAACGTGTACGGAAGCTGCGCGTTCAATGTGGCGATCCTTGGCCTCGCGGACCTCGTTTATGAGCGTCCGCTCTACAGCGCCTTGGACCGGTCCCACGTCGCGGCGGGGCTCGGGGCCGTGACCCTCATGACCTTAGGCCTCGTTTTCCTTCGGCTCCGGCGTGGGAAACGGCTCCGGCTTTCCCGAGCCGTGGCTTTGGTTGTGCTGGGCGGGTGGGCAGGGACGATGTTCCTCGTCCTTGCCCTTGCTCCTTCCTCAGGAGTCTAGCGAGCTTGGTGGGGAAAGATCGAGTTCCATCCGGAGTGCCCCCTCTCCGTCCTCGTAGTACCCGGGGACCGCGGCGGTCACCTTGAACCCCAGGCTCTGGTAGAACCGCTGCGCGACCTCGTTGCGCGCGCGGACCTCGAGGATGACACGGGACACCCGCGTGCGGAGGCCCCATCGGCAGAGTTCCCGAACGAGGGCCCGACCTACCCCCTTCCGGCGGTGGGCGGGATCCACAGCGAGGTCGTGGATGTGAAGCGCGGGAGAGCGACCGATCGTTCGTTCCAGCCGGGCGATGAGGAACCCCAGGGCTGGGGGCCCTTCAGCGATGAGGACGATCGCCCCTGGATCGGCGAGGTAGCCAGCGAGGGCTTCCTCCGGCCAAGGGTCAGGGAAGCTCTGGGCTTCGATGAGCGCCAGGGCCGGAAGGTCCGCACCCCGGGCATGGCGAACAATAACCACGGGGCCAAGCCTAGCCTCCGACGGGCAGCCCCGCACTCCATGATCGCAGGAGCCGGCTTACAGCTTCGAGGAACTGGGGGGACACTGACGGATAGACAGCCGAAGCAGGTGAGACCCTCCTTACCCGCCACCCCCATGTCGGTCGCTGTCGTTGGGCGCGCGGGAGGCCGTCGAAGAGGGCCTGTGGACCGGCTGACGGTGCCCGGCCATGCTCCGTCGGTTCAGGGTGCACGTGCCTACGGGGTTCGGGCTACGAAGGGGAAAGGAAAAGGGTGCGTGGGCTAGGATCGGGCAGCCCCTCCCGGGTCTTCTCTTCTCCCGAGCGAAGCTTGCCGCGATCTGGACGGGTTAGGAGACGAGAGAGGCAGTGCGTGACCCCGGTTGCGAGAACGCCTCGAAATTATCCTCGCGCTCGCGATTGGTCGCCTGCACGGAGGCTAACGGAAACGATTTCTGGGCCCAGCTTTTGTCTCCAGGGGGGTCGGCTGCGTTCTGCCGCGAGAAAGAATCCCGTGGGGCGACGCAAGATCAAGATCTGGGACAAGGAGTACGAGGAACGGTGGCACCTTGATTGAACGTTTGCCTGGATGGAGGACTTCCAGGGGCTTCTCGCGCGGTGTGCGCGAATGCTCCCCGTACATGCTTTGTTGTTTCTTTCGCTGTAGCCTGCGTCGTCACATGCCCCCCTGCCTCTGGGGGGATTCTCCACTTGGACAAGAACAAGGCCAGAAGGGAAGGATGCCGCAGCTCCTCAAAAACCTCTCGAACGGTTCGGGGTGAAGCTCTAGTCTGACTTGAGACAGGTTACCGCCCCCCCTTGACATGCCTGGAGCCGTTTGGTTAAATTGTGGATGCCAAAAAGTAGCCAGGCAGCTGCACTGCTGGGGCGACTAGGAACCCTGGATGGTGGTGCTGGCCATGGGAGGCAAGGACTGAGACCGAAGATACCGTGGGTACCCGCAGTGGGACGAGGAGGTCGATAATGATAATGAACTGGCGCGCGAGGCTGGTGGTGTTGGCAAGCGTCCTGGTTGTCCTTTCATCCACCGCCGGACACGCCGGGACATGGCTGATTGTGGACTCGGCGTCAGGGAGCCACCCCACCTACACCACAGGTTATGGCACGTTTATCTGCGGGCCCATATCAGGCCATGCCTCGATTACCTTGGATCTTGGTACCACCACAAACTGGGTCTACGTACATAAACTTGGCGATCCAGCCTGCAACATCGATTATATGGATGATATACCACCCGGGCTGAACTTGCAGATTGTGCGGCAATTCGAAATACCACAGAATGCGGTGGTTATCTCCGCCAAGTTCAAATGGTACGTGGATAACTTTGGCACGGCATACTTGAACGGCTACACCCTTCACACTTTTACTAGCGCGAGCGGATGTCCCACCCAATGTGCAGAAGCCCCCAACGATGCCTGCTGGTCGGCCGCGGCACCCGATTCGACAAGGACAGTCCCAGTATCTTGGTTCACAACAGGGTGGAACTCAGTAATGTTTAATATCCAGAACGTGAACGGTTGTGGAAACTCCGCTATGGGTATTGGATACCGAATGGAAGTTTACCACAACCGTGCGCCCGTGGCCCAGAACGATAGCTACACGATGTACAAAAACCAAACGCTCACGGTGTCCGCCCCTGGTGTCCTCGGGAACGATTCTGACCCCGACGGCGAGGCCCTCGTGGCCGAGCTTGTGTCTGGCCCCACTGTCGGGACCTTGACCCTCAACTCAAACGGTTCCTTTACCTATACGCCTCCTGCAGGCTACACAGGGCAAGTAACGTTCACCTACCGCGCCCGCCAGTCTTCGTATCTAAGTGGGGAAACAAACATCTATTC
>JAOACA010000099.1 GCA_026418075.1 Candidatus Bipolaricaulota bacterium | reverse complement strand
TGGCGCGTGGCCCTCCAGCGGAAGGATGGCCCGACGGCGTTGATCCTCACCCGCCAGGACGTGCCGGTCCTCGACCGAAGGGACCTCGCCCCGGCGGAGGGCCTGGCCCGGGGGGCGGCCCAGCTCCCCCACGTCCCCCTCGCTGTTCCACCGACCGTTCTCGGGAAGAACACGATTCACGCGATGCAGGCCGGGGTCGTCCTCGGCCAGGCCGGCCTCGTGTCCGGGCTCCTCCGCCGGATTCGGGATGAGGTTGGGCCGGTGCGGGCCGTGGCCACCGGGCGGTGGGCGCCCCTGATCGCCCCCCTGTGCCCGGAGCTTGAAGCCGTTGATCCCTACCTGACCTTGGAGGGGATCCGCCTCATCGTCGCCCGGAACCCGTAGCTTGCCCGCCGCTCCCGGGCCCGGTACCCTCGCCCCCGGAGATGACACTCCGTTGCGAGGTGATACTCCGATGAAGCGCGCGTTGGTTTCCGTCTTTCTGGCCTTCACCCTGTTCCCGTCCGCGGCCGAGCTCCGGGTCGCCGTGTCCACCGAGCCCCCGGGCCTCGACCCCACCACGAACGCCGCGGC
>JAOACA010000098.1 GCA_026418075.1 Candidatus Bipolaricaulota bacterium | reverse complement strand
CCTTTGACTACATCGTGCTCAACGGGCGGCTCACTCTCTACGCCCGCAAAGACGCCACGGACCAGCTCCGCCGCATCCACGGCGTGAGCGTTCGCATCGCGAGCCGGGAGTTCATTGAGCCCCTTGGCCTCTACGTGGTGGTGGCCCGGGCCACCACGGCGGACGGGAGAGAGGATGAGGCCATCGGCGCGGTGAGCGTCCGGGGGTTGAGTGGGGACGCCCTGGCGAACGCCATCATGAAGGCCGAGACCAAGGCCAAGGCCCCCCAGGTCAAGGACAGGGGGGCCAAGGAGGTCAAGGAGGTCAAGGCCAAGGTCCCGGGGAAGGAAGTACCCCCGGACGCCAGGCTTCTGAGCCTGGCAGTTTGGGCGGCCGGGCAGGCGGGAGTCACCCGTCTGCCCGGCCGCCCAGGTCGCAAGGGCCAAAAGCCTAGCATCCGGGGGGACTGCACTCTTGCCCCCCTTGGTCGCCTTGGCCTTCTCCTTGGCCGCCTTCTCCTCGGGCTTGGACTTGACCACCTTCTCGGCCTTCTCCTTGGCCTTGGCCTTGGGGGCCACCTTGGTCTCGGCCTTAT
>JAOACA010000097.1 GCA_026418075.1 Candidatus Bipolaricaulota bacterium | reverse complement strand
GGGGACACGAAGGTCCTCGTGACCGTGGTCTGCCAGCCCACGGCCCAGGAGCTCGACTACTTCCCGCTCCGGGTCGACTTCGAGGAGCGGTTCTACGCCGGGGGGAAGATCCCCGGCGGCTTTTTCAAGCGGGAGGGGCGGCCGAGCGACGACGCGGTCATCGCCGCCCGGCTCATCGATCGCCCCATCCGGCCCCTGTTCCCCGACGGGTACCGGGAGGAGGTCCACATCGTGGCCACGGTCCTCTCCGCCGAGCGGGACGCCCCGCCCGACGTGGTGGGCTTGATCGGGGCCTCCGCCGCCCTCCTCATCTCCCCCGCGCCGTTTGCCGGACCCGTGGGGGCGGTGCGCCTGGGGATGGACGGGGACACGATCGTCCCCCACCCCCACGACGACCTCCGGGAGACGGGGGCGATGGACATCGTGGTCGCGGGAACCCGGTCCACGGTGACGATGGTCGAGGGCCACCTCCGGGAGGTGCCCGACGAGAGGGTCGTGGAGGCGATCGAGTTCGCCCACGGCCACATCCGCGAGCTCATCGCGTTCCAGGAGGAGTTCGCCGCCCTCCACACCGT
>JAOACA010000096.1 GCA_026418075.1 Candidatus Bipolaricaulota bacterium | reverse complement strand
GACCACTCCTGGGACGGCCCGGCCCGGGAGTACCTCGCCCTCTACGCGCGGGTTCTCGGCCGCGGTTGACGGAGGGCCGCCCCCGGCTACACTGGGGCCATCCTTCCATCCAGGAGGTGTCGGACGTGAAATCCCTCGTCGGCAAGTTCCTTCTTGCAGTCTCGCTGTTCGCCGTCGGGGCTTTCGGGCAGGTGGTCCGGATCGGGGTCGTGGGCCCGATGGCCTACATCCAGGGGAAGCACCACTGGCAGGGGGCCCTCCTCGCGGCGGAGGAGATCAACGCCGCGGGCGGGGTCTCCGTGGGGGGCCGGACCTACCGGATCGAGCTCGTCCAGGTCGACTCCAACGAGATGCAGCCCGGGCCCGACGCTGTGACCGCGGTCGAGCGGGCGATCACCGTGTCCAAGGTGGACTTCCTCGTGGGGGGCTTTCGCACCGAGGCGATGCTCGCCATGACCGAGGTCGCCTGCGACTATAAGAAGATCTTCCTCATCGCCGGGGCGGCGGAGAACAAGCTTCTCGAGGGCCGCGTCGACAAAAACTACGGCCGGTACAAGTACCTGTTCCGGGTGACCCCGGC
>JAOACA010000095.1 GCA_026418075.1 Candidatus Bipolaricaulota bacterium | reverse complement strand
GTACACAAGGTGGTTAGAGGTAGAGGTTGCCGCCCTCGCTGCCTTAGAGGAGTTAGGACTCGTTCCGGCTGGTGTGAGCGAAGGGGTGCGCAAGAAAGCGAAAATCGATGTGCAAAAAATCCAAGGCCTGGAGAAGGAGGTTGGTCACGATCTTGTGGCCTTTCTTTGGGCTTTGGAGGAGGAAATTGGTGCGGAGGGGCGGTGGCTGCACTTTGGCCTCACCTCTTCCGATGTCAAAGACACCGCGCTTTCCCTCATTTTGCGCGATGCATTGGAGATCATTTTGCGAAAGACCCGCGCACTGAAAGCTACCCTGGCTTCCTTGTCCCTGGCTTACAAGGAAACGCCGATCCTCGGGCGAACCCACGGCCAGTGGGCGGAGCCCACGACGTTTGGGCACAAGTTGCTTGTGTGGTATGACGAGCTTCTTCGGGTAGAGGCACGTCTCCAACGCGCACAGCACACGATATCTGTGGGCAAATTGTCTGGCGCGGTGGGCACGCACGCTTATTTCCCACCAGAAGCTGAAGAGAAAGCGTTGAGGAGCCTGGGCTTAAAACCTTGCGCCGTCGCGAGCCAGGTCATTTC
>JAOACA010000094.1 GCA_026418075.1 Candidatus Bipolaricaulota bacterium | reverse complement strand
CGCTGACGAAGGGGAAGCCCGAGGTGACCGCGGTCGTTCCGGCCGATGGAGTGGAGAAGCGGGAGGTCCTGCGCCTGGCCGCGTCGGCCGAACAGGGGAGCGAACACCCGCTGGGCCGCGCGATCGTCGCGCGCGCCCAGGCCGAAGGGCTTGCGCTCTCCGACCCGGTCGGCTTCCAGGCCCGGCGGGGGTTGGGCGTGGTGGCGACCGTGGACGGGAAACGGGTGCTTGTGGGTTCTCCGCGGCTGATGGAGGAGGCCGGGATAGACCTGGAGCCGCTGGCCGATACCCTTGTCCGGCTGGAAGAGGAGGCCCAGACGGTTGTCGTAGTGGCCGCCGATGGGCGTGCGCTGGGGGTGCTGGGCGTCGCCGACACGCTGAAAGACGATGCGGTCGCTGCGGTGGAGGAACTGGGCCGGATGGGCATCCGGACAGCGATGATCACGGGCGACAACTGGCGTACGGCGCGGGCGATGGCCCGCCGGGCGGGGATAGACCACGTCCTGGCGGAGGTGCTCCCGGATGGGAAGGTGGCGGAGGTCCGGCGGCTTCAGGAGGAATTTGGGACGGTCGCCTTTGTGGGCGACGGCATCAACGACGC
>JAOACA010000093.1 GCA_026418075.1 Candidatus Bipolaricaulota bacterium | reverse complement strand
GGTTATGTCGCAGGCATATGCCTCTCGCTTTGAAGCGGGACGAAGATTCCTGAGCCGTTCCTCTTCCTGGGGATAGGTAGGGTCGAAGACAAAGGCGGACTCGTGCTGAATACAACCTACGGATAACCCAAGGAAATGGTATACGGGACCCATCCATTGGGTATCCCTCTTCGCAAGGTAGTCGTTTACCGTGACTATGTGGACGCCCTTCCCCTCCAGGGCATTTAAATAAGCTGGCAGTGTGGCAACGAGGGTTTTCCCTTCCCCTGTCTTCATCTCGGCTATCCTGCCTTGGTGGAGGACAATGCCTCCCATAAGCTGAACATCGAAGTGGCGTAAGCCTATGGTCCTCTTGGCTGCCTCCCGCACCACTGCAAAAGCCTCGGGAAGGATGTCCTCCAATGTTTCCCCACTCCGCAGTCTTTCCTTAAACTCCTCGGTTTTAGCCCTCAGCTGGGCATCGATGAGAGAGCCTACCTTGGGTTCCAGCGAGTTAATCAGCTCCACTAAAGGCTTCAGCTTGCGTATTTCTCTTTCATTAGAATCAAAAAGGAATTTCAGCATAACACCAACACCATAATTATTTTACCCCCTATTCCCCCC
>JAOACA010000092.1 GCA_026418075.1 Candidatus Bipolaricaulota bacterium | reverse complement strand
CCGGTGAGGAGACCCGGGCCCAGATTCGCGCCAAGGGCGTGGAACTGAGCGAAAAGGCCAAAGAAGAGGCCGAGAGGGCCCGCCTGCGGGCGGAGCAGGCGCTGGAGGAGGCCCGCGCCAAGGCCGAGGCCGTCGCGGCGGACCTGCGCCGCCGGGCTGAAGAAATCCAGGCCCAGGGGCAGGTGGTCCTGGAGGAGGGCCGTCGGCAACTGACCGAGGCGGTGGAGGGAACCCGTAAAGCCGTCACCCGAGCCCGGGGGGGCGCCCCTGCCGAAGAGCCCACCGCCTGACCACTGCGGTTTCGGAAACGCCGACCGGGAACCGCCATAAAAGAGCGGGCAGGGAACGCGCGCCTTTTGCCCCTCACGTTTCACGCACCACGTTTCATGCTGCGAGGCGACCGATGGAACTCCTGACCGTTCGTATCCAGAAACCGGATGATGTCAACTTCATTCTGGGGATGAGCCACTTCATCAAGACGGTGGAGGACATTCACGAAGCGCTGGTGAACACTGTACCGGGCATTCGCTTCGGACTGGCCTTCTGTGAGTCCTCCGGCCCGGCACTGGTCCGCTGCACTGGCACCGACGTGGCGATGATAGAACTGGC
>JAOACA010000091.1 GCA_026418075.1 Candidatus Bipolaricaulota bacterium | reverse complement strand
AGATGTGTATAAGAGACAGCTCCTGATGTCCTGGGGCTTCTACCCCATCGCCTACGCCCTGGGTACCTGGCTCCCCGGGGGCGCGGCCCAGGAGGTGGCCATCCAGATTGGCTACAGCCTGGCCGACCTGATCGCCAAGCCCATCTACGGCCTGCTGGTCTTTGCCATCGCCCGGGCCAAGAGCCTAGAGGAGGGTTTTGGGGCCGAGGCCAGGGCCGCCTAAGGCCTTCGGGGCCTGCCTGGGGGCTTCGGCCCCAAGTCTTTTTGGGCTACAGAGCCGGGCGAGACCCAAGGGTAGGGTAAGGCCATGCGGGTCTTGATCCTAGGCGCCACGGGAGGCTTGGGGAGGGCCCTGGCCCGGGCCCTTAAGGGGCATGAGCTTCTCCTTTCCGGGCGGCGGGCCGAGGCCCTCCGGGCCCTGGGGGAGGAGGTGGGGGGAAAGCCCCTGCCCGCAGACCTGACGGACGAGCTAGAGGCCAAGGCCCTTCTGGAGGAAGCAGGCCCAGTGGACCTCCTCCTCCACGCGGTGGGGGTGGGGGCCCGGGCCCCGGTGCGG
>JAOACA010000090.1 GCA_026418075.1 Candidatus Bipolaricaulota bacterium | reverse complement strand
GTGGCGCTCGGGGTCGCCCTGGAGCACCCCGAGCGGGTCGCGGCCCTCGTCCTCGTCGCCCCGGCGGTCGGGTTCGGCAACCCTCTTCCCCCCTGGGTCCGGGCCCTCCTCGCCACCCCCCAGGCCCGGAGGCTCGGGCCCCTCCTCCTCCGCCGGGTCGAGGGCGGACTCCCCGACGCCCTGCGCCGGGCCTGGCACGACCCGGGGCGGGTCACGCCGGAGGTCGAGGCGGGGTACGCGCGGCCCCTGCGGGCCAAGGACTGGGACCGGGGCCTGTGGGAGGTCCTCCTCGCCTCCCGGCCCGGGCCGCCCCTCCCGCGGCTTTCCGAGCTCCAAGTCCCGGTCCTGGTGGTCGTGGGGGACGACGACCGGCTGGTGTCCCCGGAGCGGGGGAGGGAGCTTGCAGCCCGGATCCCGGGGGCGGAGCTCGTGGTCCTGTCCGCGTGCGGCCACCTCCCCCAGGAGGAGCGGCCGGCGGAGTTCCTCGCCGCCCTGGAGGCGTTCCTCCTCCGGCACGGGATCATTTCCGGACGATGAACAGGCGCGATCTTGGGGTGGAGCCGGAGCGGGTGCGGCCCCGCAACGACCGCCCCCTCCGCCGCGGCCGGTACGTCT
>JAOACA010000008.1:1718-40802 GCA_026418075.1 Candidatus Bipolaricaulota bacterium | reverse complement strand
TCGTGATCTAGCGCCGCCAGTCGAGCTCCCCGCCCTCCCCGGCCAGGAACGCAAGCTCAGCCGGGCAGGTGTCGCCCTTGTAGTTTTCGGCAAACGAATTTGCTCCGCCGGTGACCCGCCCGCGGAACGTGAACCCTGCGCCTAGACAGCGCCCGTGGTAGAGAGCGACCCCAACCCCGTGGTTCCGTAGGAACGCGTTTTCCTCGATTCGGGCTTCCCCGCGGTCTCGCAAGATCAGGCCGCCATTCCAGCCGCTTTCGGTAATCAGTGAGCGTTTCAGCTCAAGCTGCGCTGCATCCCCAACTCCAATCCCAAACACGGCGTTGTCCGTAAGCACACACTCAAGGACACGGGCTCGGGACTGGTTCCACACCCCCATCCCCCCTTGGCTGTTCCGGGACAGCCGGCAGCGGAGGAGGGCCACCTCGGCCGTGTCGGAGGCGTGGATGCCTCGGCTGTTGTCGGAGAGTACGCAGTCCACAAGCTCCGCCCGGGCGTCGGCCCCGAGGATCAGCCCCTCGGATCCGTACCCGAGGGAGACCCCGACCATCCGCAGGTTCGCCCCCCCCACCAGGGACATCACCGGGGTTTCTCTCGCCGCTTGGGCGGTGAGGAGGACCACCCCTTCCCCCTCGATCTGGAGGGGCTTGCCCACCGTGACCCCCGCTGGGTAGGTCCCCTCGGAGAGAAGAAGCCTGCCCCCGGGGAGGAGGGCGTCGATCGCCTCCTGGAGGGAGGGGTAGGCCCGGCTGGGGAAGCGGACCAGCTCCTCGGAGGGCGACCGAAGCGGGGCCCGCAGCTCCCCGGGCAGGTTCCCCACGAGGTCCACCCCGTTTCCGGCCATCCGGTTACCCGAGCCTGTGGGGGGGGATTGGGAGAGCGACAGGACTCCATTGCCGTTCCAGCCCTCGATGCGGTTGTCCTGGAGCTCGGCCTGGGCCGTGCCCTCGAGCCGGACCCCGGTTCCGGTCCCCTTGCGGAGGGTGGAGCTGGCCACGGAGAGCCGGGCCCTCCCTTGGGCCCGGACCCCGTCCCAGCGGACATCGGCGACCGTCGTCTGGGTGAGGGTCACGGACGCGCTGTCTCGGGCCTCCACCCCGTACCAGGAGGCTGTGACGGTGGAGGAGGAGAGGGCGAGGCGGGCCGCGCCCTCAACCCGGGCGCCCGCGTCCCGGGCCCGGGCGATGGTGCACCCGGAGAGCTCGGCCGACGCCCCGTCACGGACCCACAGCCCGTGCCCCCCGCAGTCGGAGATCGTGGACTGGGATGCGATCAGGGTGCTCCGGTCCCGGACCCAAGCCCCGTGGCCCTCGCACCCCCGGACGGTGGAGGAGGTGAGGGTGAGGCGGGCTTCGCCGGCAAGCCAGATCCCGGCGCTCTTCCCTCCCGCCACGGTCACCGCGGTCAGGACCACCTCGGCCTCCCCGTGGGCCAGAACCCCGTGCCCGACGTTCTCCTGGATTGTACAGTGCTGTAGGGAGACGCGGGCTTGGCCCTCCGCCGCCACCCCGCACCCGGCGTTCCGGGAGAAGGCACAGTCTTCGACCTGGACGGTGGCGGAGCCGGTGACGAGGAGGCCGTGGGCGCAGCCCCCTGGGGTGGCACAGCTCCCCGCGGCCCCCGCCAGCGCGATCCCCTGGAGGACCACCGCTCCGTCCGGGTCCAGGGAGCCCACCGTGAGCACGGGCTGGGCGAGCTCCCGGCCCCGGATCACCGTCCGGGTCGGCCCCGCTCCGCGGAGGGTCACGGGTTTTCGGATCACGAGGGTTTCCGTCCAGGTACCCCGGGCGAGGCAGATCACCGCCCCTGGTGGCGCCTCGTCCAGGGCGTGCTGGATCGAGTCCTCCGGGCGGAGGGTTCGGCACGGGAGACCCTCCCCTGGGCGGGGGGCGCAGGCGGTGAGAAGGGCGAGGAGGACGCCCCCTGCCGCCCCGAACAGGCGGAGCCCACAGGAAACGGCTCCTCGGAGGGGGTTCGCCACCGCGAGGCTACTTCTTCCCCGCCCGGGCCAGGACCTCGTCGATCGTCCCCGCCATGTAGAACGCCTGCTCTGGAACGTCGTCGAGCTCCCCGTCGCAGATCATGCGGAACCCGCGCACCGTGTCCTCGATCCGGACGTAGGCCCCGGGGCGGCCGGTGAAGTGCTCGGCCACGTGGAACGGTTGCGCCATGAACCGCTGGATCTTCCGGGCCCGCATGACCGTCGTCCGGTCCTCCTCGGACAGTTCCTCCATCCCCATGATCGCGATGATGTCCTGGAGGTCCTGGTTCCGCTGGAGGATGGCCCGGGTCTTCTGGGCCACCGCGTAGTGGTCCGGAGAGAGGATCCGGGGATCCATGAGCCGGGAGTCGGACTGGAGGGGGTCCACCGCGGGGTAGATCCCCTTCTCGGCGAGCTCCCGGGTCAGGGTGATCGTGGCGTCGAGGTGGGCGAACACCGTGGCCGGGGCGGGGTCGGTGAGGTCGTCGGCGGGGACGAACACCGCTTGCACCGCGGTGATCGACCCACGCCGGGTGGAGGTGATCCGCTCCTGGAGCTCGGCCATCTCCGTGGCTAGGGTCGGCTGGTAGCCGACCTCGGACGGCATCCGCCCGAGAAGCGCCGACACCTCGCTTCCGGCTTGGGCGAACCGGAAGATGTTGTCGATAAAGAGGAGGACGTCTTTCCCCTCCTCGTCCCGGAAGTACTCGGCCATCGTGACCCCCGACAGGCCAACCCGGAACCGCGCCCCTGGAGGCTCGTTCATCTGCCCGTAGACGAGGACCGTGTTCGGGAGGACTCCGGACTCCTTCATCGCCAGGTACAGCTCGTTCCCCTCCCTGGACCGCTCCCCAACCCCGGCGAACACGGAGTACCCCTTGTGCTCGTAGGCGATGGCCCGGATGAGCTCCATGATGAGAACCGTCTTCCCGACCCCGGCGCCGCCGAACAGGCCGACCTTGCCCCCCTTGGGGATTGGGGCAATGAGGTCGATCACCTTGATCCCCGTTTCCAGGACCTCGTCCTCGACGGACAGGTCGGCGAGGGGCGGGGGTTCGCGGTGGATGGGGTAACGCCTCTGGACGGGCGGAGGTGGCAGCTCGTCGATCGGGTTCCCCGTGAGGTCGAACATCCGCCCCAGGGTCTCCGGCCCCACCGGGACCGTGATCGGACCCCCGGTGTCCACGACCGCATCCCCCCGCCGGAGGCCATCGGTGGAGTCCATCGCCACGGCCCGGACCGTGGAATCCCCGAGGTGCTGGGCCACCTCGAGGACGAGGTCGCCCCCCTCCCGGGGGACCCGCAGGGCCTGCCGGAGGGGCGGGAGCTGTCCCGGCGGGAACCGGACGTCCACCACCGGACCCCGAACGGTCAGGATCTGACCTGTGGCCTTCCCCCCGTGCTCGGTCATCCTTCCTCCCGGAGGGCCTCCGCCCCTCCCATGATGTCGGCAAGCTCCGCCGTGATCCGGTGCTGGCGGGCCTTATTGTACGCCAGGGTCAGCTTCTCCAGGAGCTCGTCGGCGTTGTCCGTGGCCGCCTTCATCGCCTGGCGGCGGAGGGCGTGCTCGGACGCCTTGGCCTCGAGCAGGATCCGCAGGACCCTCCCGGCAAGGTACAGCCGTCCGAGGGCGTCCACAACCCGTGGGAGGTCGGGCTCGATGAGGAGGTCCCGTGCCCCCCCAGGGGGGAGGTCGAAGGGGAGGAGCCGCTCGGTTCGCACGACCTGGGCGAGCTCCCCGCGGAAGTAGGTGTACACGGCGTAGGCCTCCCCGGCCTCGGTTCCGTAGAGGGCAAGGAGGTCGGCCGCGATTCCTTGGGCGGTCTCCAGGCTCGGGTGGTCGAGGGCGTGGACGTAGGCGTGGGTCACCGTCCAGGGGCCGCGGCGGAAGTGGAGGCGGGCCTTTTCCCCCCCGGCGAGGATCACGGCGGGGGCCTTTTCCCGGGCCAGGGCGACGGCGGCGCGGTTGACGTCGCCCACGTAGGGGCCGCACAGGCCCCGGTCGGCGTTGACGACGAGGATCGCCGTCCCTGGGCGGCCCGTTCCCTTAAGGAGCGGGTGGACGAGCCCCTCCCGGCGGGCGGCCGCGGCCACGCCGGCCAGGATCTCCCCGGCGGCTTCCGTGAACGGCCGGGCGGAGAGAAGGGCCCGCTTGCGGCGGACGACCTGGGTGGCGGCAATCGTGTACATCGCCTTCGTGATCTGCCGCACGTGGCGGACGTTCCCAATCCGGCGGCGGATCTGACGGACCCGGGCGCTCATCCGGCGCGGAATCCCTCCCGAAACTGGCGAAGCGCCTCCTCCAGCCCCTCCCGGACCGCGTCCGTGAGCCGCTTCTCCCTCCCCAGGGTGGCGAGCACCTCGGGGTGCCGCTCCCGGAGGAAGGCGAGGAACCCCCGCTCGAAGTCCCGCACTGCCTCCACCGGGATCCCGTCGAGGTGCCCCCCCACCGCGGCGTAGAGGACGGCCACCTGCTCCTCGACCGGCATGGGGCAGTACTGGCCCTGTTTGAGGATCTCCATGACCCGCGCGCCCCGGGCGAGCTGGGCTTGGGATGCCTCATCGAGCTCCTGGGCGAACTCGGCGAACGCGGCGAGGTCCCGGTACTGGGCGAGCTCCAGCCGCAGCTGCCCCGCGACCTCCTTCATCGCCGGGACCTGGGCTGCCCCCCCGACCCGGGACACGGAGAGCCCCACGTTCATCGCCGGTCGCTGGCCCTTGTTGAACAGGTCCGCCTCGAGGTAGATCTGGCCGTCGGTGATGGAGATCAGGTTCGTGGAGATGTAGGCGGTGATGTCCCCGGCCTTGGTCTCGACGATGGGGAGGGCGGTGAGGGACCCCCCGCCGTGGGCGTCGCTCAGCCGCGCTGCCCGCTCCAGGAGCCGGGAGTGGGTGTAGAAGATGTCCCCCGGGTACGCCTCCCGGCCCGGGGGCCGGCGGAGGAGGAGGGCGATCTCCCGGTAGGCGACCGCGTGCTTGGAGAGATCGTCGTAGATCACGAGGGCGTCCTCCCCCCGGTCCCGGAAGTACTCCCCCATCGCGCACCCGGCGTAGGGGGCGATGTACTGGAGGGGCGTGGGGGCCTCCGCCGGGGCGGCCACGACGATCGTGTACTCCATTGCCCCGTGCCGGCGGAGGGCGTCCACCGCCTTGGCGATCGTGGACGATTTTTGGCCGATGGCGACGTAGATGCAGTACACGCCTTGGCCCCGCTGGTGGATGATCGTGTCGAGGGCGATCGCCGTCTTCCCGGTTCGCCGGTCGCCGATGATGAGCTCCCGCTGCCCTCGGCCGATGGGGGTCAGGGCGTCGATGCACTTGATCCCGGTTTGGAGGGGGGTGTTCACCGGCTGGCGGGCGATCACCCCGGGGGCCTTCTCGTCCGTCTTCCGGTACCCCTCGGGGGGGATCGGCCCCCCGCCGTCCAGGGGGTGCCCGAGGGGGTCCACCACCCGGCCGAGGAACCCCTTCCCCACCGGTGTCGAGAGGACACGGCCCGTCCGCCGGACCTCGTCCCCCTCCCGGATCCCCTCGTCGGGCCCCAGGATCGCGACCCCAACGGAGTCCTCGTCGAGGTCGAGGACGAGGCCCTGGATCCCCCCGGGGAACTCCAGGAGCTCGGAGGCCATCGCCGAGCGGAGGCCCCAGATCCGGGCGATCCCGTCCCCCACCTCGACCACGACCCCGACCTCTTCCATCTTGAGATCGAGGTCGAGCTCTTGGATTTGCCGTTTGAGGATGGCGGCGATCTCGTCGCTGCGGGGCCTCATGGGCGACCTCCGAGCTTTTGGGCGAGGGCCTCCAGGCGCCCGCGGAGGGAGGCGTCGACCCGCCGGCCGCGGACGACCACCTCCGCCCCCCCGAGGAGCCCGGGGTCCAGCTCCTCGTCGAGGAGGACGGTTCCCCCGAGGAGGGCGGCGAGCTTTCCGCAGAGGGCTTCCCGGGCCTCCGGGGTCAGGGGCTGAGCGGTTCGGACCCCCACGTGGTAGGTCCGCCCCCGCTCCTCCTCCGCCTTCCGAAATGCCGGCCCGAGCTCGGGAAGAAGCGCGGTCCGCCCCCGCCGGACGAGGAGGCGGACGAGGTTCAGGGTCAGGGGGTGGACCCGGCCCGCGAGGGCCCGCACGAGGAGGTCCTCCTTGGCCGAGGCGGGAACGAGCGGGTGGGTGAGGAAGCCGCGGACCCTCTCATCTCCTTCCCACAGGGTCCCCAGGAGGGCGAGGTCGTCCCGGAGGGCGTCCACGGCCCCGGCAGGCTCCCCGAGGGCGTAGAGGGCCTGGGCGTAGGGGTGGGCGAGCTCTGTGGGCGTGGTCACTGGAGGAGTCGGGCGTCGACCCGGCTGGTGAGCTCTTCGAGGAGCCGGGCGTGGTCCTCGGGCCGAACCTCGCGGGCCAGGACCCGGGCCGCTCCCTGGAGGACGAGCTCCGCGTACGCGGCCCGGAGGGAGGCGAGGGCCTCCTCCTGGGCCCGGGCGGCGGCCTGTTCAGCCTCCGCGAGGATCGCCTGGGCCTGGGCCCGCGCTTCGGCCCGGGCCTGGCGGAGGATCTCTTGGGCCTGGGCCTCGGCTTGAGCCACGATCTCCCGTGCGCGGCGGTTGGCGGCGGCGAGGGCCTCCTCCCGCTCCCGCCGGAGCTCCTCGGCCTGGGCCTCGAGCTCCGCCGCCCGCCGCATCCGCGCCTCCTCCGCCTCCCGCCGGCGATCGAGCCACGGGAGGAGCCACTTCCGGAGGGCCCAGCGGACGACGACGAGGAGGAGGGCGAAGTTGACGAGGTTGAAAAGGAGCGTGCCCAGCTCAAGCGCCACGGGGCCTCCCTCAGACGACGAACAGAAGCACGAGGGCCACGACGAGGGAGTAGATCCCCGTGGTCTCGGCGATGGCGTCGGCGATGACCATCGTCCGGAGGAGGGTGTTGGCCATCTCCGGCTGGCGGGCCATCGCATCCAGGGCGTGGGCGCCGATGATCCCCTCTCCCACCCCGGGGCCGATCGCCCCGATCCCCATGCAGATCCCCGCTGCCAGGTACTTCGCCGCCGCGACAAGGGCCTGTGGATCCATGTGACCTCCTATTCGGCCGTGGCGCGGATGTACGCCACCGCCAGAAGCGTGAACACCAGGGCTTGAATCAGCCCCATGAACAGCCCAAACCAGAGGTTGAGGGCCGCTGGGACGACCAGCGGGGCGAACAGCCCCCCCACCACCGCTACCAGAAGGGTCCCCCCGAGGATGTTCCCAAACAGACGGAACCCGTGGGACAGGGTCCGCCCGAGGTCCCCAATCACGTTGAGGGGAAGGAGGAACGGAAACGGCTCGAGGTACCCCTTGAGGTGCCCGCGGACCCCCTTGGCCCGAACCCCGTAGACGTGGGTCAGCCCGTAGACGAGGAGGGCCAGGCCCAAGGTGACGTTGACGTTTTGGGTGGGGGAGACGACGAACGGGAGGAGCCCCGCCCAGTTGCAGAGGAGGACGTAGAGAAACAGGGCGGCCACGAGGGGGAACAGCCGGTGGGCAAGCTCGGGGGACACCCCCCCCAGGACCTGGTTCTGGAAGAGCTCCGTGATCCAGGCCACGGCGACGGCCCGCCGGGAAGGCGGGGCCTCGGGGTCCCGGGGAAGCCCCCGCCGCACCCACAGGAGGAGGAGGGCGAGGGCCACGGTCACTCCGAACCCCACCCCCGCGACGACGGGGTCAAGCGCCACTTCGATCCCCCCGACCGTGAACCGGAGGAGAGCCGCCTTACCCAACGGACCGGACAACGCGCACCGTCCAGATCAGCCGCCCCAGGGTGGGAAGGAGGAGCCCGGCGCTCACCGCAAGCGGGGGAAGCCCGAGCGCGACTCCGCCCAAGGCGAGGAGGGAGACGAAGATGTGCCGAACCGTCCCCGCGAGCCCGGCGGCCAGCCCTCCGCCCCCTTCCCGCCGGAGGATCGCGATTAGCCCCCACCGGAGGAGCCGCCCGGAGGCCACCGCCCCCAGCCCCACAAACACCCCGAGGGGCCACGTCCAGCCGAGGACCGAGATCCCCACCGCCAGGGGTAGGGCGAGCCCCACCGCCTCCCGCAGCCCCGCGTCCCACAGCCCGCTCACGGCCGGCTCACAGGGTCCGCATCTCCTGCGCCTTCTTCTCCGCAAGCTCGTCTACCCGTTTGGTGTGCTCGGCCGTGAGGTCGTCGAGGGCCTTCTGGAGGCGGTGGTGCTCGTCCTCGCTCATCCGGCCCTCCTTCTTTTCCGCCTCGAGCTTCTCCCGGACCTCCCTCCGGACGTTGCGGAGGGCGATCTTGGCCTCCTCAGCCCGCTTCCCCACGAGTTTCACCAGTTCGTTCCGGCGCTCCTCGGAAAGCCGGGGGACCTTGATCCGCACCACCTGGCCGTCGTTCTGGGGGTTGAGGCCCAGGCCGGCGGCGAGGATCGCCTTCTCGATCGCCGGAAGCTGGGACCGGTCGAACGGCCGGATCAGGATGAGGTCGGGGTCGGGGGCCACGACGTGGGCGATGTGGCGGAGGGGGGTGGGGGTCCCGTAGTAATCAACGGCGACGCCCTCCACGAGGGCAGGGTTGGCCCGGCCGGTGTGGATCTTGGCGAGTTCCCCCTGGAGGACGTCCAACGTGCGGGCCATGTGGCCCCGTGCCTGCTTCAGTAGCTCGTGTTCCATGTCCAACCCCCTTGCGGGCGAATCCTAGCCCTGGTGCACCCCATCCGCAACCGGGCGATAATCTCTCGTGCGGTTTCCCATCCAGCGGCTGGAGGCGGCTCACCCGTGGGCCCTGGAGATCGTGCGGCGCCTGGAGGCAGCGGGGCACGAGGCGGTGTTCGTGGGGGGGATCGTCCGCGACGCCGTGGCCGCCGAGCTCCGGGGCGAGCCGTTCACCCCCGGGGACGTGGACCTCGCCACCTCCGCCCCCCCTGACGAGGTGCGGCGGCTCTTCCCTGACCTCCGGGTCCTCACCGTTGGAGAAAGCTTCGGGGTCGTGGTCGTGGTCGCCCCCGACGGGACCCCGTACGAGGTGGCCACGTTCCGCACGGAAGGCCGTTACTCCGACGGCCGGCGGCCCGACGCGGTCCGGTGGGGGACCCTCGAAGAGGACCTCCGGCGGCGGGACTTCACGGTGAACGCCCTGGCCGCCACATCCGACGGGGAGGTGATCGACCGGGTGGGGGGAATCCCGGACCTCCGGGCCGGCCTCCTCCGGGCAATCGGCGACCCCAAAGAGCGGTTCGCCGAGGACCACCTCCGGATGCTCCGGGCGGTGCGGCTTGCCTGCCAGCTGGGGTTCCAGCTTGAAGAGCGGACCGCGGCGGCGATCCGGGCCTGCGCCCCGCGGATCCGCGGGGTGTCCTGGGAGCGGATCCGGGACGAGCTCCTCCGCACCCTTGCCACGCCCCGCTCGGCCCACGGGGTGGAGCTTCTCCGGGACCTCGGTCTTCTTCCGCACGTGCTTCCGGAGATCGCAGCCTTGGGCGGGGTCCCGCAGCCCCCGGAGTACCACCCCGAGGGGGATGTCCTGGACCACACCCTGGCAGCCCTGCGGGTGGCCGATGGGGTGTGGGACGATCCCCTCCTCAAGCTCGCCGTCCTCTTCCACGACGTGGGCAAACCCGCGGCCCTCTCCCGGTCCGGGGGGGAGAACATGGGCGGGCACTGCGTCTTGGGGGCGCGGATCGCGGCCGAAGCCCTCGTCCGCCTCCGGCTCCCCCGCCGGGACGGGGAGCGGGTGAGCTACCTCGTGGGCGAGCACATGCGGGTGGCCCGCCTTCCGGAGATGGGCCTCGGGAAGCAGGTTGGGCTCCTGGCCCACGGCGAGGACGTCGCGGCCCCCCCGGGGGACCTCCCCCGGCGGTACCCCCTGTTCGCTGACCTCCTCCGGGTGGTGATCTGCGACGCGGAGGCGAGCGCCCACCGGAGCGCGGCCTGGCTTCCCCTCCTCCGCCGCGGGGCCGCGCTCCTCGTCCACCTCCGCCGGATCGAGGGGGTCCGCCGGGCCCGGGCGCTCCTCACGGGCGACGACCTCCGGGCCCTCGGGCTCCCCCCCGGGCCCCGGCTGGGGGCGATCCTCGACCAGCTCCACGAGCGGATCCTCTCGGGCGAGATCGCGACCCGGGAGGAGGCACTGGCGGAGGCGCGGCGGCTCATTGGGGGCCACGGGTAAGGCCGCCGCCCCCCCGTTGTCCCCGGAGGGACGCGCACGGTGCCTGGTGAGGGGGCCCTCCCCACGGTAGGGTCCCCCGCGATGAGCGTCCTCACCTTGGGTCCGGACCTTGTGGTCCCGGTGGACCACGTGGTGGGCCAGTGCGTGGCCGTCCTCGGGATCCGCGGCTCGGGGAAATCGAACACCGCGGGCGTCCTCTTCGAGGAGCTCCTCGCCGCCCACTACCCCCTCTCGATCGTGGACATCGACGGGGAGTACTTCGGCCTCAAGGAGCGCCACGAGGTCCTCGTCCTCGGGGGCGGGGACCACGCCGACGTCGAGCTCACCCCGGTGACGGCCGCCGAGGTTGCAGAGCTCTCCCTCCGCGAGGGGGTCCCCGTGGTCCTCGACGTGTCCGACCTCGTGGGAGCGGAACGGGAGGCCCTCCTCCTGGACTACCTCTCCCGGCTGTGGGCCCTCGCCGGCCGGCTCCGCACCCCGTACATGATCGGGATCGAGGAGTGCCACGAGTTCATCCCCCAGGGGGTTCGGACCCGAATGAAGGAGGTCGTGGTCCGGATCGCCCTCCGCGGCCGCAAACGGGGCTTGGGGACGGTGATCATCTCCCAGCGCTCGGCCAAGGTGGAGAAGGACGTCCTCACCCAGGCCGGGATGCTCTTCCTCCACCGGGTCGTCCA
The DNA here is from genome assembly GCA_026418075.1 of Candidatus Bipolaricaulota bacterium. GTDB lineage: Bacteria > Bipolaricaulota > Bipolaricaulia > Bipolaricaulales > Bipolaricaulaceae > Bipolaricaulis. Next base: position 30,002 of record JAOACA010000008.1, on the reverse strand, counting down.
CGAGGCGGACATGCGGGTCTACGGGGAGCTCCTCCCCTGGGGGAAGGCCGAGGTGAAGGAGGTCGTCACCGGCCTTCGGGTGGGGGAGTGCGTGTACATCGCCGGCGCCGAGGCCCGGAGGGTGGCGATTCGCCTTCGGAACACGTTCCACGGCGGCTACACCCCGGCGTTTCATCCCGTGGAGTCCCCCAAGCTGCGCCTCGTGCGGGGCAGGCTCCTCGAGGCCCTCGCCCGGAATCCCCTGCCCCCCGCCCAGGACGAAGTCCCCGCGGTCGGTGACCTTGCCCTTTCCGAGGCCCGGACTCGGGAAACCATGGAGGGCGAGGAGGCGGTTTCCGAACTTCCCGAGCCGGTGGCGCTCCGGGTGGAGCGTCTCCTCCGCCGGCTGGAGCGGCTCCCCCCGCTCGAGCGGCGGGTGGTGGCGTTCCTCGCCGCCCGGGAGCCCCGGGCCTACACGGTCCACGAGCTCGCGGCCTGGATCGATTGCCCGGAGGCCCTCCTCCGGGCGGAGCCCCCCCATGCCGCGCTGGAGCTGGGCCTCATCGCTTGCGAACGGCTTTCCCGCGGCCCCACCTACCGCGGAACCGTCCGCCCGTACGTGGAGGAGGCGTTCGCCCCGTTTGCTGGGGCACTTGGGCCCTCAGGGCTCCACGGGCTTGCCCACCACCTCCGCCGCCGCCTCGCCGACCTCGCCCCCGCCGCACGGGATCTTACCTACACCTCTTGACACTCCCGCGAGTGTAGTGTAGGATACATTCCACGGGAGGGAACCTTAACATGAAGCTTCACATCGAGGAGCGGTACGCTTCGGGGTCCGACGCCGTCACAAAATACGTGGAGAAGAAGGTGGAAACCCTGTCCCGGTACTTCGACAAGATCACGCGCCTGGACGTGATCCTCGAGGTCGAGGGCCCGGCCCAGCGGGTCCAGATGATGGGCTACCTCGTCAACCACAAGGTGGTCAAGGCGGAGGCGGAGACGAACGACATGTACGCCTCGGTGGACCAGGCGGTGGACAAGATGCAGCGGCAGCTGGTGCGGTACAAGGAGCAGCTGCGGGTGGCGCGGAAGGCCCCCTCGGCCTCCCCTCCGGCCGGCCGCCGGGAGCGCTCCGGCCCCCGGATCGAGGTCGTGGACGACTACGTGCGGGAGTCCCTCTCCCCGGAGGCCGCGGTGCGGGAGCTGGAGCGCTCGGGACGGGAGTTCCTCGTGTTCTTCCACGCCGACGACGACCAGCCCGCGGTTCTGTTCCCCCGGGGGGACGGCTCCTACGGCCTCGTCCTTCCCCGGCGGTAAGGAGGCAAGACGCTCGCCGTCGGTCTCTACTCCGGATCCCGGGCGAGTTCCCTCGCCCTGCGCCTGGCTGAAGAAGCGGGGATTCGTTTTGTTCGCATTGTCTACTTCCGCGCGCCGTTTTTCGTCGAGGACGGCGGGGTAGCCCTCCTGGCCCAGCGCCTCTTCCCCTCCTGCCGGTTTCAGGCGATGACTTTGAAGAGGCGGTTCCTCGTCCTGGACCGATGGGGGGACGGGCGGCTTCCCTGCGGTCCGTGCCGCCGGCTCCTTCTCGAGCGGGCCGGGCGGCTGCGGCGCCGGCTGGGGGCTGACCTCGTGGTCACGGGGGAGATCGTGGGCCGGGGGGGCCTCACTGCCGAGGACCTGGGGGCCCTCGACCGTGCGGTCGGCCTTGCGGGTCAGGTGATCCGCCCCCTCTCCGCCCGGCGGCTTCCCCCGACCCCTGCCGAGGAAGCAGGGCTTGTGGACCGGTCCCGCTTCTTGGACCTCGGGGCCGGGCCCGAGGAGGGGAATCCCCTTGGGGCACAGGAGGACCAGGCCCCGGGTGGAGGCCGGGTGTGCCTCCTCTCCGATCCCGACTTCCTCCGCCGGCTGCGCGCCCTCGGGGAAGGGACCGACCTCACGGAAAACCACATCGAGCTTCTCCGGTTCCGGCACTGTTACCCGTTGGGGCGGGGGGCGCTCGTGGTGGTGGCCCTCGATCCCGAGGAGCAGGAGCGCCTCTCCCCCCTGTTCACCCCCACCGACGTTCGCCTCTACGTCCAGGTGCCCCGCTCCCCCCTGGCCCTCGTCCGGGCCCCGTGGGCCTCCCTCACCCCCAGGGAGCGGCTGACCGTCCTCCAGGGGGCGGCGGAGCGGATGGCCCAGGCCGCGGGCCTCCCCGGGGGGGCGGGGTGGGAACTCCGCTTCCGCTTCGAGTGGGAGCGAGAAACCCACCGGCTGCGCCTGCCCTTGGAGGAGGCTCCGGCCGTGACCTTGATCTCCCCGTAGCGGGGGCGTAGACTATTGGGCTTCTTCCGACGGATTGTTTCCTGTGCGATCGGAAATAAGGAGGGATGCGCATGCCCATTCATCGCTACCGGTGTAGCCGCTGTGGCAACGAGTTCCGGGAGCTCCGCCCGGCCCGGGACCGCTCGCTCGTGCGGTGCCCCGGGTGCGGCGCGGGGGAGGTGACCCGGCTTCTCCCGCGGTTCGGAGTGGTCTACAAGGGAAGCGGGTTTTACACGACTGACTACCGCCGGGCGCGCGGGGGGCGCGATTCCGGGGGGTCCGAGAGCTCTTCGGCCTAAGCGGCCAGGTGGAGGGAACGCGCGTGCCTATTTCTGGGGATGACATTGCCCGGATCCGGCTGGGGTTGGCCTCGAGCGAGGAGATGCTCGCCTGGTCCAAGGGCGAGGTGACGAATTCCGAGACGATCAACTACCGCACCCACAAGCCGGAGCGGGGAGGGCTCTATGCCGAGGAGATCTTCGGCCCGGAGAACGACTACGAGTGCTCCTGCGGGAAGTACCGCGGGAAAAAGTACGAGGGGATCACCTGCGACAAGTGCGGGGTCCTCGTCACCGACTCCTCGGTCCGCCGGGTGAACATGGGGCACATCCGCCTGGCGAGCCCGGTGGTCCACTTTTGGTACCTCAAGGGGGTGGCGAGCCCCCTCTCCCGGCTCCTGGGGATCAAGCGCCGGGACCTCCGGAGGATCGCGTACTACGAGACGGAGACGTCCCGGGAAGAGCTGTTCATCGTGACCCAGTCCGCCTCGCCCAAGGTCCGGCCGGGGGAAACGTTGTATGGAACCGAGGTTCGGATCCTGGCCACCGTGTTCACGTTCGGGGTCGAGCCGGCGTACCTTGTGGCCAAGGCGCCGCGGGTGGCGGCGGAGGCGGGGGGCGAGGTGGCGATCGAGGGGCGGAAGCTGGCCAACGGGGAGGGGTTCCGGGCCCTGGTCGTGGGGCGCCACGAGTACCCCGTGACGTCCGACGCGGAGCTCCTCGTGGAGGACGGGGACACGGTGGAGGAGGGGGAGACCCTGGCCGAGCGCCCGGCGGGCGAGGTCTGTTCCCAGACCATGTTCGAGATGCTGCGGGCCCGCTACGACGGGGTGGAGGGGGCCCCGATCCAGGAGGTCGTGGACAACCTGGCCCACGTCGTCGTCCGGGTCGGGGAGAACGTGCCCCTCCGGGTGGGGCAGGAGCTCTCCTCGCTGGAGGTCCGGGCCTACGAGCGGTGCTTCCCCGGGGGGTTCGAGGCCGCCACCGGCGCCGAGGGGATCAAGAAGCTCCTTGAGGCGCTGGACCTCGACGCCCTGGCCGAGGAGCTGTGGGAAGAGCTGGACCGTACCGCAAACCAGGGGGAGCGGCGGCGGATCCTCCACCGGCTGGAGGTGGTGGACCAGCTCCGGCGGTCGGGGAACAACCCCGGGGACCTCGTGCTCGAGGTCATCCCGGTCCTTCCCCCGGCCCTGCGGCCGATGATCCAGCTCGAGGGGGGGAAGTTCGCCACCACCGACCTCAACGACCTCTACCGGCGGATCATCAACCGCAACAACCGGCTGAAGAAGCTGCGGGAGATGGGCGCCCCCGAGATCATCCTCCGCAACGAGCGGCGGATGCTCCAGGAGGCGGTGGACGCCCTCATCCACAACGAGAAGAAGGACAACCCGATCCGGGGCCGGGACAACCGCCCGTTGAAGTCCCTCTCCGAGCGGATCCAGGGGAAGCAGGGGCGGCTCCGGCGCCACCTCCTCGGCCGCCGGGTGGACTACTCCGGCCGGGCGGTCATTGTGGTCAACCCCGAGCTCAAGCTCCACCAGTGCGGGATCCCCAAGAAAATGGCCCTCGAGCTCTTCAAGCCGTTCATCCTCGCTCGCCTGGAGAACCTCCCCTACGCGGACTACGACGAGATCAAGAACCGGGCCCTGGCCGGCGAGCTCCCCGAGGTGTGGGACGTCCTCGACGACCTCATCCGCCAGTACCCCGTCCTCCTCAACCGCGCCCCCACCCTCCACCGCCTGTCGATCCAGGCGTTCCAGCCCGTGCTCGTGGACGGGGACGCGATCCAGATCCACCCCCACGTCTGTCCGCCCTACAACGCGGACTTCGATGGGGACCAGATGGCCGTCCACCTCCCCTTGGGGAAGGAGGCGGTCCAGGAGGCGTGGGAGCTCATGCTCTCCTCCCGAAACACGCTGTCCCCGGCCCACGGCCGGCCGCTGGCCCTCCCCACCCAGGACCAGGTGTACGGGTTCTACTACCTGACCCTTCTCGATAAGGACGGGAAGGGGAACGGGAAGGCGTTCCGTTCGGTGGAGGAAGCCCTCAAGGCCCACGACCACGGGGTCGTGAGCCTCCACGCCCCGATCCGGATCCTGATCGACGGGAAGCTTGTGGAGACGACCCTTGGGCGGGCGATCCTCAACAGCGCCCTCCCCCCCGAACTGCGGGACTACACCCTGACCTTCGACGTCCGCCAGGTCCGCCGGAAGATCGAGGAGTGCCACCTTCGGTTCGGCTGGGAGCGGACGGCGGAGGTGTTGGACCAGCTCAAGTCCCTGGGGTTCAAGTACGCCACCCTCTCCGGGCTCACGATTGCTGTCCCGGACTGCGCCATTCCCCCGGAGAAGGAGGAGCTCGTCCGGGCTGCCCAGGCGAAGGTGGACCGGATCAACCGGATGTACAGCCGGGGGCTGGCCACCGCCGAGCAACGGTACCAGGCGGTGACGAAGGTGTGGCGGGAGACGGTGGACCTTGTGGAGAAGGCGACGATGGACAACCTCGCCCGGACCCCGTTCAACCCCGTGCACGCCATCGTGGCCTCGGGGGCCCGGGGGTCCTCGGGCCAGGTGAAGCAGCTGGCGGGGATGCGGGGGCCGATGGCTGATCCCCAGGGGCGGGTGATCGAGTGGCCCGTGATCTCCAACTTCCGGGAGGGGCTCTCCATCCTTGAGTACTTCATCTCCACCCACGGGGGGCGGAAGGGGACCGCGGACACGGCGCTCCGCACCGCGAGCGCCGGCTACCTCACCCGGCGGCTCGTGGACGCCTGCGTGGACGTGGTGGTCAAGGAGCGGGACTGCGGGACGCGGCAGGGGGTGGAGATCGACCCCCTGTACTTCGCCCCCAAGGGCCAGATCATGGAGGACATCCCGGAGCGGATCTACGGCCGGGTGACGGCGGAGCCGATCCGGGACCCGGCGACGGGGGAGGTCCTGGTGGAGGCGGGGGTGCTCCTCGACCGGGCCACGGCCCGCCGCCTGGGAACCCTCGAGGTGGACCTCAAGCTCTCGGACAAGGCGGTTGGGGAGCGCGTGGGCTGGTGCAAAGTGGTGGGCGAGGTCTACCACCCCGACGACGGGACCCTGGTGGCCCGCGACGGCGAGCTCCTTTCCCCTGGCCTTCTCGAGGAGTTGCGGGCGGCCGGGGTGCGGGAGGTGCGGGTCCGGCCGCGGATCGTGGTCCGCTCCCCTGCCCTGTGCCAAACCCCCGGCGGGGTGTGCCAGCTGTGCTACGGCCTTGACCTCGCCTTCCACCGGCTGGTGGAGCTGGGGACGGCGGTGGGGGTGATCGCGGCCCAGTCGATCGGTGAACCGGGAACCCAGCTCACGATGCGGACCTTCCACACCGGGGGGGTGGCCGGGGTGGACATCACCCAGGGCCTTCCCCGGGCCGAGGAGCTCTTTGAGGCCCGGAAAACGACCAAGGCCTCCCACGCCACCGTGTCCCCCCTCACGGGCCGGGTGACCCGGGTCGATACGACCCGCGCCGGGACTGAACTTGTGGAGATCACCTCCGAGCCCCACACCGTGATCCTCCCCCGGGCCCTCCTCGCGGTGGGCGAAGGGGAGGAGGTGGACGCCTCGGTCCTCCGCTCCCTCCGCAGTCCCCTGGACGGGCGGGCGTTCCTGTTCACCGAGGGCGGGGAGCGGTTCCTGGCAATCCTGGACGAGGGCGGGCTGGATCGGGTGTACACCCTCCCGCCGGGGGTCGAGCTCCGGGTGGCCCATCGGGCGAAAGTGGACGCGAACGAGGCGCTCACGGAGGAATACCACGTGGAGGCCCCGGTGGCCCCGTTCTCCGGGCGGGTGGAGCTCCACCAGGAGGGCGGACTGCGCCGGATCGTCGTCCGCTCCCGGGGCGGGGAGGTGTGGGAAGCGGAGGTCCCCTACGGGGCCCAGGTCCTCGTCCACGATGGGGATGAGGTGAAGGAGGGGACGAAGCTCACCACCCGCTCCCGGGCGCTCGTTGTTCGGGCCGAGGTGGGGGGCACCGTCCTCGTTGGGCCGGGGGCAGTGGCCGTGGTGGCCGACGGAAGCCGGGCGGTGATCGCCCCGATCCCCGGGGAGCTCGTCCCGGCCGTGGACCACGGGGCCCCGGTCCGGGAGGGCCAAGAGGTCCTCCAGCTTGAGCTCCCCGCCGGGGACGCCGTGTTCGTGGAGGAGATCCAGGCCCACGGGGACCGGGCGGCCGTCCGCCTCCGGTACCGGGTCCAGGTGGAGTGCGAGGAGGGGGCCACGGTGCGGGTGGGGGACAAGGTCGAGCGGGGAGAGCCCGTCTCCAAGGGCGTCATCCCCCCCCACTACCTCATGGAGGTGGCCGGGGTCCAGAAGACGAGGGAGTACCTCCTCACCGAGCTCCAGAAGGTCTACCGCTCCCAAGGGGTGGACATCAACGACAAGCACTTCGAGGTCGTGATCCGCCAGATCCTCAACAACGTCCGGATCGTGGACCCCGGGGAATCCACCTTCCTCCTCAACGACGTGGTGCCCTTGGAGATCTTCCAGCGGGAGGTGCGGCGGCTGGAGGAGGAAAACGAGGCCATCCGCCGTGGGCGGGAGGAGCTCGTGGGGGCGAAGCTCCTGGCGCCCCTGGCCCGCGGCGGGGCCACGGTCGCCGACGCGGGCGAGGTCCTCACCCGGGAGGCCCTGGAGCGGGCGGTGGCGTTGGGGATCCGCCAGGCGCGGGTCGAGGTCCACGGCGAGCCGCGCACGGTCCGCCTCGTCGAGTACCGGATCCCCCAGGGCGAACGGGAGCTCCTCCGCATCTCCCGCGCTGCCCTCCTCCGCAAATCCTGGCTTTCTGCGGCGTCGTTTGAGCGGACGACGAAGGTCTTGGCCGACGCGGCGCTGCGGGGGGAGGACGACCACCTCGACAGCCTCAAGCCGTGCCTGATGGTGGGGAAGAGGATTCCCGTGGGGACGGGTTTCCCCGGGCGGGAGAGGGGGCCGGTTGAAACTCCCTCCGGCGGAGCCTAGTATTCGCTAAGGAGCCCACATGCCCACGTTCAACCAACTGGTCCGTCGCGGACGCAAGCCGCAGACGAAGAAGAGCAAGTCGGTGGCCCTCACGGGCTGCCCCCAGCGGCGGGGGGTGTGCCTGCGGGTGTTCACCCGCACCCCCAAGAAGCCGAACTCCGCGCTGCGAAAGGTGGCGCGGGTGCGCCTCTCCAACGGGCGCGAGGTCACCGCCTACATCCCCGGGGAGGGGCACAACCTCCAGGAACACTCCCTTGTCCTCGTCCGGGGGGGGCGGGTGAAGGACCTCCCCGGGGTCAAGTACCACATCATCCGCGGGGCGCTGGACGCCGCGGGGGTGGAGGGCCGCCGCCAGGGCCGGTCCCGGTACGGGATGCGCCGGCCCAAGGAGGGTTAGGTGCCGACCTTCGACGTCGTCATCCCCGGCCGGGACGTGGACCCCGACGTCCGCTACGGGTCCAAGCTCGTGGAGAAGTTCATCCACTACGTGATGTGGGACGGGAAGAAGTCGCTCGCCCGGCGGACGGTGTACGCGGCGTTCGACCTCCTCGAGCGGCGGGGGGAGGGGCCGGCGCTGGACACGTTTCTCAAGGCTGTTCAGAACTGCATGCCCAAGATCGAGGTCCGCTCCCGGCGGGTGGGCGGCGCGGCCTACCAGGTCCCGTTCGAGGTCCCGCCCCACCGGCAGACGATGCTCGCCCTCCGCTGGATCGTCCAAGCCGCCCGCTCCCGCTCGGAGCGGACGATGGTCGAGCGGCTGGCCGGGGAGATCGCCGCCGCGGCCCGGGGGGACGGCGGGGCCTTCCAGAAAAAGCAGGAAGCCCACCGCATGGCCGAGGCCAACCGGGCGTTCGCCCACTACCGCTGGTAGTCCCACCCTCCCACGCCGATGGCGGAGGATTCGATCCGTAAGGTCCGCAACATCGGCGTAATCGCCCACATCGACGCCGGGAAGACGACCCTCACCGAGCGGATCCTCTTCTACACCGGGAAGATCCACCGGATGGGGGAGGTCCACGAGGGGACCACCGAGATGGACTGGATGGACCAGGAGCGGGAGCGGGGGATCACGATCACCGCCGCCGCGACCACCGTGAGTTGGCGGGATCACACGATCAACATCATCGACACCCCCGGCCACGTGGACTTCACCGCTGAAGTGGAGCGGAGCCTCCGGGTCCTCGATGGGGCGGTGGTCCTCTTCTCCGGGATCGAGGGGGTGGAGTCCCAGTCCGAAGCGGTGTGGCGGCAGGCCGATCGGTACCGGGTTCCGCGGGTGGCGTTCGTGAACAAGCTCGACCGGGTGGGGGCCGACTTCGCCCGGGCCGTGGCGGACATCGAGGAGAAGCTGGGCTCGACCGTTCTGCCCTTGACGGTTCCCTGGCACGACGGGGACGGCCGGCTCCTGGGGATGGTCGACCTCCTGGGAGCCCGGGCCCTCCGGTGGGACCCGGGGGACCAGGGCCGGACAATCCACGCCGTGCCGGTTCCCGAGGAGCTTCTTCCCGAGGTGGATCTGTGGCGGGAGCGGCTCCTGGAGGCCCTGGCTGAGGTTTCGGACCCGGTGGCGGAGAAGTACCTGGCGGGGGAGACCCCCTCCGGGCCGGAGCTCCTTGCCGCGATCCGCCGGGCGACGATCGAGCGGTTGTGGGTTCCCGTCCTTGGGGGGTCCGCCTTGGGGAACATCGGGGTCCAGCCGGTCCTCGATGCGGTGGTGGACTTCCTTCCTTCCCCCGACGAGGCGCCCCCGGTCCACGGGTTCACCCTCGACGGGGGGGAGGTTTTCCGGCGCCCGTCCCCGGACGACCCGTTCCTGGCCCTTGTGTTCAAGGTGGCCACGGATCCGTACGCGGAGCGGCTCCTCTACACCCGGATCTACGCGGGGAGGGTGACCGAGGGCGAGGTGGTCCTCAACGCCACGACCGGCCGCAAGGTGCGGCTGGTGCGCCTCTTTCGCCTCCACGCCAACCAGCGGGAGCGGATCGAGGGGGCGGGGGCGGGGGACATCGTGGGGGTCCTCGCCTCCGGGCCCGTCCTCACCGGGGAGACCCTCACCCACCCCGATCATCCCCTGGTCCTGGAGCGGATTGCGTTTCCCGAGCCGGTGGTGTTCTTGGCGGTGGAGCCCCGCTCGGAGCGGGACGAGGCCCCCCTCCGGGAAGCCCTGGCCCGGATCGCCCAAGAGGACCCCACGTTCCAGGTCCGGGACGACGAGGCCACGGGGCAGCTCCTCGTGGGGGGGATGGGGGAGCTGCAGCTGGAGGTCCAGCTCCGGAGGGTGAGGGAGGAGTTTGGGGTCCCCCACCGGGTGGGTCAGCCCATCGTCGCCTACCGGGAGACCCTCCGCCGCCCCGTCGAGGTGGAGGAGGAGTGGGACCAGCCCGTGGGGGGGCGGGGCCAGTACGCCCGGGTGGCCCTGCGGTTCGAGCCCCTCCCCCGGGGGGCGGGGTTCGAGTTCCTCGCCACGGTCCCCCCCGAGGTCCTTCCCCCCGAGTACGTGGCTGCAACCCGGCGGGGAATCGAGGGGGGGCTGGGGGCGAGCCCGGTGGGCGGGTTTCCCTTGACCGACCTCCGGGCGGTCCTCCACGGGGGGCACTACGACCCGGTGGACTCCTCCGAAGTGGCGTTTGAGGCCTGTGGGACCCACGCCCTGCGCCGAGCCCTCCTCGAAGGAGGCGCCCTCCTCCTGGAACCCGTTGCCGAGGGCGATATAATCACGCCCACCGAGTATCTCGGTGAGGTGGTATCGGACCTCGGTCGCCGCCGAGGCCAGATCCAGTCGGTCCACAACCGAGGGGTGGTGGAGGTCATCCGCTGTGCGATCCCCCTCGGGGAGACCTTTGGGTACACCACCCAGCTGAGGTCCCTAACCCAAGGACGGGCGGTGCACACCCTCCGGGTGACCCGGTACGACGTGGTCCCTGAGGACATTGCCCGCGCGGTGTGGAGGAGTCGAGGTTACGATGGCTAGGGAAAAGATACGGATCAAGGTCCAGAGCTACGACCACGAGCTCGTGGATGCCGCCGTCCGGAAGATCGTGGACACGGCCCTGGCGAGCCGGGCCAAGGTGTCCGGCCCGATCCCCTTGCCCACCGAGCGGCGCCTGTACACCGTCCTCCGCTCCCCCCACGTGGACAAGCGATCCATGGAGCACTTCGAGCGGAAGGTCCACCGGCGGCTGATCGACATCCGGGAGCCCACCGCGGCCACGATCAACGCGCTCATGGAAGTGGAGCTCCCCACGGGGATCGACATCGAGATCAAACTGTGAGGTAGGCGATGGCGCTGGAGTTTGTGGGACGGAAAGTGGGGATGACCCAGTGGTTTGATGGGGAGGGGCGGGCCGTGGCCGCCACCGTGATCCAGGTCGAGCCGGCGGTGGTGGTGGAGGTCAAGACCCCGGACAAGCACGGCTACGCTGCCCTCCAGCTCGGGGCGGGGGAGGTCCCGGAGCGGAAGCTCCCCAAGCCGGTCCTCGGCCGGTTCCGGAAGCTGGGGCTTCCTCCCCGGCGGTACCTCTACGAAGCCCGGGTGGACGACCCGTCCCCGTTCCAGGTCGGGGCAACCCTTGGGGTGGACCAGCTCGCGGTGGGGGAGAAGGTGGACGTGATGGGGATCACGAAAGGGAAAGGGTTCCAGGGGACGATCAAGCGCTGGAACTTCCGGTCCCGGCCCCGGTCCCACGGGCACAAGTGGTTCCGGCGACCCGGCGCGGCGGGGCGGGGGCTGGGGAAGGTGGTCAAGGGCCGAAAGTACCCGGGCCACGACGGTGCTGACCGGGTCACGGTGCGCAACCTTGCGGTGTTGGCCGTGGACCCGGCCCGGAACCTCCTCGTGGTCCGGGGGTCCGTCCCCGGGGCCCGGGCGGGCCTCCTCCGGATAAGGAAGCGCGATGCCTAGCGTTCCTCTCCATCGGTTCAGCGATCCGGCGGCTTCGGGCACGGTGGACCTCCCCGAGGCGGTGTTCGGGCGGCCCGTGTCCGGGGACCTCCTCCACCGGGCGGTCCGGGTGGAGCTCCTCCGGGAGCGGCAGGGGACGGCGGCCACGAAGACCCGGGGTGAGGTGTCCGGGGGAGGGCGGAAGCCCTGGCCCCAGAAGCACACCGGCCGGGCCCGCCACGGCTCGATCCGCTCCCCCATCTGGCGCCACGGCGGCGTGACGTTCGGCCCCCAGCCGCGGAAGTGGAACCTGACCCTCCCCACGCGGATGCGCCGCCAAGCCCTGGCCGCCGCCCTCTCCGCCCGCTGCCAGGAGGGGAAGGTTCAGGTGGTGGACGAGATCCCCTTCTCTCGCCCCAAGACGAAGGAGGGCCTGGCGTTCCTCGCCCGGCTCTCCTGCCCCCCCAAAACCCTCGTCCTCGTGGCCCCGGAGGAGTACCGCGTTCCCGTGGTCAAATCGTTCTCCAACATCCCCGGCGTGTCCTGCGCCCGGGCCGACCTCGTCACCGTCTACGACGTCCTCGCCCACGAGGGACTCGTCCTCACCGCCGGGGCGGTGCAGGCGTTGGAGCGGAGGTTGGGCGATGCCTGACAAGCACTGGGAAGACGTGGTCGTGCGCCCGGTTCTGTCGGAGAAGACCTGGCGGGGGATGGAGGAGGGGCGCTACACGTTCGAGGTGGCGCCTGGGGCCGGGAAGGCGGAGATCCGGGCTGCGGTGGAGGGTCTGTTTGGGGTCAAGGTGCTGCGGGTGCGGGTGATGAACCGGCCTGGGAAGCCCCGGCGGACGCGGATGGACCGGCGGCACGGGCGGACCCGGTCCGAGCGGCGGGCGATCGTCCAGCTCGCCCCCGGCCACAAGATCGACCTCGTGGGGTGATAGGATGGGCCTGAAAAAACTCAAACCCGTCACGCCGGGACAGCGCCACGCGGTGCTCCTCGACTACGCGGAGCTCACCCGGGACGAGCCCGAGAAGGGCCTTGTGGTCCCCCTCCACCGGGCTGTGGGCCGCAACAGCCAGGGCCGGATCACCTGCCGCCACAAGGGGGGCGGGAACAAGCGCCGGTACCGCCTGATCGACTTTGCCCGGGAGAAGGTGGGGATCCCCGCCCGGGTCGCGTCCGTCGAGTACGACCCCAACCGCTCGGCGTGGATCACCCTCCTCCACTACGCCGACGGGGAGAAGCGGTACATCCTCGCTCCCCTTGAGCTCCGGGTGGGGGACACGGTGGAGGCCGGTCCCCAGGCCGAGCCCAAGGTGGGCAACGCCCTCCCGTTGGAGAAGATCCCCGCCGGGACGTTCGTCCACAACGTGGAGCTGTACCCGGGATCGCGGGGAAAGGTCGCCCGGGCCGCGGGGACGGCGGCCCAGCTCCTGGGGAAGGAGGAGGACCGGGCGATCCTCCGCCTCCCGTCGGGGGAGATCCGGGTGTTTTCCCTTGCCTGCATGGCCACCGTGGGCCGGGTGAGCAACCCCGACCACAAGAACGTCCGGTACGGAAAGGCGGGCCGGGTGCGGCACCTGGGCCGCCGGCCCACCGTCCGGGGCGTGGCCATGGGCGCCGACGACCACCCCCACGGGGGAGGCGAGGGCCGCACCGGGGAGGGTCGACCTCCCAAGACCCCGTGGGGGAAGCTCGCCCGCGGCGTCCCCACCCGGAAGAAGAAGGCGAGCGACAGCAAGATCTTGAAGAGGAGGGACTAGGATGGCGCGGTCGAAGAAGAAGGGACCGTTCGTGGCCCCCCACCTCCTGGAGAAGCTCGCCCGCGCCAGGCGGGGGGAGCTTCAGGAGATCGTGACCTGGTCCCGGAGTTCAATGATCATCCCCGAGATGGTCGGGCTCACGATCAGGGTCCATAACGGCCGGACCCACGTCCCGGTCCGGATCACCGAGGCGATGATCGGGCACCGGCTGGGGGAGTTTGCCCCGACGAGGGTGTTCCGCGGCCACGGCGGCGTGAAGAAGAAGACCGCGGTGCCGAAGTAGGGGTGGAAGATGCGGGAAGCGGTGGCGCGAGCGCGGTTTGTGCGGATGAGCCCCCTCAAGGCGCGGCTCGTGATCGATGAGATCCGGGGAAAGCCGGTAGCCGAGGCGCGGCGGATCTTGGCCCTGTCCCCCCAGAAGGCGGCGCGGGTGATCCGGAAGGTGCTCGACTCGGCGGTGGCCAACGCCCAGCACAACTTCGAGATGGACGTGGACAAGCTCCGGGTCGTCCGGGCGGTGGTGGACGAGGGGCCGCGGATCAAGCGCCTGAACCCCCGGGCGTTTGGGCGGGCGGATGTCATCCGCCGGGCCACCGCCCACGTCACCGTGGCCGTGGCGGAGAAGGAGGAGTAGTGGGTCACAAGACGCATCCGGTCGGGTTCCGGATCGGGGTCCTCAGGAAGTGGCGCTCGAACTGGTTTGCCCCCGACCCCAAGGTCCCCGAGTACGTGGCCGAGGACCACCGCCTCCGGGCGGAGATCCTCCAGGCGTACAAAGGGGCGGGGATCGCCGAGACCCTGATCGAGCGGACGACCGAGGGCCGGGTGACGGTGACGATCCGGGCGGCTCGGCCGGGGATCATCATCGGCCGGGGCGGGGCGGAGATCGCTGCCCTCCAAGAGCGCCTGTCCAAGCTCGTCGGCCGCGAGGTGCGGATCGGGGTGATGGAGGTCGAGCGGCCGGAGCTTGAGGCCCCCCTTGTGGCCCAGGACGTGGCGTTCCAGATCGAAAACCGCATCAACCCCTACCGGGCGATGAAGGAGACCCTCCGGCGGATCATCGCCGCCGGGGCCCAAGGGGCCAAGATCCGGATCTCGGGCCGGCTGGGGGGCGCGGAGATCGCCCGGTCCGTGGAGATGAAGGAGGGCCGCGTGCCCCTCCACACCCTGCGCGCCGATGTGGACTACGGCCTGGCCGAGGCGTGGACGAAGTACGGCGTGATCGGGGTCAAGGCGTGGGTGTTCCGCGGCGAGGTGTGGTCCCTGTCCGACCGGGGCGGGGCGGAGGTGAAGTAGGATGGCCACGCTCTTTCCCAAGCGGACGAAGTACCGCAAGCAGCAGCGGGGACGGATGAAGGGGATGGCCTCCCGGGGGGCCGAGGTGTCGTTTGGGGAGTACGGGATCCAGGCCCTCGCCCCGGCGTGGATCACGAGCCAGCAGATCGAGGCGGTGCGGACCGCCCTGGCCCGGGCCACCCACCGCGGTCGCGTCTGGGTCCGGATCTTCCCCGATAAACCCTACACGAAGATCGCCGCCGAGTCCCGGATGGGGAAGGGGAAGGGCGAGGTGGAGAACTGGGTGGCGGTGGTCCGCCCCGGGCGGGTGATGTTCGAGTTCTCCGGGGTGAGCGAGGCCGAGGCCAAGGAGATCCACCACAAGGTGTCGGCCAAGCTCCCCATCCCCACCCGCCTCAAGGCCCGGTTCCAGCTGGGAGGGGAACGATGAGGGCGCGGGAGCTGCGGGAGCTCACCCCGGACGAGCTTCAGGCCCGGGTTCGGGAGTGGAAGAAGAAGCTGTTTACCCTCCGGTTCCAGCTCGCCTCGGGGCGGCTGACGAACACGGCGGAGCTGGAGAAGACGAAGCGGGACATCGCCCGGGCGCTCACGGTGCTCAAGGAGAAGGGCCATGCGTAGGCAGCGGGTCGGTCGCGTGGTGAGCGACGCGATGCAGAAGACCGTGGTGGTGGTGGAGGACCGGTTTGTCGCCGATCCCCTCTACGGGAAGCGGCGCCGCCTGCGGACGAAGTACTACGTCCACGACGAGAAGGAGCAGGCGCGGGTGGGGGACGTGGTCCGAATCGAGGAGACGCGCCCCCTGTCCAAGCTCAAGCGGTGGCGGCTGGTGGAGGTCGTCCGCCGCGCCGAGGGGTGAGGCCATGATCTACCCAACGACGCGGCTCATCGTGGCCGACAACACCGGGGTCAAAGAGGTGGAGTGCATCAACGTGCTGGGGAAGAAGAAGAGCGCCCAGATCGGGGACATCGTGGTTGCCTCGGTGAAAAAGCGGATCCCGACCTCGGAGTTCACCAAGGGGGCCATCGTCCGGGGGGTTGTGGTCCGGACGCGGGTTCCCTACCGCCGGGAGGACGGGAGCACGATCCGGTTCGATGACAACGCGGTGGTGCTCGTGGACAAGGCCCTGCAGCCCTTGGGGACCCGGGTGTTCGGCCCGGTGGCGCGGGAGCTCCGCGAACGGGGGATGATGCGGATCATCTCCGTCGCCCCCGAGGTGGTGTAGGAGGCGCGATGCGGAAGGTGCGCAAAGGGGACCGGGTGAAGGTCATCTCCGGGGACGACCGGGGAAAGATCGGCAAGGTGATCCAGGTGTTCCCGGACAGGGACCGGGTGCTCGTGGAAGGGGTCAACCTCGTGACGAAGCACCAGCGCCCGACCCAGGCGGTGCGGGAACCGGGGATCATCAAGCGGGAAGCCCCGATCCCCCTTGCCAAGGTCAAGGTCGTCTGCCCCGAGTGCAGCGTGCCCACCCGGATCGGGTTCGCCGTGGTGGAGGGAAGGAAGCTCCGCCAGTGCAAGCAGTGCGGGGCCACGTTCTAGGCCATGCTCTACGAACGCTACCGCAAGGAAATTGTCCCCAGGCTCATGCGGGAGCTGGGGTACCGGAACGTGATGGAGGTTCCCCGGGTGGAGAAGGTCGTGATCAACATGGGGGTGGGCAAGCACGACGACCCGAAGGTCCTGGAGGGGGCGGTGAAGAACCTCGCCCAGATCGCGGGCCAAAAGCCCGTGGTGACCAGGGCCAAGCGGGCGATCTCCGACTTCAAGATCCGGGAAGGGGACGCGATTGGCTGCATGGTCACCCTCCGCGGGCCGCGGGCGTACGAGTTCCTCTACAAGCTGTTCCACGTGGCTCTCCCGGGGATCCGGGACTTCAAGGGGGTGTCCCCGGACGCGTTCGACGGCCGGGGTAACTTCTCCATTGGGCTTCCGGAGCAGCTTGTGTTCCCCGAGGTGTCCTACGACGACGTGGTCCGCCCCCAGGGGATGGACATCACGGTGGTGACGACGGCCCGGACGGACCGGGAGGGGCGGGCGCTTCTGGAGGCGCTTGGCTGCGCGTTCCGGAAGGGGTAGGAGGGGAGGATGGCACGGAAGGCGATGATTCTGAAGGCGCGCCGCCCGCCGAAGTTTGCTGTGCGGAAGCGCAACCGGTGCAACCTGTGCGGCCGACCGCGGGCGTACATCCGCGATTTTGGGCTGTGCCGGCTTTGCTTCCGCAAACTGGCCCTGGACGGGCAGCTTCCGGGTGTGAAGAAGGCGGCGTGGTGAGGAGGGCGCGATGGACCCGATTGCCGACATGATCACGCGGATTCGCAACGCTCTTGCCCGCTCAGCCGAGGAGGTGGTCCTTCCCTCCTCCCGGATGAAGGCGGAGATCGCGCGCATCCTCGCCGAGGAAGGGTACATCGAGTCTTACACGGTGGAGGAGGGGCCCTCCTACCCCTTGCTCCGGCTCAAGCTCAAGTACCAGCGGGTCGGAACCCGCGGGATCCGGCCGGCGATCCGGGGCCTGCGGCGGGTGAGCACCCCCTCCCGGCGGGTGTACGTGGGGGCCTCCGAGATCCCCCGGACCCGGAGCGGCCTGGGGACCGCCGTCCTGTCCACGTCTCAGGGGATCATGACCGGCCGCGAGGCGCGCCGGCGGGGGATCGGCGGCGAGCTCCTCTACGAGGTGTGGTGAGATGTCCAAGATCGGAAGGAAACCAATCCCGATTCCGCCAGGGGTCCAGGTGACGGTGGAGGAGGGCCGGGTCACGGTGAAGGGGCCCCACGGGACCTTGGCGTGCGCCTACGACCCGGCGTACGTCTCCGTCCGCGTGGCCGATGGCGCGGTCCGGGTGGAGCGGAAGGGCGAGCGGGCCGCGTACCGCGCCCGCCACGGCCTGTACCGGGCCCTCATCGCCAACATGATCCGCGGGGTCACCCAGAAGTGGGAAAAGGAGCTGGAGATCCAGGGGCTGGGGTACCGAGCCCGGGCCGAGGGGCGGACCCTCGTCCTGGAGCTGGGGTTCTCCCACCCCGTCCGGTACGAGATCCCCGACGGGATTGAGTTCTCCGTCCCTGAGCCCAACCGGATTGTGATCCGAGGGATCGACAACCAGGTTGTGGGCCAGGTGGCGGCGGACATCCGCGCCCTGCGGCCCCCGGAACCCTACCGGGGGACGGGGATCCGTTACCGCGGGGAGGAGATCGTCCGCAAGGCGGGCAAGACGGGGGCGAAGGCGTAGTATGGCCAGGCTATCGCGAAACGAGCGGCGGCTGAAGCGGAAGGCGCGGATCCGGCGGCGGGTCCACGGGACGGCGGACCGGCCCCGGCTGTGCGTCTACAAGAGCCTCCACCACATCTACGCCCAGGTGGTGGACGACGAGCGGGGCCACACCCTGGCCGCGGCCTCCACCCTGTCCCCGGAGCTCCGGGCCCGCGGGGTCAAGGCCACCGTGGTGGGGGCGCGGGCGGTGGGGCAGCTCGTGGCCCAGCGGGCGCGGGAGCGCGGGATCCGCCGGGTGGTGTTCGATCGCGGGGGCTATCCCTACCACGGCCAGGTTCGGGCCCTGGCCGAGGCGGCCCGCGAGGGAGGGCTAGAGTTCTGATGGCACGGTTTGCGGAACAGCCAGCGCACGAGGTCATCGACATCCGCCGCGTGGGGAAGGTTACCAAGGGCGGAAAGCGCCTCCGGTTCCGGGTCGTGGTCGTGGCCGGGGATGGGGCGGGCCGGGTTGGGGTCGGCGTGGGCAAGTCCGTGGAGATTCCCCAGGCCGTCCAGCAGGCGATCCGCGACGCGATGAAGCACTTGGTGACCGTCCCGATCCAGGACGGGACGATCCCCCACGAGGCCTACGGGCAGTTCGGGGCAGCGCGGGTCCTCCTGCGACCGGCGTACCCGGGGACGGGGGTCATCGCCGGCCGGACGGTGGGCGCGGTGTGTCGAATCGCCGGGATTCGCAACATCCTTACCAAGGCCCTCCGCTCCACCAACCCCCTCAACCTCGCCCGGGCCACCCTCGACGCCTTGGCCCAGCTGGAGGCCCCGGAGACGGTGGCCGCCCGGCGGGGGAAGGCGGTCGAGGAGATCCTGGAGGTGGACGATGCCGAATCTCAGTGATCTCCGGCCGGTGCCGGGGAGCAAGCGGCGGCCGAAGCGGGTTGGACGAGGCTACAGCTCCGGCCACGGGGGCCACGAGTCCGGCCGGGGAACCAAGGGCCAGAAGTCCCGGTCCGGGGTCACCGTCCGCCCGGGGTTCGAGGGAGGACAAACCCCGTTCTGGATGCGCTTCCCCAAGAGGGGCTTCCACAACGTGGCCCGGACCGAGTATGCCGTGGTCAACGTGGACGAGCTTGATGCCCGCTTCGCCCCAGGGGACGTGGTCACCCTGGATGAACTCCTTCGGCGGGGCGTGGTGAAGGACCCCAAGGCGGGGCTGAAGGTCCTCGGCCGGGGGGAGCTCACCAAAGCCCTGGTGGTCAAGGCGGACCGGTTCAGCAAGGCGGCCCGCCAGAAGATCGAGGCCGCCGGCGGCCGCGCGGAGGGCGGGGAGTCCCCCCGCGAGGAGGCGTAGGTGCTCGGGCGCATCCATCAGCTCTTCGCCGTCGAGGAGCTTCGGAAGAGGATCCTCTACACCCTGGGCATGCTCCTTGTGTTCCGGATCGGGGCCCACATCCCCGTGCCCGGGGTGGCGGCGGGGGAACTGGCCGAACGGTTCCGCGGGACGTTCGGGGAGGGGCTGTTTGGGTTCATCAACCTCTTCACGGGAGGGGCCCTCCAGCAGTTCTCCCTCTTCTCCCTGGGGGTCATCCCGTACATCAACGCCTCGATCATCCTCTCCCTCCTCATCCCGGCGTTCCCCAAGCTTAAGAAACTCCAAGAAGAGGGCCGCGAGGGCCGCAAGAAGCTCACCCAGTACACCCGGTGGGGGACGGTGGCCCTGGCCCTCGTCCAGTCCTACGCCATGGGGACCCTCGTCGTCTCCTACGGCCTCGCCCAGCCGTCGGT
Source organism: Candidatus Bipolaricaulota bacterium (assembly GCA_026418075.1). Taxonomy (GTDB): domain Bacteria; phylum Bipolaricaulota; class Bipolaricaulia; order Bipolaricaulales; family Bipolaricaulaceae; genus Bipolaricaulis. The sequence goes on along the minus strand of JAOACA010000008.1, from coordinate 10,527 downwards.
GGGGTTCTACCTGAGCACGATCATCTCCCTCACCGCGGGCTCGATCTTCCTCATGTGGATCGGGGAGCGGATGACGGAAAACGGCGTGGGCAACGGGATCTCCATGCTGATCATGGCGGGGATCTTGGCTCGGCTCCCGACGGATGTGTACCAGGCCGCTCAAGAGATCTCCGCCGGGACGGTCCATCCCCTGTGGGGAATCGGGCTCATCGCCCTGTTTGTCGCCGTGGTGGCCCTCACCGTGATCGTCCAGCAGGGGCAGCGGAAGATCGTGATCCAGTACGCCAAGCGCACCTCGGGCCGCCGGGTGTACGGGGGGCACACAACCCACCTCCCCCTCCGGGTGAACCAGGGGGGCGTGATCCCGATCATCTTCGCCTCGGCGATCCTCACCCTTCCCAGTTCCATTGCGACCTGGGTGCCTCAGCTCAACTTCCTCCGGAGCTACGTGGAGCCGGGAAGCGCGATCTACCTCGGGGCGTACGTCCTCCTCATCTTCTTCTTCACCTACTTCTACTCCTCGCTCGTGTTTGACCCAAGCGACATCGCGAAGAACCTGCGGGAAGCGGGAGGGTTTGTGCCCGGGGTCCGGCCGGGGCAGCCCACGGCGGACTACCTTGCGTCGGTGACGAACCGGCTCCTCCTCGTGGGGGCGGTGTTCCTCGCCGGGATCGCCGTCTTGCCCTTCGTGTTCTCCGCCGTCTCGGGGCTCCAGGGGTTCTCGATCGGCGGGACCTCGATCCTCATCCTTGTCGGGGTTGGGATCGACACGATCCTCCAGATCGAGGCCCACCTTGTGATGCGGCAGTACGAGTCCCTCATCAAGGGCTCGGCGTTCCTGGGGAGGAAGGGCCTGTGAAGAACGTGGTGCTCCTGGGGCCGCCCGGGGCGGGGAAGGGGACGATCGCGGTCCGGGTGGCCCAACGGGCTGGCCTCCTTCACCTTTCCACCGGGGACCTCCTCCGGGACGAGGTCGCCCGGGGGACGGAGCTTGGGAAGCGGGTTCAGGGGATCATGGCGCGGGGGGAGCTTGTCCCGGATGAGCTTGTGCTGTCCCTCGTTCGGGAGCGGACCGATGGCCGACGGGGGGTCCTTCTGGACGGGTTTCCCAGGACCCTGGGCCAGGCCGAGGGGCTTGCCCGGTTCCTCCCGCTGGACGCCGTGATCTACCTCTCCGTGGGCAAGGACGAAGTCGTCCGGCGGCTAGGCGGCCGGCGGGTGTGCCCCTCCTGCGGGGCGGTCTATAACCTCGTCTCCCAGCCGCCTCGGGAGCCGGGGCGGTGCGACCGCTGCGGAGGGGCCCTCGTCCAGCGGTCCGACGACGCCCCGGAGGTCGTGGCCCGGCGGTACGAGGTCTACGAGCGGGACTCCCAGCCCCTCGTCGACCACTACCGACGGCTGGGGCTCCTGCGGACGGTGGACGCCTCCCGGGACCCGGAGGCCGTGGCCGCCGACGTCCTGAAGGTGCTTGGGTTGTGATCGCCCTCAAGACGGAGGCCGAGCTCGAGGTCGTGGCCGACAACGCCCAGCTCCTCGCCCGGATCCTGGGGGAGCTCGCCGCGCTCGTTCGCCCCGGGGTGACGACGGCAGAGCTCGATCGGGAGGCCGAAGAGCGGATCCGGAGGGCGGGGGCGGAGCCGGCGTTCAAAGGCTACCACGGCTACCCCGCCGCCCTGTGCGCCTCCGTCAACGACGAGATCGTCCACGGGATCCCCTCCGACCGCCGGCTGCGGGAGGGGGACATCGTGTCCCTCGATCTTGGGCTCCGGCGGGGGGGGTACTGTGCCGACGCCGCCCTCACCGTGGGGGTGGGGCGGATTGCGCCCGAGGCCGAGCGGCTTTTGGCGGTGGCGCGGGGGGCCTTGAGGGAAGCGATCCGAGCGGCTAAGGTTGGGGGGTATTCCTCGGACCTTTCCCACGCCATCGGATCCTACGTGGCGCGCCACGGGTTCTTCGTGGTCCGGGAGTTTGTCGGCCACGGGATCGGTCGGGAGCTCCACGAGGACCCGCAGATCCCCAACTTCGGGGAGCCGGGGCACGGGGTTGTCCTCCGGGAGGGGATGGTGTTGTGCCCTGAGCCGATGGTGAAGGGCGATGACCTTCCGGTGCGGATCAAGGCCGATGGGTGGACCGCGGTCACGGGGAGCGGCTCGCTGGCCGCCCACTACGAGGAGATGGTGGTGGTGACCGCGGGGGGGCCGTGGGTGGTGACCGGCTGGATCGGGGAGGCGGTTTGTCGAAGAAGGACGTGATTCGCCTGCGGGGAGAGGTGACGGAGGTGCTCCCCGACTCGATGTACCGGGTGAAGCTGGACAACGACCAGCAGGCCCTGTGTGTTGCCTCGGGGCGGATGCGGAAGAACTTCATCCGGGTCGTGGTGGGGGACCGGGTGGTCGTGGAGTTTTCCCCCTACGACCTCACCCGGGGGCGGATCGTGTATCGGGAGAGCTAGGAGGCGAGGATGAAGGTCCGGAGTTCGGTGAAGAAGATCTGCGAAAAATGCCGGGTCATCCGCCGGACGGGGCGGCTGTGGGTGGTGTGCCGCAACCCCAAGCACAAGCAGCGGCAGGGGTAGGGCTATGGCGCGCATCGCGGGGATCAACCTGCCAGCGAAAAAGCGGATCGAGATCGCCCTCACCTACATCTACGGGATTGGACCGTCGCGGGCGCGGGAGATCCTGCGCCGGACCGGGGTCAACCCCGATACCAAGGTGATGGACCTCACCGAGCAGGAGGTGACGGCCCTCCGGCGGGAGGTGGAGGCCCTTCCCGTGGAGGGGGACCTCCGGCGCCAGGTCCGGGCGAACATCCAGCGGCTGATGGACATCGGGTGCTACCGGGGCCTGCGCCACAAGGTGGGCCTCCCCGTCCGGGGCCAGAAGACGCGCACCAACGCCCGTACCTGGAAGGGGCCGCGGCCGGCCAAGGCCGGAAAGAGGAAGTAATGGCCCAGGCGCGCAAGAAGCGGGTGGTGCGGCTCGATCGGGCGCGGGTCCACGTCCACTCCACGTTCAACAACACGATCATCACCGTGACGGACCTCAACGGAAACGCCTTGGGCTGGCAGTCGGGGGGGACGGTGGGGTTCACCGGGTCCCGGAAGGGCACCCCCTACGCGGCCCAGCTCGCCACCCAGGCCGTGGTGCGGGACCTCAAGGAGTTTGGGGTGCGCTCGGTGGTGGTGACCGTGGACGGGACCGGCCCCGGCCGCCAGGCCGTGGTCCAAACCCTCCGCTCGTCGGGGATCCAGGTCGAGGAAGTGAAGAACGTGACCCCGGTGAGCCACAGCTAGGAGACGAGGATGGGCAGGTACACGGGTCCCAAGTGCAGACTGTGTCGACGGGAGGGCGTGAAGCTCTTCCTGCGGGGGGATCGCTGCTACTCCCCCCAGTGTCCGCTCGCCAAGCGGCCTCAGGCCCCGGGCCAGCACGGGAAGTTCCGCCGCCGGGCCACCCCGTATGCCCTCCGCATCCGGGAAAAGCAGAAACTCAAGCGGATCTACGGGGTTCGCGAGGCCCAGTTCCGGCGGTACGTGGAGGCGGGGAAGAAGTGGAAGGGGGTCACCGGGGAGGCGATCCTCAAGACCCTCGAGCGCCGGCTGGACAACGTGGTGTACCGCGCGGGGTTTGCCCACTCCCGGGCCCAGGCCCGGCAGCTGGTGAGCCACGGGCACCTCCTCGTGAACGGCCGGCGGACCACGATCCCGTCCCGGCTTCTGGCGGAGGGGGACATCGTTGAGGTCCGGCCCCAATCCCGGGACCGGATTCGCCCGCTGGTGAAGGAGGCTTCGGAGCGCCGGCCCGTCCCAAGCTGGCTCACCCGGGATCTGGAGGGCCTGCGGATTCAGGTCAACGCCGAGCCGGCGGTGGACGAGATCGAGCAGTCGATCAAGACCGACCTGATTGTCGAGTTCTACTCCAGGTAATATGGCGTCCTTTGTCTATCCCGATACGGCGACGTGGGTGGAGCCCGTGGAGCCCCGGTACGGGCGGCTCGTGGTGGCCCCCCTCGAGCGGGGGTACGCCACCACGCTGGGGAACGCCCTGCGGCGGGTGTTGCTGTCGGCGATCCCCGGGGCGGCGGTGGTGCGGGTCCTCTTTCCGGGGCGGTTCCACGAGTACGACACGATCCCCGGGGTTCGGGAGGACGTCCTCCACATCATCCTCAACCTGAAGGGCCTGGCCATTCGCTGCCGGGACGAGACCCTCCACCGCCTGTACCTCAACGCCACCGGCCCCGGCGAGGTCCGGGCAGGGGACATCGAGGCCCCGGCTGGGGTGGAGATTGCCAACCCCGACCACCACATTGCCACCCTGGAGAAGAAGGGGAAGCTGGAGCTGGAGATGGAGGTCGAGGTCGGGCGGGGGTTCCGGCCGGCGGAAGACAACAAGCGGGCCGACGCCCCGGTCTCCCTCATCCCGGTGGACGCCGACTTCTCCCCCATCGAGCGGGTGAACTTCACCGTGGAGCCGACCCGGGTCGGGGGCCGCTCCGGTTACGAGCGCCTCCTTCTCGATGTCTGGACCAACGGGGCGATCTCCCCCGTGGAGGCGGTGACCCAGGCGGTCGAGGTCCTGCGGACCCACCTGGACCTCCTCGCCGGGGTCCCTGGGGGAGCCGAGGCCGAGGCCCTGGAACCCGCGGTTCCCGAGGAGCTCCTCCGGCCCTTGGGGGAGCTGGGGTTCGAGGTTCGGGCGTGCAACCTCCTCCGGGAGGAGGGGGTGGTGACCCTCGGGGACCTCCTGGCCAAAACCCGGGAGGAGATCTCCGACATCCACGGGTTTGGGGAGAAGACCCTGGCGCGGCTGGAGGAGCGGCTTGGGGAGCTGGGGTATCGGCTGCGTTCGGAGAAGGAGGGGTGATGCGGCACCGCCGCAAGGTTCCGAAGTTGAGCATGCCCAGCGACCGCCGGCGGGCGGTGCTGGCGGGTCAGGCCCGGGACCTCATCCTGCATGGGAAGGTGGACACGACCCCGGCCCGGGCGAAGGCGACCCAGGCCCTGGTGGAGCGGCTTGTGACCTGGGCCCGGAAGGGCGACCAGGCGGCCCAGCGCCGGGCGTTCGCCGTCCTCCGCTGCAAGGAGGCCACGGCGAAGCTCTTCGCCGAGATCGGTCCCCTGTACAAGGACCGGGAGGGGGGCTACACCCGGGTCCTCAAGCTCGGGCCCCGGAAGGGGGACGGGGCGGAGACCGCCCGCCTGACGTGGGTCCGCTGACCCGCCGGGCGGTGATCCCTCCGGGGACCACCGTGTTCGGCCCCTACACGCCCGCCGTCCAGGCGGGCCCGTTTCTCTTCGTCTCCGGCCAGCTCCCCGCCCTCCCCTCCGGGGAGCTCCTCCGCGGGCCGATCGAGGACCAGACCCGGCTGTGCCTGGAGAACATTGCCCGGATCGTGGCGGCTGCTGGCGGGACGCTGCGCGACCTCGTCAAGGTCACGATCTACCTTGCCGACATGAACGACTTTGGGGCGGTGAACGCCGTCTACGCGACGTTCTTCGACCGGGATCCCCCGGCCCGGGCCTGCGTCGAGGTCCGGCGGCTGCCCAAGGACGCCCGGATCGAGATCGAGGCCGTCGCCTACCTCGCCTCGGCCGGGTAGAGCCTTCCCGCGGCGTGGCGGGCCCGGAGCGCCGCGAGCATCTCCTCCACCATCTCCGCAAGGCCGTACCGGGGCTTCCAGCCCCAGTCCTCCCGGGCGGCGGAGTCGTCGATCGACCGAGGCCAGGAGTCGGCGATCGCCTGGCGGAAGTCGGGCTTGTACTCGACCCGGAAGCCGGGGACGCGCTTTCCGATCTCAGCGGCGAGCTCGGCGGCGGTGAAGCTCATTGCGGTGATGTTGTAAGTCCGCGTCCGCAGCCGATCCGCCGGGGCGGCCATGAGCTCGAGGGCCGACCGCAGGCAGTCCGGCATGTACATCATCGGTAGCCGCGTCTCCGGCCCCACAAAGCAGGTGTAGGGCTTCCCCTCCACCGCATAGTAGAACATCTCCACCGCGTAGTCCGTCGTCCCTCCACCGGGTGGGGTGACGCTTGAGATGATCCCGGGGTACCGCAGGCCGCGGATGTCGATCCCGTACCGGCGGGCGTAGTACTCGGCGAGGAGCTCCCCCGTCACCTTCGTCACCCCGTACATCGTGGTCGGGGAGAGGACGGTGTCCTGGGGGGTGCGGTCCCGGGGGGTCTTGGGGCCGAACACGGCGATCGAGCTGGGGTGGAAGATCTGGCGGATCCCCAGCTCCCGGGCGAGCTCGAGGAGGTGGTAGAGGCCGTTCACATTCACCTCCCACGCCCGCTGGGGGTTCTGCTCTCCAGTGGCGGAGAGGACCGCCGCGAGGTGGTAGACGACCTCGATCCGGTGTTCCCGGAGGACCCGGGCGAAGGCAGTGCGGTCGGCGACGTCGAGGGCCACGAACGGCCCCGAGGCAAGGAGCTCCTCCGCGGCGGGCTTCCGGTGTCCGGCGGCGATCACCTTCTCCCCCCCGTACCGTTTCCGCAGCTCGAGCGTAAGCTCCGATCCGATCTGACCTGTGGCTCCCGTGACGAGAATGCGCATCGATCCCCCTCTCGTTGCAATGGATCCGGTCCGCATTCTACCCGTCCCCGTTTGAACGGGCGAGGCGGGGTCGGTAAGCTGGAGGCGAGGAGGAAGGATGGGCAAGTACGACTTCATCACCGCTGAGCTTTCCGAGCTCAAGGCCCAGGGCCTGTACAACACGATCCGCACGATCGGAAGCCCTGTCGGGGCGTGGACCGTGGTGGACGGACGGCGCGTCCTCAACATGTGCTCGAACAACTACCTTGGGTTTGCCAACGACCCCCGGCTTCGGGAGGCGGCCAAGCGGGCGATCGACGTGTACGGGGTCGGGCCGGCCGCGGTCCGGTCCATCGCCGGGACGATGACGCTCCACCTGGAGTTCGAGCGGAAGCTCGCCGAGTTCAAGGGGGTCGAGGCGGCCCTTTCCCTCCAGTCGGGGTTCTGCGCAAACCTCGCCGCGATCCCGACCCTGGTCGGGGCCGGCCACGTCCTCTTTACCGACGAGCTCAACCACGCCTCGATCATCGACGGCTGCCGGCTGACGAAGGCCGAACGGGTGATCTACCCCCACGGGGACGTGGCGGCCCTTCGGAAGGCCCTTGCGGAGAAAAAGGACGCCCCCCGCAAGCTCATCGTGACCGACGGGGTGTTCTCGATGGACGGGGACCTTGCCCCGCTTCCGGAAATCGTGGAGGCGGCCGAGGAGTTCGGGGCGCTGGTGATGGTCGACGACGCCCACGGGGAGGGGGTGCTTGGCTCCCACGGCCGGGGGATCGTGGACCACTTCGGCCTCCACGGCCGGGTGGACATCGAGATGGGGACCCTCTCCAAGGCGTTTGGGGTCGTGGGGGGGTACCTCGCCGGGAAGGCCGAGGTCGTGGAGTACCTCCGCCAGCGGGCCCGGCCGTTTCTCTTCTCCAGCGCCGCCACCCCGGCCGACGTCGCGGCCTGCATCGCCGCGGTGGACATCCTCCAGGCGAGCGACGAGCCGGTGAAGCGCCTCTGGGACAACGCCCGCTACTTCAAGGCGAAGATGGCCGGGCTTGGGTTCGACCTCGGGAACTCCCAGACCCCGATCACCCCGGTGATGCTTGGGGAGGCGACCACGGCGTGGGAGTTCTCCAAGAGGCTCTTTGCCGAGGAGGTGTTCGCCCAGGCGATCGTCTACCCCACCGTCCCCCGGGGCAAGGCCCGGCTGCGGGTGATGGTGTCCGCGGTCCACACCAAAGACGACCTCGACTTTGCGGTGGAGAAGTTCGCCAGGGTGGGGAGGACGCTCGGGGTGATCTAGAGCCCGAGCTCGCCCCGGGCCTCCTTCATCGCGGAGAGGACGACTTCCACGAACTCCTCTAGGGAGAGGCCGAGCCGCGTTCCCAGGGCGATCCCTTCCCGGGACGCCGAGCGGGCAAACCCCTTCTCCCGGTAGCGGTTGAGGACGTTCTGGGGGGTTAGGCCGGAGAGCCGCTCCGGGAGGACGAGGGCGGCGGCGACGACCAGCCCAGTCAGGGGGTCCACCGCGGTGAGGGCGATCTCCATCGGGTTCTCCGGTTCCTTGTGCCCGGCGTGGGCAAGGATCGCCCCGAGGATCTCCTCGTCCACCCCCCGGGCGCGGAGGAGCTCCACGGTCCGGTGGCCGTGGCGGTCGGGACGGTCCTTCGTCTCCTCGTAGTCGAGGTCGTGGACCAGGCCCGCGAGGCCCCACCGCTCGGGGTCCCCCCCGAACCGGGGGGCGAGGGCCCGCATCCCCGCTTCCACCGCGAGCATGTGCTTCACGAGGTTCTTCGTCTTCACCCGCTCCTGGACGAGGGCCAGGGCTTCCGTTCGGGTCATCGCGCCTCCTTGGGAGGGAGGGATTCTACGCGGGCCGAGCCGGTGGGGCAGAGGGGGAGGAGGGGGCAGTCCGGGCACCGGGGCGCCCGGGGCCGGCACAGTTCCCGCCCCAGGCGGATGAGGCGGAGGTGAAGGGGGAGCTCCTCGCCCGGGGGAACGAGGGGCCCAAGGGCGTCGTGGGGATCTCCTCTCCCGTCCCAGAGCCCGAGCCGCTGGGCCACCCGGGCGATGTGGGTGTCCACAGGGAAGAACGGCCGCCCGAACCCGAAGAGGAGGACGACGTACGCCGTCTTCTTCCCCACCCCGGGGAGGGAGAGGAGCCACTCCGCGGCCCGGTCGGGGGGGAGGTCGCCGAGGAAGTCGAGGGAGAGCTTCCCCCGCTCGTCCCGAATCCGGCGGAGGACCTCCTGGATCCGGGCGGCCCGCTGGCGGTGGAGCCCGGCCCC
>JAOACA010000008.1:0-1653 GCA_026418075.1 Candidatus Bipolaricaulota bacterium | reverse complement strand
TCCGCAGCCGGGCGTAGGCCGCGTCCCGGTTGCGGTCCGAGGTGTGCTGGGAAAGAATGGTCCGGACGAGGAGATCGAGGGGCGGCTCGGGCGGCCGCGGCCGGAGGGGGCCGTAGTGGGCGTTCAGGCGCCGGGCCACGGCCGCCATCCGTTCGCGAGGGGTCACGGCCCCGAAGGATAGGCCGCCCGGGCGCCCCCGCAAGAGGAGGAGACCATGCTCAAGGTGGAGACCGGTTCTGTGATCGTCGTGCGGTGTCAGGATGGCGAGCGGCTTCCCGACGTCCTTCTCTCCCCAGAATGGGGCTCCCTGGCCCTCGTGGCGGGGATCGGGATGGTCCGGGACCTCGTCCTCGGGTACTGGGACGGGGCGAAGTACGTGGAAGAGCGGATCGCGGAGCCCGTGGAGCTCCTGTCCCTCCAGGGGAACCTTGGGGACGAGGGGGGAAAGCCCGTCCTTCACGCCCACGTCGTGGCGGGCCGGGAGGGGGGCGCGGCGGTCGGGGGTCACCTCCTCGCGGCGGTCGTTCACAACACGGCGGAGATCGTGTTCCTCCGCCTTCCCGGGGTCCGCCTCTCCCGCCGCCGGGACCCCACGGGCCTCCTCGGCCTCTACCCGGAGAGGGAATGAGCGGGCTTGAGGAGCTGCGGGCGTACTGGGACGCGCAAACCGAGAGGGAGGCGTCCCGGGACCTCCGTGACCCCCGCAAGCGGGTCCACACGGACCTCCTGTGGCGGTTCCTCCGCCGGTGCCTTTCCCCGTCTCCCGCCCGGGTCCTCGACGCCGGGGCGGGGGGCCTGGCCGCCGTCGCCCGGCGGGTTGACGAGGCGGTGGCCCCTGGGTATGGATAGTCAGGCGAAGGTGGCGGAACGGGCAGACGCGCTGGCCTTAGGAGCCAGTGCCGCAAGGCGTGCGGGTTCGAGTCCCGCCCTTCGCACCCCCTGGCCGGGAGGGCCCGCCTCCGTATAATCCAAGGGCCGCTGCGGGAATAGCTCAGCTGGTAGAGCGCCACCTTGCCAAGGTGGAGGTCGCGGGTTCGACCCCCGTTTCCCGCTCCATGCCGCCGAGGTGGCGAAAGAGGCAGACGCAGGGGACTTAAAATCCCCGGGGCCTTGGGCTCGTGCGGGTTCAACTCCCGCCCTCGGCATGAGCGGGGTGGAGCAAGTTGGCAGCTCGCCGGGCTCATAACCCGGAGGTTGCTGGTTCGAGTCCAGCCCCCGCAACCAGGCGGTGTAGCTCAACCGGCAAGAGCGCGCGGCCCATAACCGCGAGGTTCAGGGTTCGATTCCCTGCGCCGCCAGTTGGGGATGTAGCTCAGTTGGGAGAGCGCCGCGTTCGCAACGCGGAGGCCGGCGGTTCGACTCCGCTCATCTCCACCACGATGTTGATTGGCTGACCTTGCAGAACGAAGGTTCGCACGCAAACGGCCGGGTACGGTGCCTTGGAGGAGCCAGGAAGGCCGAGAGAAAGGGGGCCTGCGCGTGGCAGGCCCCCTTCCTAAACATCCTCACAACTATTGGGACATGAGTTGGCGGATCGCCGATGGGATACTCACGGACCACGCTGGGTTAGCACAGTTTTCAGATGTCACCACGGCGGACTCGCGTAGAAGCGCGATGGCACCTTCTCGATCTTGCACTCGGCCTGTGGAGTAG
>JAOACA010000089.1 GCA_026418075.1 Candidatus Bipolaricaulota bacterium | reverse complement strand
ACCACCTCCCAGGTGATCGCCGGGACGTAGCGGCCCGTGTTGTCCCCGGGGTTCTTCCCAGTGAAGGGGTGGACGGTGTTGGGCCTCAACGGGACGGCCTTCGTCGCCGTCCGCGTTGCCTCGGGGAGCGACTGGAGGAGGTCGCCGAGGTAGGGGAACTTGGTCCCCAACTTCACGAAGAACGAGATCGTCCCCGTGTCCTGGCAGATCGGGACCTTGCCGTCCCGGGCGATCCGGACGTTCTCGAGGATCGCCTCGACCTGGACCCGGGCGGGGCCCTCCTCCCGGTCCCGGGCCCGCTCCAGGGCCCGGACCACGTCGGGGGGGAGGATCGTCGCCGCCTGACCAATGGCCTGGGCAAGCCTCTCTACGAAGTCCATCACTTCCCTCCTAGCTCGGCGACCTTCGCCGCGTACATCTCAAGGTGGGTGGGCTTCTCCACCTGGACGAACCGTCCGACGAGGAACGGCTTCCCGGGGACGAGCTCGGCCTCCTTGGGGTCCGCCCCGTGGCGGATCTGGGCGTGGGACGCGTAGTAGCGAAGCTCGTCCAGGCCCTCGCCGATCCGGTTCCGGCGGCCGTAGTTCGTGGGGCAGGGGGCGACGACCTCGACGAACGT
>JAOACA010000088.1 GCA_026418075.1 Candidatus Bipolaricaulota bacterium | reverse complement strand
CCCCTCGAGGATGCACGATATAGCCCCCCGAGCGCTCGTCGCGCTCCAGGCGCACCAGCCCCCGGCGTTCGGCTTCTTCCAGGAGCGCGCTGAATGAGCGGAAGCCATAGGAGGCTTCGTTGAAGCCCGGCTTGCGGCGCTTGAGGGTTTGCTTGACCAGCGAACTCAGGATGCGTTCCTCCCCGCCGCGCTCGGCTTGCAGGGCCAGGAGGGTCTCGAGCACCAGCTCGAGGGCCTCCTGCTGCTTGTCTTCGGGCTTCTGGCCGGGGGGCTGGGGCTGCTGTGCTTTTTTACCGGCTTTGGCGGCCCGCTTCTGGGCGACCTCTTCTTGCACCAGGTCGTCGTAGAAGATGAACTCGTCGCAGGCGGCGGTCAGCAAGTCCGAGGTGGACTTTTTCACGCCCACCCCAATCACCAGCCGGTTGTTTTCCCGCAGCTTGGAGACCAGCGGCGAGAAGTCGGAGTCGCCGCTAATCACCACGAAGGTGTCCACGTGGGACTTGGTGTAGCAGAGGTCGAGGGCGTCCACCACCAGCCTTATGTCGGCAGAGTTCTTGCCCGAGAGGCGGGTATGGGGAATCTCGATGAGCTCAAAACCGGCTTCGTGCATGGCGGCCTTGAACTC
>JAOACA010000087.1 GCA_026418075.1 Candidatus Bipolaricaulota bacterium | reverse complement strand
GGTGACGGGGGTGTGGATATCGCAGTACCGCTCCCCCAGCCGCTTGGCGCGGAACTCGCACCCGGGGTGGGCGCAGCGGGGCGGGCGCGGCGGCTCCGCATCGTAGTTGCGGAGCGGATCGTATCCGAGAGCCGCCAGAGCCTCGTACACCGTCATGCGCGAGTACGGGGCAAACCGCAGCGGGTCGAAACCGTGATCCAAACAAGCTTTTGCGTAGGCCGAGCGCATGCTCGGCGGGATCTTTTTGCTGATCATATTCCCTCCTTGCGGGGAATCCCGCGACCGGGGGCGGTGCCCCGGTTTCGCCTGCCCCCGCGGGCAGGCTCATCAGGCGGGCTATGAGATGCGGCGCAGGAGACCGATCTCCACATCCTCGTCCGTGAGGGCGACGCCGCCGCCAGCCTTGCGTGCGGGGTCATCGAGCCGGTAGCGGAGCCGCACGACGAGCGCCTCGTCGCCGGGCTGCATGCGCCTGGCGTCGCGGCTGAGCGGCAGACGGATGCCGAGGCGGGACTCGATCCAGTCGGCGGTAGACTGGTAGCCGACCTGGGAGATGACCGGCCCCGCATGCAGCCACGCGCGAACGGCGTCGATGGTGAGGGGTTCGTACGAGTAAGAGCCGAAGTCGGTGACTACGGCGCTATTCAGGAC
>JAOACA010000086.1:316-667 GCA_026418075.1 Candidatus Bipolaricaulota bacterium | reverse complement strand
GTACACCCTGCCCGTCCGGGTGGGCCGGCCCCACGGGGTTTCCGGTCTCACCGACGTGGTGGCCACCCCCGCCCACGCGGCCGCGGTGGGCCTGGTGCGCTTCGGGGCCAGCCTGCCGGTGCGCGCCCCGGAGCCCAAAAGGGTTCGGGCCAAGGAGGAAAAACCCAAGGGGGAAGGCTTGTGGGCCAGGCTCAAGGAGATATTTAACAATCTGTTCTAACTAGGCATGGGGGAGGAGGCAGGGCATGGAAGGAGCGGTCATCAAGGTCATCGGCTTAGGGGGCGCGGGCAATAACGCCGTGAACCGCATGATCGAGGCCGGGCTCTCGGGGGTGGAGTTCATCGCCGCCA
>JAOACA010000086.1:0-306 GCA_026418075.1 Candidatus Bipolaricaulota bacterium | reverse complement strand
GTCCTGGCCAAGAGCCTGGCCGACGTGCGCATCCAGCTGGGGGAAAGGCTCACCCGGGGCCTGGGGGCAGGGGCCAACCCGGAGATTGGGGAGAAGGCGGCCCAGGAAGCGGAAGACCTGATCGCCGAGGCCCTGGAGGGGGCCGACATGGTCTTCATCACCGCCGGGATGGGGGGCGGGACGGGTACGGGGAGCGCCCCCGTGGTGGCCGAGGTGGCCAAGCGGCAGGGGGCCCTCACCGTGGCCGTGGTCACCCGGCCCTTCAGCTTCGAAGGCCCCAAGCGGCTAAAGGCTGCGGAAGAGGGC
>JAOACA010000085.1 GCA_026418075.1 Candidatus Bipolaricaulota bacterium | reverse complement strand
TGCCTTTGTTTTTCAGTTCTACGCGCTGTATCCGCACTTATCGGTGTGGGATAATATCGCCTTTCCGCTCCAGGCGGAGGGCGAGAAGAAGGAGAACATCCAGAAACGGGTGGCCGAGGTGGTCGAGATCCTGCGCATCGGGCACCTGCTGCGACAACGCCCTGGTCGCCTGAGCGGCGGCGACCAGCAACGGGTCGCGTTGGCGCGGGCGCTGGTGCGACGCCCGGCCGCGTTTCTGATGGATGAACCCCTGGGCGCGCTGGACGCCGAGCTGCGCGAGAGCATGCGAGCCGAGATCAAGCAGCTCCACATCCAGCAACACGCCACGACGGTGTACGTGACCCACGACCAGGTCGAGGCGATGGCCATGAGCGACCGGATTGTGGTCATGTCTGCAGCCGAGGTGCAACAGGTGGGGACGCCGGCTCAGGTCTATTACGACCCGGCCAATCTGTTCGTGGCCCGCTTCATTGGCAGCCCCGGTATGAACCTGCTCGACGGCCGCATCGAGGGGGATCGCATTCGCCTGCCTGGCGTGAACAACGCCATCCCCATCCCGCCGGCCTATCGTCCCGGTTTGCAGGCTCTGGGGAGTCCCGAAGTCATCGTCGGTTTTCGGCCGGAGGCCGCCGCCCTCAGCACCGAGAACGGCGCCCTGGGCGGCGAGGTGTACGCC
>JAOACA010000084.1 GCA_026418075.1 Candidatus Bipolaricaulota bacterium | reverse complement strand
CAAAACAAACAGGGCAACGGAAGTTGGAGTGCAGCACGTCTCCCCCTATTAGAGACTGAAGCGGGGATGCACGGTGCACCCGTGGTTTCTCGCTGCCACCTCGAGAGCCGCTCGTACAGCGGCGAAGTCGAAGGTGTAGCTGTACTTCTTCCCAAAGAGCTCGGCCTGCTCGGCGATCGTCCCCTCCCGCGCCCCCGGGCGCGTCCGGTAGCTTTCCGCCTTGAACCCCGCTCCGCTCTCGAGAGCCAGGCCGGAGCCCGTCTCGGTGAGGGTTTCCCGAACGTGGACCTCCCGCTTCCCCTCGTCCACCCGGACCACGGCCCGGTAGACGAGCCTCCTCCGAGCGAGGAACACCCTCCGCTCGGCGAGGACCTTCGTGAACGCGATCGTCCCGCCCTCCTCCCGCACCTCGCCCCCGAACGAGGTCAGGGCCTCGATCAGGGCCTCCCTCAGCACGGGGCAGCCCCCTCAAGGCCGTGGAACTTCACCCGGTCCCACGGCCGGAGGAACCGCTGGACCTCGATCGCGTACCCGCCCGGATCCCGGGCGAAGAACCGCTCGATCCCGAGGTCCTCCCGGCGCTCGACCTCGGTGAGCCCCTCCGCCCCCGCCTTCCGCAGCCTCTCCCGCCACGCGGGGAGGTCGTCCGTGACCAGGGTCACGAGGACCGCGCTCCCC
>JAOACA010000083.1 GCA_026418075.1 Candidatus Bipolaricaulota bacterium | reverse complement strand
ACCTCGAGGACAAGGGACAGCGCGGCGTAGTCCTCGGGGGACCCCAGGCCGTAGATGCAGGAGACGCTCGCCACCACGATCACGTCCCGCCGGGAGAGGAGGCTCGCGGTGGCCGCGTGGCGGAGGCGGTCGATCTCCTCGTTGATCTGGGCGTCCTTCTCGATGTAGGTGTCCGTCTGGGGGATGTAGGCCTCGGGCTGGTAGTAGTCGTAGTAGGAGACGAAGTAGTGGACGGCGTTGTCGGGGAAAAGCTCCCGGAACTCCCCGTAGAGCTGGGCGGTGAGGGTCTTGTTGTGGGCGATGACGAGGGTCGGGCGCTGGACGTTCTGGATCACGTGGGCAATCGTGAACGTCTTCCCCGTCCCGGTGGCCCCGAGGAGGGTCTGGTAGCGGTGGCCGGAAAGGAGCCCGTCGGTGAGCTCCCGGATCGCCTTCGGCTGATCCCCCTGGGGCTTGAGCTTTGTCTTGATCCGGAACCGCTCGCCTGCAGCGACCTTCATCGGGCCGATTCTACCGCGGGAGGACCCAGGCTCCGGGCTCTACCGTGCACCCCTCAGCGGGTGAGGACGAACACGAGAACGAGGGCCAGAACGAGGCCAATCCCCACGAGGATTGGGATGAGCTTGGGGCTTCCCGCGCCAGCCCCCGGCCCGGGGGGCGGAATCCGGGCGAGCGGGGAGGGGCAGCCCTTGAG
>JAOACA010000082.1 GCA_026418075.1 Candidatus Bipolaricaulota bacterium | reverse complement strand
GAGGTGGTGGTCACCCTGGCCGCCGCCCTCCACGACATCGGCCACGCCATCCACCGCGACGACCACGAAAACCTCTCCCTGGTCCTGGCGGCGTCGCTCGCCGACGAGCTCCTGACGGGCATCTACGAGGAGCCGGCCAAGACCCAGGTCTTGGCCGACGTGCTCCACGCCGTGTACGCCCACCGCAAGGAGGCCCGCCCCCTCACCCTGGAGGCCGGGGTGCTCAAGGTCGCGGACGCCCTGGACATGGAGAAGGGCCGGGCCCGCATCCCCTTCCAGGTGGGGCGGCCCACCATCCACTCCGTCTCCGCCCTGGCCATCGACAAGGTGGAGGTCCGGAAGGGGAAGGAGAAGCCCGTGCACATCCACGTGCGCATGACCAACTCCGCCGGGATCTTCCAGCTGGACTCCCTGTTTCGGGAGAAGCTCCTCACCTCGGGACTACGGGATTACATCGAGCTTTCCGCGGAGGTGGCGGGCGAGGAGAAGAAGATCATCGAGCGCTATGCCCTGGACTAGGGGGGTTGACAAAAGGGTCCTTTTGTCAAGTCACCCCTCCCGGGAACGCCGGACGGAAGGGCCTTCGGCGAGCCCCGGTTCTTTGGTAAAGTTTTCTGCATCCTTGGTTAAGTGTCGAAAGGAGGGAGGATGCCCCTGCAGCTAACCCTTGAGGACTTCATGACCCCCGAGCAGGTCCGTCGGCTCAAGGC
>JAOACA010000081.1 GCA_026418075.1 Candidatus Bipolaricaulota bacterium | reverse complement strand
GTTGTTTCCCTCTCGACGACGGATATTCGCACCCGCCGTCTCACTCGCGGCGCACACGCGCGGCATTCGCAGTTTGCCGTCGCTTGGTAAGCGGTGAAGCCCCCGCACAACAACAGCGCTCTACCTCCGCGCGTGCCTTGCCCGCGGCTGTACCTCAATACATTTCGGGGAGGACCAGCTATCTCCGTGTTCGATTGGCATTTCACCCCTACCCACAGCTCATCCGAGCCTTTTGCAACAGACACCGGTGCGGCCCTCCACGTCCTGTTAGGGACGCTTCAGCCTGGCCATGGGTAGCTCACACGGTTTCGGGTCTATCCCCAGCGACGGTCGCCCTGTTCAGGCTCGCTTTCACTCCGGCTCCGGCTGGTACTGCCTTAACCGCGCCACTGAGGATAACTCGCCGGATCATACTCCAAAAGGCACGCGGTCACCGGTCACCCGGCTCCCACGGCGTGCAAGCACACGATTTCAGGGTCTCTTTCACTCCCCTCGCCGGGGTGCTTTTCACCGTTCCCTCACGGTACTGTGCGCTATCGGTCACTGCGTGTAGCTCGCCTTGGACAGTGGTCTGCCCAGCTTCAGCCCGGGTTCTTCGTGCCCGGACCTACTCAGGAACTGGTCACCGACCTAAGGTCGCCGGCTACGCGACTATCACGCTCTGCGGTGCAGGGTTCCACACTGCTTCGCCTAACGACGGTCGGTCGGCG
>JAOACA010000080.1 GCA_026418075.1 Candidatus Bipolaricaulota bacterium | reverse complement strand
GGTTTTTCCTTCCTTGTGGGTGTGCAAGTTAGTAAGGGTCCGGGGTGGATGCCTCGGCTGTCCGAGGGGATGAAGGGCGTGCTAAGCTGCGATAAGCCGGGTGGAGGCGCAAAGAGCCTTTGAGGCCCGGATGCCCGAATGGGGAAACCCGGCAGGGTGTTGAGCCCTGTCATCCACCGCAAGGTGGAGCCAACACGGGACGAAGTAAAACCTTCTAGTAGTCCCAGGAAAGGAAATCAAACGAGACTCCCCAAGTAGCGGCGAGCGAACGGGGATCAGCCCAAACCGTACGGGTGCCATGGTGGCAGCCTTAGCTCGTACGGGGTAGCGGGACGTACACGGAGAAGTCTGCCAGCTTCTCAGGGAGTTACAAAACCTCCACCTAACCGAAGTGAGCTGGAACGCTCCGCCATAGAGGGTGAAAGCCCCGTAGGTGAAAGGTGAGAGGTCTCCTGGGTGTACGCTCCCAAGTACCACGGCCCCCGTGGAAGGTCGTGGGAATCTGGGGGGACCTCCCTCCAAGGCTAAGTACTACGGACAGACCGATAGCGCATAGTACCGCGAGGGAAAGGTGAAAAGAACCCCGGAAGGGGAGTGAAATAGAACCTGAAACCCCGGATCCACAAGCCAGTGGAAGGGATGGCCCGACTGCGTGCCTTTTGCAGAATGAGCCAGGGAGTTGTCCTCAGCGGCAAGGTTAAGCCGTCAGGCGAAGCCGGAGCGAAA
>JAOACA010000007.1 GCA_026418075.1 Candidatus Bipolaricaulota bacterium | reverse complement strand
ACCATGTATACAGCCCATAGGCGGCTTCCCTCGGCTGTAGTCGTGTGAAGATACCACTCTGTCCCATTGTAGTGGTAGATCCGCCCACGGTGCCCCACTGCCCACAGGTTGTCCGGAGCAATTCCGTGGACGTCGTGAAGTAAGGTTTGCCCCGTGACCTGAGTGAAGAGGGACCATGTCGTGCCGTTGTATCGATAGATGTGGCCGAATTGTCCAACTACCCAACCCTCGGTGGGCGATGTCATATAAACTGCGTAGAGAAAGCCTCCCTCCGGCCGGGTTGTGTGAAGAATCCAGCTCGTTCCGTTGTAGTGATAAATCTGCCCTCCTACTCCCACCACCCACACGTCGGTCGGCGACAAGCCGTGGACGCCGTGGAGGCCGGACGAAGATGGGACCAATGTGTGAAGGGTCCAAGCGGTTCCGTCGTATCGAAAGACCGCGCCCATAGGCGCGCCAGTCTCCCGGTCGGTGCCCGCTGCCCAACCTTCGGTGGCCGACAACATATGGACTTCGTTGAGGGATCGATGGAGCGCTGTTTGTGTGTGGAGCCTCCACTCGATCCTGGGGCACGGACACCCCCCAAACAAGCAACCGGATAAGGAAAGTGGCATTACCAACAGCGCTCCAGCCAATCCCCAGCGAACTGTCCGCCACCACCACGTGCTCATCCTGGATCACCCTCCTAACTCATTTTATAGCGCCCTAATGGGTCCGACAAGTATTGGGAACACATTCGACTCCTTCCCCACTGCACGGCCCTGGGGGCTGCTAGAGATGAATAAGAACTCCCCCAAACTGTGGAACGGACGTTGGGATGAGTCGGGTCCTCTGCGCAGACCCAAGAGCGCAGTGGGGGACCGTGGGGCGACGAAAATCTGTATCCTCGCCTTGGACTGTCAGCAGAACGAGATTGGAACGGAGCACCAAGTTTTGCTCTAGCAATGCTAGCTTAGCTAAGCCTCCCTTGTCTGAAACTACTTCACTCTGGTGTCTGGGCTGAGGACCGCCTTCGGTGCCTACGGCCTCCTACTGCGACCAACAACCGTAGCGATAAATTCGGCCTCGATATCCCGTAGCCCAAGCCTCGAGGGAAGTCACGATGGTTACGCTATGAACTTGGGTACGCTCAGACGTCGTGGTGTGAAGGCTCCAGGCTGTTCCGTCGTAGTGGTAGATCCGGCCGTCCACGCTGGTGGCCCAACCGTACGTCGGCGAGAGCAGGGCCAGGCCCCAGAGGTCGGTCCCCTCCGGCGTGGTCGTGTGCAAACTCCACGTGGTTCCGTTGTACCGGTAAATCCTTCCATAATCTCCCACGGCCCAGCCTTCGGTAGGGGAAAGCATCTGAACAGCCCAAAACCTATTTGCTCCGGCAATTGTGGTGTGGAGCGTCCAATCTGTGCCGTCTAGTGGTAGATCCGGCCCCCATGCCCCACGGCCCACACATCCGTCGGGGAAAGGCCGTGAATCCCGTGGCAGGGAGTCCTCTCGGCCGTGCGGCGGTACAGGGTCCAGGCGGTTCCGTTGTACCGGTAGATCTCCCCGGTTGCTCCCCAAGCCCAACCTTCGCTTGGGGAAACCATGTAGACAGACCAAAGGCCGACTCCTTCAGGCACGACGGTGTGAAGCGTCCAGGCCGTGCCATCGTAGCGGTAGATCCGCCCTCCCGCCCCCACGGCCCACACTTGGGTGGGGGAAACCCCGTGAATTCCGTGGAACCAGGCTAGGTCGGGGAAGGTGGTATGGAGATTCCACGCAATCCCGTCGAAGCGGTAGATCCGGCCTCCGTTGGCCACCGCCCACCCCTCTGCGGCGGACGCAATGTACAGGTGGTGGAGATCCACGCCCTCGGGGGTGGCGGTGTGGAGCCTCCACTCAAGCCTTGGGCACGGACAACCGCCGAAAATGCAACCGGACAAAAAAAGGGGCGCTACCAGCAGCGTCACAGCCGCCCCCCAACGAACCGCCCGCCACCACCGTCGCACGCTCATGCCGCTTTCCCTCCTGCCGACCGCTCCCAAAGGTCGGGCGGCGTACTATAGCGCGGCCTGGTTCATCAGACCACTGGTGGGCGAGGCCCCGCGGAATCTTTCCGCAACCTTGCCTGGACTGGCCAAGTGGTGCGGGCCCCGGAACGTGGGGAGCAGTCGCTTGGGCGAGCTTGCCCCCCTGGCGTAGACCAACGCGAACGAGGTGGGTTACCCTTGGGGCGATGAAGGTCTGCATCCTCACCTGGGGCTGCCAGCAGAACGAGCTCAAAAGCGAGGAGATCGCCGGCGTCCTCGCTCAGGCCGGCCACGCCCTCGTCGACTCCCCCGAAGAAGCGGATCTCGTCCTCCTCAACACGTGCATGGTCCGCGGGAAGGCGGAGGAGAAGGTGGCTGGCCGGGTCGGGGAGCTCCAGCGCCTCAAGCGCTCCCGCCCCCTCCTCATCGGACTTGGAGGCTGCATGGCCCAGGGCCGCGGGGAGGGGATCCTCGACCTCCTCCCGGGGGTGGACTTCGCCTCCGGCACGGCCAGCCTCGCCCGGCTCCCCGAGCTCCTCGCCCGGGCTGCCCGGGGGGAGCGGTTCGCCTTCCTCCCTTCCCCGAACGGCCTCGAGCGCCTGCCGGTTCTCCGGCGGAGTCCGTTCCAGGCCTACGTCTCGATCGCCGAGGGCTGCTCCCACGCCTGCGCCTACTGCGTGGTCCCCAGGGTCCGGGGGCCGCTCCGCTCCCGCCCCCTCCCCGAGGTCCTCGCCGAGCTCCGGGACCTCGCCCAGGCGGGGTACCAGGAGGTCACGCTCCTTGGGCAGAACGTGGACGCCTACGGGATGGACCTCCGGGACGGGACGAGCTTCGCCCGCCTTCTCCGCGCCGTTCGGGGGATCCCGATCCCCCGGGTCCGGTTCACGACCTCCCACCCCGCGTACATGACCGACGAGGTGATCGAGGCCCTCGCCCAAGGGGGGAACCTCTGCCCCCACGTCCACCTCGCGGTCCAGTCTGGGAGCGACCGGGTTCTTGAGCGGATGAACCGGGGCTACACCCGGGCGGAGTTCCTCGGCCTCGTCCGCCGGCTCCGGGACGCCCTCCCCGAGGTCAACGTCACCACGGACGTGATCGTTGGGTTCCCGGGGGAGACGGAGGAGGATTTTGCTCAGACGCTCTCCCTGATCGAGGAGGCGGAGTTCGGGACCGTGTTCGTCGCCGCCTACTCCCCCCGGCCGGGGACCGCAGCCGAGCGGCTCCCCGACGACGTCCCCTCCCTGGAGAAGGCCCGGCGCCTGGAGGCCGTGCTTGACCTGAGCCGGCGGATCGCCCTCCGCCTCCACGGGCGCCGGGTGGGGAGAGTTGAGGAGGTCCTCGTGGAGCGGCTTCTCCCCGAGAAGGGGCTCCTCGCCGGGAAGACGCCCGACTTCCGGACCGTGCTCTTTCCCGGGGATCCCGCTATGATCGGAGCGTTCGCGATGGTCCGGATCGAGAAGGCCACGGCCGGGGCCCTCCACGGGCGGGTGCAGGGATGATCCTCACCGTCACCCTCAACCCGACCCTCGACAAGTTCTACTGGGTGGACGAGCTCCCCTTGTCCTTGGACCGCCCGGAGGAGGCGATCCTCATCCGGAGCGAGCGGTCGCTTTCCTCGGCCGGGGGGAAGGGGATCAACGTCTCCACGTTCCTCGCCTGCCACGGGGTGGACACGGTGGCCCTGGGGTTCCTCGCCGGCCACACCGGGCAGATCATCCTCCAGGACCTCCTCGCCCGCGGGGTGACGGCGAACTTCGTGTGGATCCCCGGGGAGAACCGGACGAACGTGACCGTGATCGCCAAGGGCCGGGAGTACCACCCCCTCCTCATCCACGAGCTGGGCCCCCCGGTCCCCGAGGAGGGGATGCGGATCTTCCTCCGCAAGTACGAGCGGATGCTCCGCCAGGCGGACTGCGTCGTCCTCGGGGGATCCCTCGCCCCCGGCTGCTCCCCCGACTGCTACCGGGAGCTCGTGGCGCGGGCCCACCGGGCCGGGGTCCGGACGGTCGTCCACGCCGGCGGGGAGCCGATGGTCCGGGCGATCCCCGAGGGGCCGTACCTCGTCAAACCCGACGTGCGGGAGGAGCTCCGCCTGGGGGACCTCCCCGTGGAGACGGCGGAGCAAATCGTCCAGGCCGGGAAGTGGATGGTGGCCCAGGGGGTCCGCGCGTCCCTTATCTCCCACCGCGTGACCGGGGACATCCTCGTGACCCCGGAGGGGGTGTGGGAGCTCGAGGCCCGGGTGCCGCTCGCCACGTTCAAGAACCTCGTGGGGGCCGACGACGCCCTCGTGGGGGGGATCCTCGTCGGGCTCCTCCGCGGGTCGGACCTCGTGGAGGCCGCCCGGTACGGGATGGCCGCCGCCCTCGCCTCGGCCGAAGTCGAGGAGAAGCTGTGCCTCAACCCCGCGGCGATCGAGGCGGAGCTTGCCCGCGTCGTGGTCCGCCGGAGGGGGGAGGGATGAAGGCCCGCGACCTCATGCGCCGCGACCTCACCTCGGTCGACCTCGACACCCCGCTCGCGGACGTCGTCTACCTCCTCCACCAGTCGGGGTTCTCCTCGCTGCCCGTGCTCGACGAGGAGGGGCGGGTGGTGGGGATCGTCTCCGAGCGGGACCTCATCCGGGCGGCGCTCCCGGGGTACGTCGAGATGCTCCAGTCGGCGGCGTTCCTCCCCAGCCTCGACCGGATCCGTCGGAAGCTCCGGGAGATCGGGGGCCGGCCCGTCTCCGAGTTCATGGTCACCGACCTCGTTCTCGCCCGGCTTGACGACAACGACCTGTACCTCGCCGACCTCATGATCCGCAAGGGCCTGAAGCAGATCCCGGTGGTGGACGAGGGGCGCCGGCTCGTGGGCGTGGTCCGGCGGATCGACCTCCTCCACCGCCTCAGCCGGTGAACGGGTTCCTGGCCCTCGCCCGCGGCGAGGGGGAAGCGGCGCTCGTTCGGTTCCAAGACGGGAAGGTTGAGGAGCGCCGCGGCGTCCCCCTCGACGCCCTGCCCCGGTCAGTGGACGGGTTGGCCCTGCCCGTGGTAGCCCTCGATCCGCCCCCGGCCGCGGGGGGCCGGGGGGTGGACCTCCGGGCCCTCGCCCGGGCGGTGTGGCCCGAGGAACTGGATCTCTCGCTTCCCTCCCTCGCCCGGCGGGCCGGGATCCCCCTTGGGGAGGGGGTCGTCGCCCAGGCCGAGGCCGTGGGGCTCCTCTTCCTCCGGCTTCTTGGGGAGGCGGCGGGGTTCCCCGCCCCGGCCCGGGACCTCCTCGCGGAGCTCCTTCCGGACCCCGGCTGGCTTCCCGAGCCCCGACCCCTCCCCGCTCCTCCCCGGCAAACCCCGCCCCACGAGGTGGCCGAGGCGTTCCACCGTCTTTCCCGCCGCGGCCTGGATCACCGCCCGGCCCAGGTGGAGTACGCCCTCGCGGCCGCGGAGGCGCTGGAACGGGGCGAGGTCCGCCTCCTCGAGGCCGGGCCGGGAACGGGAAAGACCTTTGGCTACCTCATCCCGCTTCTTCTCCACCTTGCCGAAGGGGAAGGACGGGCGGTCGTCGCCACCCGGACCCGGGCCCTCCAGGACCAGCTCTGGACGCGCGACCTCCCGTTCCTCCTCCGGGAGCTGGGCTTCGACGTGCCCTGTGCCCTCCTCAAGGGGCGGGAGAACTACCTCTGCCTCCGGGAGCTCGAGCGGCTGCGGGGGGAGCTCCTCCCCCGGGAGATCCTCGTTCCCCTCCTCGCCTGGGCGGCCCGGACAGGGGCGGGCGACCTCGACGAGGTCGCAGGGCTCCGGTCGGCGCCGGAGGGCGCGGCGGTCCTGGGGCGCCTGCCCGACCTCCCGTGGCGGTGCGCCGGCCGGGCCTGTCCGTTCGGAGGCCGCTGCCCGTCGCGGCGGGCCCGGGAGCGGGCCCAGGGGGCGCGGCTCGTGGTGGTCAACCACGCCCTCCTCGGGGCCGACCTCGCCGCCGGCGGGGCGATCCTCGGCCCCTACGACGTCCTCGTCGCCGACGAGGCCCACGCCCTCCCCGACGCCCTCCGGGACGCCCTGAGCGCCTCCCTCTCCCCTCCCCTGATCCCCCGGCTCCTCGGGGAGCTCCGCCGGGGGGAGGGTGGGCTCCTCGCTGCGTGGGGGGAAACCGCGGACGGATCCGAGGTCCTCGCCGCCTGGGAGCGAGCTGCGGCGGCCCACCGGGCGTTCTGGGCCGCGGCCGGGGACCTCTTCCCCGGCGAGATCGGCCGCTACGGCAGACGGGAGGCGGAGGGGCTCCTCCCCGCCGGACGCCTCCTCGCGGAGGCCCTCGACGCCCTCGCCGAGGCCCTGACCGACCTCGCTCGGGAGCTCGACGACGAGGGGGCAGCCCGGGCCCGGGGCCTCGCCGGCGAGCTCGGCCGCCTCGCGGGCCTCGTGGGCTTCCTCCTCCGGGCCGAAGAGGCGGACACCGTGTTCTGGTACGCCCGGGAGGGACGTGGGCTCACCCTCTCCGCCTCCCCGGTCGAGGTTGGGGACCACCTCGCCTCCGCCCTGTGGCCCAACCTCCACGCGGGGATCCTCACCTCGGCCACCTTGTCCGTGGGGGACGAGGGTGCCGCCTTGGCCCGGGAGCTCGGGCTTGTCCCCGACCTGTTCCGGGCCTGGCCGTCCCCCTTTTCCTACGATCGGGTGGGGGCGTTCGTCCTTCGGTTCCTCCCCCACCCCGACGACGGGGCCTTTCCCGAGGGCCTCGCCGCGGCCCTCCGGGGGGCTCTCGCGGCCGTCCCCTGCCGGGCCCTCGTCCTCTTCACCTCCCGCCGGGCCCTCGAGGCCACGGCCGCCCACCTCCAGGGGTTCCCCCACCTCGTCCAGGGGCGCGATGGGGAGCGGGAGGCCCTCCTCCGCCGGTTCCGCGCCCACCCCCCACCCGTGGCCCTCCTCGGCCTCGACACCCTGTGGGAGGGGATTGACCTCCCCGGGGAGGAGCTCGAGCTCCTCGTGGTGGCCCGGCTCCCGTTCCCCGTCCCCACGGATCCCCTGGTGGAGGCCCAGGCCGAGCGGATCCGGCTCCGCGGCCGCTCCCCGTTCCGGGAACTCTTCCTCCCCCGGGCCGTCCTCCGCCTGCGGCAGGGGGTGGGCCGGCTCGTCCGCACCCCAACCGACCGCGGCGCCGTCCTCCTCGCCGACCCCCGCCTGGGAACAGAGGCCTACGGGGAGACCTTCCTCCGGACCCTCCCCGTCCCCCCGCGCCTCGTTGACGATCTGGACGATCTGCGCGTTGCCCTCGCGGAGCTCTTCCGCTAACCTTCGCCCATGGCGTTCGTTCGGTGGAGCCGCTACTTCCTGCCCACGTGGAAGGAGGACCCCGCGGAGGCGGACCTCCCCAGCCACAGGCTCATGCTCCGGGCGGGGCTGATTCGGCCCCTCGCCGCGGGGATCTACACCTACCTCCCGCTGGGGTGGCGGGCCCTGCGGAAGGTTGAGGCCATCGTCCGCGAGGAGATGGACGGGATTGGTGGGGCGGAGCTCCACATGCCGGTGGTCCACCCGGCCGAGCTGTGGGCGGAGACGGGGCGCCTCGGGGACTTCGGCCCCCAGCTTGTGCGGTTCCAGGACCGCTCGGGGCGGGAGATGGTCCTCGGGCCCACCCACGAGGAGGTCGTCACCGACCTCGCCCGGCGGGAGATCCAGTCCTGGCGCCAGCTCCCCCTCATGCTGTACCAGATCCAGACGAAGTTTCGGGACGAACCCCGCTCCCGAGGGGGCCTCGTCCGGGTCCGGGAGTTCACGATGAAGGACGCCTACAGCTTTCACGAGGACGCCGCCGACCTCGACCGGTACTACCCCGAGGTCCACGGGGCCTACCTCCGGATCTTCCGCCGCTGCGGCCTGGCCGCCGTGTCGGTGGAGGCCGACCCGGGCCTCATGGGGGGCTCGGGGTCCCACGAGTTCATGCTCCCCCACGATGGGGGCGAGGACACGTTCGTCCTCTGCGAGGGGTGCGGCTACGCCGCCAACCGCGAGAGCGCGGTCGCCCGCAAGGACCCGGGCTCCGCCGAAGACCCCCTCCCCGTGGAGGAGGTGGCCACCCCTGGGACGACCTCCATCGCCGAGGTGGCCCGCTTCCTCGGGATCCCCACCTCCCGCACGGCGAAGGCCGTGTTCTACCGGGCCGGGGAGAGGACGGTGTTCGTCGTCATCCGGGGGGACCTCGAGGTCAACGAGGCCAAGCTCGCGCGGGCCGTGGGGCGTTCGGACCTCGCCCCGGCCACCGAGGCCGAGATCGCCGCCCTGGGGGCGGTCCCCGGCTACGCCTCGCCGATCGGGATCCGCCGGGACGGGGTGGTCGTGGTGGCCGACGACTCCGTGGCGGCCGCCCGGAACCTCGTCGCCGGCGCCAACCGCGAGGGGTTCCACCTCCGGAACGTGAACCTCGGCCGGGATTTCCGCGCCGACCTCGTTGCGGACGTGGCCCTGGCCCGGGAGGGGGACCCCTGCGCCCGGTGCGGGGCCCCCCTCCGCCTCCGCCGGGGGATCGAACTTGGGCACATCTTCAAACTGGGGACGAAGTACTCCGCGGCCTTGGGGGCGACGTTCCTCGACCGGGAGGGGCAGGCCCGGCCGCTCGTCATGGGCTGCTACGGGATCGGGATCGGCCGGCTTCTCGCCGCGGTGATCGAGGCCCACCACGACGAGGGAGGGATCGTCTGGCCGGTCGCCGTGGCCCCGTTCCACGCCCTCGTCTCCGTCCTCGGCCCGGGGGAGGACCTCCACGCCTTGGGGGTACGGCTTGCCGACGCCCTTTCTCGGTCGGGCCTCGACGTGCTCCTGGATGACCGGGAACGGACGGCGGGGGAGAAGTTCCACGACGCCAAACTCATCGGAATCCCGGTTCTCGTCGTCGTGGGCCCGCGCAGCCTCCGCCGGGGCGAGGTCGACCTCGAGCGGCGGCGGGACGGCCTCAAAAGTTCGGTCCCCTCCGCTCCGGAGGCGGTGGTCCAGGGCGTGCGGGAGCTCCTCCGCGCCGACGGGGCTTGATCGGGACGGCCCTCCCCGCTATACTGGGCCTGGACCTACTCGATACCGCATGAAGGTCTCGGCCATCATCCCCGCGTTCAACGAAGCGGAACGCATCGCGGCTGTTCTCGACCCCCTCCTCGCCTCCCCCGCGGTGGACGAGGTGATCGTGGTGGACGACGGCTCCACCGATGGGACGGCGGAGGCGGCGGCCCGGCCGCGGGTGCGGGTCCTCCGCCTCCCGGAGAACCGCGGGAAAGCGGCGGCGATGGCGGCAGGGGTCGAGGCCGCGACGGGCGACGTCCTCCTCTTTCTCGACGCCGACCTCACCGGGCTCACCCCCCGCCACGTGGAGGAGATGCTCGCCGCCTACCGCGAAGGGGACGCGGAGGTGGTGATCGGCGTGTTCCGGGACGGTCGGATCGGAACCGACCTCTCCCAGCGGATCGCGGCGTTTCTGTCCGGGCAGCGGGTGATGCCCCGGGCCCTGTGGGAGAAGGCCCGGGGGGTGGTGGAGGACACGGAGTTTGGGATCGAGACAGCGCTGACCCGCCTTGCGCTGCGGGAGGGGTGGCGGAAGAAAAAGGTCTTCCTGCGGGGAGTGAGCCACGTCCGAAAGGAAGAGAAGCGCGGCTTTTGGCCAGGCCTGAAGGACCGGATGAAGATGTACGGGCACGTGGCCCGCTCGTTCTTCCGCCGGCTTTAGGCGGCCCCGAAGGAAAGCCGCACGAGGTGATGGGCAATGGAAATCAGTGAAATCCGGGCGCTGGGGTTGGAGAAGCTGGCGAACTTGGCCCAGAGCCTGGGGGTCAACGGGGGTGGGGACCTGTCCACGGCGGAGTTGGAGCTTGCGGTGATGCGGGCCCTCGCCGAACGGCAGGAGCTCACCGTGGAGGGGGTCCTGGAGATCATGCCCGACGGCTACGGGTTTCTCCGGGAGCGGTCGTGTCTCCCTGGGCGGTACGACGTGTACGTCTCCCCCTCCCAGATCAAGCGGTTTGGGCTCAAGGACGGGGACATCATCCGGGGTCCCGTCCGCCAGCCCCGGGAAGGGGAGCGGTACTTTGCCCTCCTCCGGGTGGATCGGATCACGGGCCTGGAGCCGGAGCAGGCCCGGAAGCGGGTCGACTTCCAGCAGCTCACCCCCCTCCACCCCGACGAGCAGCTCGTCCTCGAGCACGACCCCGACGAGCCCTCGACCCGGATGATCGACCTCTTCTCCCCCATCGGGAAGGGCCAACGGGGCCTCATCGTCTCCCCCCCCAAGGCCGGAAAAACCACCCTCCTCAAGCACATCGCCCAGGGGATCGAGGCCAACTACCCAGACATCAAGCTCATCATCCTCCTGGTGGACGAGCGGCCGGAGGAGGTGACGGACTTCCGCCGCTCGGTGAAGCGGGCCGAGGTCATCGCCGCCACGTTCGACATGGAACCCCAGCACCACACCCGAATCGCCGAGCTGGCCACCGCCGAGGGGAAACGCCTGGTGGAGTCGGGCTATGACGTGGTGATCCTGATGGACTCCCTCACGCGGCTCGGGCGGGCGTACAACCTGTCCATCAGCCCCTCGGGCAAGCTCCTCTCGGGGGGGATCGACCCCACCGCACTCTACAAGCCCAAAGAGTTCTTCGGGGCGGCGCGAAACCTCGAGGAGGGAGGGTCGCTGACGATCATCGCCACCGCCCTGGTGGACACGGGCTCGCGCCTGGATCAGGTGGTGTTCGAGGAGTTCAAGGGGACGGGGAACATGGAGCTCGTCCTCAACCGGGACCTCGCCAACCGGCGGATCTTCCCGGCCATCGACCTCGTTCAGTCGGGGACGAGAAAAGAGGAACTCCTGCTCCAGCCAGATGTCCTTCGGCGGGTGTGGATTCTCCGTAAGCTCCTCATCGAGATGCCGGACCCAGGGGCGGCCTTGGAGTTCATCAAGAGCAAGATGGCCCAGACGCGGACGAACAAGCAGTTCCTGGAGCTGATGAACAGTGAGTGAGAACCCCCTCCTCGCGGTGGCGCTGGCCCTGCTTCTTCTCCCCCTGGTTCTGGCCACGGCGTTGGCGCCGGCCTCGGGGGGGCCGGTGGTCCCGGGGGCCGCGCGGTGGGCCACCTACACGATCCAGCCGGGGGACACCCTGATGGGGATCGCCGAGCGAACAGGGATCCCCCTGGAGTACCTCGTCGCGAGCAACGAGGTGGACCCCACCGCCCTCCGGGTGGGCCAGCAACTCCTCCTCCCCAGCGGAGGGGTGGTTCACACGGTGAAGGCCGGACAGACCTTGCGGGACATCGCCCAAAGCTACGGGGTGGCCGAGGCGGCCTTGAAGCTGGCGAACAACCTCCCGGGGGAGCCGGCCCCTGGGGCGAGGCTGTTCGTCCCCGCCCCGCCTTCCGTGCCCCAGGCGACCGCCGCCGCCCTGGGGAAGCGGGGCTCCTTTGCCTGGCCCCTCCGCGGGGAGATCTCCTCCCCGTTTGGCCCCCGGATCCACCCCGTGTACCGGGTTCCCTCGTTCCACGCCGGGATTGACCTCGCGGTTCCCGAGGGGACGCGGGTGTGCGCGGCAGCCCCGGGCCGGGTGGTCACCGCCGGCTGGGAGGGGGGCTTTGGGTTCCTGGTGGTCCTCGACCACGGAAACGGGTACGAGACGTACTACGGCCACCTGTCCCGGGTCCTCGTCCAGGTGGGGCAATACGTGGAAATCGGCCAGGTGATCGCCCTCTCGGGGAACACGGGCCTCTCCACCGGGCCCCACCTCCACTTCGAGGTCCGGCTGGACGGGGTGGCGGTGGACCCGTTGTCCCTTCTCCCGTGATCCGCATCGAGGGCGGCCGGCCGCTTCGGGGAACGGTGCGGGCCGCCGGGTCGAAGAACGCCGCCCTCCCCGCCATCATGGCCAGCCTCCTCACCCCCGAGCCCGTCGTGTTGGAGAACATCCCCCACCTTCTGGACGTTGAATGTGCGCTGGACCTCGCCCGCGCCCTGGGGAAGTCCGTGGCCTGGGAGAACTCCACGGCGGTCCTCGCGGGGGGGAAGGAGCTGGCGGGGGAGGCGCCAGCGGAGCTCGTGGGCCGGATGCGGGCCTCGTTCCTCGCCCTGGGGCCTGTTCTCGCCCGGCGGGGGGAGGCGGCGATGCCCCTCCCGGGCGGATGCGCCCTCGGCCCCCGGCCGGTGGACCTCCACCTCGCCGGCCTCCGCCGCCTGGGGGCGGAGTTCGAGGTGCGAGGGGGCACGATCTTCGCCCGGGCCCGGCGCCTCCGCGGGACCACGGTGTACCTCGACTTCCCCTCGGTGGGGGCCACGGAGCAGCTCCTCCTCGCCGGCGCCCTGGCCCAAGGGGAGACGACGGTGGTCAACCCGGCCCGGGAGCCGGAGGTGGTGGACCTGGGGGTCCTCCTCACCCGGATGGGGGCCCCCGTCACCTGGCACGAGGACCGGGTGACGGTCCGGGGGAGGCCGGAGCTTGGGGGGGCTCGGCACCGGGTGATCCCGGACCGGATCGAGGCCGGGACGTACCTCCTCGCCGGGGCGATCACCCGAGGGGAGGTCACGGTGGAGGGGGCACGGCCGGACCACCTCGACGCCCTCCTCGCCAAGCTTCTGGACGCCGGGGCGGAGGTGGAAGCCGCGGAGGGCTCCGTCTCCGTCCGCCTCCGCCGGCGGCCGGAGGCGGTCCACGTCCAGACGCTCCCCTACCCCGGGTTTCCCACCGACCTCCAGCCCCCGATCGTGGCGTTCCTCACCACGGCCCAGGGCCGGTCCACTGCCCGGGAAACGGTGTTCCCCGCCCGGTTCAGCTACGTGGCGGCCCTGACGCGGATGGGGGCCCAGCTCCAGGTGAGCGGGGACACCCTGTTCGCGGACGGGGTCGAGGCCCTCCGGGGGGCGCCGGTGGAGGCGCCGGACATCCGCGCCGGGGCGGCCCTCGTCCTCGCCGCCCTCGCCGCCGAGGAGACGACGGAGATCCGCGGGGAGGAGCACCTCGCCCGCGGCTACGAGGACCTCGTGGGCAAGCTCCGCACCCTCGGGGCGGAGGTATGCGCAGCACCCTGATCCCCGAGGACTACCTGGGCCGGCGGGCCCGGGTCTACGGCGGCGAACGGGCCCTCCTCGCGGACATCCTACCCCCGGGGACGAGCGGACCCGAACGGATGGAGGAACTGGCGGCATTGGCCCGCACCGCCGGGGTTCACGTCCTGGGAACGCTCGTCCAACACCGACCCAAGCCCGACCCCGGGACGTTCCTCGGCCGCGGGAAGGCCGACGAGGCCCGGGCCCTTGCCCAAGCCCAGGGGGCGGACACCCTCATCCTCGGGTCGGAGATCAGCCCAGCCCAGGCCCGGAACCTCGAGGAGCGGACCGGCCTCAAGGTGATCGATCGGACCCAGCTCATCCTCGACATCTTCGCCCAGCACGCAGGAACCCGGGAGGCGGCCCTGGCGGTGGAGCTCGCCCAACTGGAGTACCTCCTTCCGCGCCTGCGGGGGTGGGGGCAGGCCCTCACCGACCCCGGGGGCGGGATCGGGACGATGGGCCCGGGGGAGACGCGGCTGGAGCAGGGGCGGCGGGCGATCCGGCGCCGGATCCAGGCCATCCGCCGAGAGCTGCGGAAAGTTGCCCAGGACCGGGAGGTGCAGGCCGCCCGGCGGAGGCGGGGCGGGCTCCCCCTCGTGGCCCTCGTGGGGTACACGAACTCCGGGAAGTCCACCCTGTTCAACCGCCTCACCGGAAGCGACGTCCTTGTGGAGGACAAGCTGTTTGCCACCCTGGACACCCGGGTGCGGCGGATGGCCCTCCCCGGCGGGGTGGCCCTCCTCACCGACACCGTGGGGTTCATCCGGGACCTCCCCCACGCCCTCGTCCCCGCGTTCCAGGCCACGCTTTCCGCTGTTCGGGAGGCGGCTGCCCTCCTCCTCGTCCTCGACGCCGCCTCTCCCGCCGCCGAGGATCACCTTCGCGTCGTGCGGGAAGTGGTCGCCGAGGTCTTGGGCCCGGGAGCCCCGTTTCCCCCCGTCCTTCACGTCCTCAACAAGCTCGACCTCGTGACCACGCCCGACCGGGAGGCGGCCCTCGCTGCGCTGCAACGGGAGGCCGTGCCCCACATCCTTGTCTCCGCCAAGACGGGGGAGAACGTGGACGGGCTTCGGGAGGCCCTGCACAGCCTTCTCCGCAGGCAAGGGGCCCTCCTCCCGGCCTGAGCCGTTGGCACCCCCTCCCGGGCGGTGTAAGATGCCCGGAAGGTGATCCCCATGCTCAAGAAGCTGGTCCTGGTGGCGTTGGCCGCGGCCCTTCCCGCCAAAGCGACCCCGACGGTGACGATCTACTCCGGGGGATGGGCCCACGTGGTGGAGACGCGGCTTGCCCTCCTCCAGCCCGAGGGCGAGCTCGTGTTCTCCGGGCTCCCCCTCACGGCGTTGGTGGACAGCGTGCGGGTTCCGGGCCTTTCCCTCACGCGGATCGTGCCCCTGCGGCAAGGCCCCCCTTCGCCCGAAACCCTGGTGGGAACGGCGGTCACGGTATACGCCCGCGGCGAACGGCGCGAGGGAAGGCTCGTGGCGGTGGCCCCGGTCCTCGTCTTGGCCACGCCCGAGGGGCTGGAGTTCTTTCCCACCTACGATCGGCTCGTGGCCCCGGCTCCCGCGGGTCCGGAGGGGCTCACCCTCCGGGTGAGCTACCGGAGCGCAGTCCAGGGTCCGGCCCTCCTCCGCCTGAGCTACCTTGCCGAGGGGTTCTCCTGGGGGGTGAGCTACGCCGCGACCCTGGGGGAGAAGGGCATGGAGATCGAGGGTTTGGCCACAGTGGTCAACGGAACCGGGGTGGGGTTCCGGGGGGTGACCCTGTCCCTGGTGGCCGGGGAGGTGTACCGGCCGACCGCGAAAGGGCTGGATCTGGGCGGGGCCCGAGCCCTGGCGCTTGCCGCAGCACCCGAGGCCCTCCCCGCCTCCGAGTACCACCGCTACGCCCTCCCCGGGCCCGTGGACTTCCTCCCGGGAACGTCCCTCTACCCGCTCCTGTCGGGGACCCTTCCCTACGCCCGGGCGTACCGCTTCT
Source organism: Candidatus Bipolaricaulota bacterium (assembly GCA_026418075.1). Taxonomy (GTDB): domain Bacteria; phylum Bipolaricaulota; class Bipolaricaulia; order Bipolaricaulales; family Bipolaricaulaceae; genus Bipolaricaulis. Next base: position 31,528 of record JAOACA010000007.1, on the reverse strand, counting down.
CCGGCGGGCCCGTGGAGGTCCGGATCCGGTTCACGAACGCCCTGGCCCCCCTCCCCGCGGGGGAAGTCCGGTTCTACGAGGGGGAGCTCTTCGTGGGGGCAGCGACGATTCCCCACACTCCGGTGGGGACGAAGCTCGACCTCGGGGTGGGGGCGGCGTTCGACCTCGCTGGAGAACGGGCCCTCGAGTCCCGGGAGCTCCTCGGGGAAAACGCCTACCGCGACGCGTACCGGATCGTCCTCCGCTCGGCCAAGGACGCCCCCGTCGAGGTGGAGGTCGTCGAATCCCTGCCCGGGGTTTGGAAGATCACCTCCGCCACCCTCCCCTACGAGCGGCTGGATGCGGGGCGCGTCCTCTTTCGCGTGCCCGTACCCATCCGGGGAGAGGCAACCCTTCGGTACACCGTGGAGTGGCGCCACTAGATGGAGAACCTCGACCAGGAGCTGGCGCGGATTCCCGAGGGGTACCGCCAGGCCCTTGAGGAGGCCCTGAAGCGGGTTCCGGCCCGGAACGGGGTTGTCTCGGTGCGGGACCTGTGGCTGGAGACGGCCCTCCCCCCGGGGTTGATCGTCGAGCTTCTCGAGACAGACGGGGTGCAGCTTCCGCCCCACGTGGTGCGGGTGGACCTTACAGGCAGGCCGCGGAGGGGAAGGCATGGCCGAAAGGGCTGAGATCAAGTTCGGGACCGACGGTTGGCGGGGCGTGATCGCCGACGAGTTCACGTTTGCCAACGTGGCCCGGGTGGGGACAGCCATTGCCGGCTACCTCCAGGACCGTCGGCGGAAGGAGCTCCCCCCCTACCGGACGTGGGGGATGCCCTGCCGCCCCCCCTCGGCCGGCGTCCTCGTGGGCTACGACACGCGGTTTCTGTCGGGTCAGTTCGCCCGGCGCCTGGCCCAGGCCCTCCTCCAGGCCGGGGTCCCGGCCCAGGTGACGGACGCCCCGGTCCCCACCCCAGCCCTGTCCGCGGCGGTGGTGGACCAGGAGCTCGCCGCCGGCGTCATGGTCACCGCCTCCCACAACCCCCCCCACTGGAGCGGGGTGAAGCTCAAGCCCGAGTACGGGGGGTCGGCCACCGCCGAGATCACCGCCCTCGTGGAGGCCCACATCCCCCGTGATCCTCCGGATCCCACAGACCGAGAGGTGGAGACCGTTTCCGTTCGGGAAGGGTACCTCAACCGGCTCCGGCGGGCGGTGGACCTTCGGGGGCTCTCCCGCGCTCCCCTCTACGTGGTGGTGGACGCGATGTACGGCTCGGCCCAGGGGTACCTCCCGGAGCTCCTGCAGGAGGCGCGGATCCCCCACCTCGCCGTCCGGTCCACCGTGGACCCCCTGTTCGGGGGCCGGAAGCCCGAGCCCCTCCCGGAGAACGTCGTTCCCCTCAAGGCGGTGGTCCGGTCGCTCCGGGCCCGGGCGAAGGGGCGGATCGCCCTCGGCCTCATCACCGACGGGGATGGGGACCGGGCCGCGGCGATGGACGAGCGGGGAGAGTTCCTGGATACCCACCGCACCGCGGCCCTCCTCCTCTGGCACCTCGCCCGGAACCGGGGGCTCCGGGGCCACGTCCTCAAGTCGTTTGCCCTCACGGACATGGTCGGGAAGCTCGCCGACCACCTCGGGGTCCCCTGGCAGGAGATCCCCATCGGGTTCAAGTGGGCGGTGGAGGACCTGGTCACTGGGAAGGCGGCGTTCGCCGGGGAGGAGTCGGGGGGGTACGGGTACGCCTGGCACCTCCCCGAGCGGGACGGGGTCCTCTCCAACCTGCTCCTTCTGGAGTTCGTGGCGGCGACGGGGAAATCCCTCGGAACGCTCGTCGCCGAGCTCTTCTCCCTGGTGGGACCCCACCACTACGCCCGGCGGGACCTCGAACTCCCCACCCGTCTGGAGGCGGTGGAGAAGCTGACCCAAGCTCCGCCGGAACGCCTGGCTGGGCAGCGCGTGGTCCGGGTGGAGACCCTGGACGGGCTCAAGCTCCGCCTGGAACGGGGGTGGATCCTGTTCCGGGCCTCGGGAACGGAACCCATCCTTCGGCTCTACTGCGAGATGGACGCGCCGGAGATGGTTCGGAAAGCGCTCGATGACGCGGAACGGCTTGCACGAGGGGGGCTTCTGTGATCCAGGAAACCTACGATCCCAAGAAGATTGAGGACCGGTGGCGGGACTTCTGGCGGAACCGGGGCTACTTCAAGGCCGACACGGCGAACACGGCCCGGAAGTTCTACTACCTCAACATGTTCCCCTACCCCTCGGGCTACCTCCACGTCGGCCACGGCCGGAACTACATCATCGGCGACGCGATCGTCCGCTTCCTCAAGATGCGGGGGTACAACGTCCTCAACCCCATGGGCTGGGACGCGTTCGGGCTCCCGGCGGAGAACGCGGCAATCGAGCGAGGGATCCACCCCTGGGACTGGACGATGAAGAACATCGCCTACGCAAAAGAACAGTTCCGGGCCTGGGGGATCGAGTACGACTGGGACCGCGAGGTCACGACCTGCCTCCCCGACTACTACCGCTGGACCCAGTGGCTGTTCCTCAAGCTCTACGAGAACGACCTCGCCTACAAGAAGCGGGCGGACGTGAACTACTGCCCAAACTGCAAGACCGTGCTCGCCAACGAACAGGTCGTGGGCGGGGAGTGCGAGCGGTGCGGGACGGCCCCCGAGAAGAAAACCCTCGAGCAGTGGTTCTTCCGGATCACGGCCTACGCCGAGCGGTTGCTGCAGGACCTCCGGGACCTCGACTGGCCCGATCACGTCAAGAAGATGCAAGAGAACTGGATTGGGCGCTCGGAGGGGGCGACGATCCGCTTCCCCACGCCCGTGGGCGAGGCGATCGAGGTATTCACCACCCGCCCGGACACCCTGTGGGGGGCGACGTTCCTCGTGTTGGCCCCGGAGCACCCCCTTGTGGACGCCCTCACCGCCCCGGAGCGGCGGGCCGCGGTGGAGGCCTACCGGCAGGCCGCTTCCCGGGCCACGGAGGTCGAGCGGCTGTCCACGGAGCGGGAGAAGACGGGGGTGTTCCTGGGGACGAGGGCCCAGAACCCCGTCACCGGGGAGCCGATTCCGATTTGGATCGCCGACTACGTCCTCCCCTCCTACGGCACCGGGGCGATCATGGCCGTCCCCGCCCACGACGAGCGGGATTTCGCGTTTGCCCGGAAGCACGGCCTCCCGATCCGGGCCGTCATCGCCCCACCCGACGGCCCGGTCCCCGAGGGGCGGGAGATGACCGCCGCCTACACCGGCCCGGGGACGATGGTCCGCTCCGGGCCCTTGAGCGGGACGCCCGCGGCCGAGGCGATCCCACGGACGATCGCGTACCTCGAGGAGAAGGGCCTCGGGCGGCGGACGGTGACCTACCGCCTCCGGGACTGGCTCATCTCCCGCCAGCGGTACTGGGGGGCCCCGATCCCGATCGTCTACTGCGACCGCTGCGGCACCGTCCCCGTACCGGAGAACGACCTCCCCGTCCTCCTCCCCGAGGTCCCGTTCATCGGGAAGATGGGCCTGGCCGACATCCCAGGCTACGCCGATACCACATGCCCCCGGTGCGGGGGGACGGGCCGGCGGGACACGGACACGATGGACACCTTCGTCGACTCCTCGTGGTATTTCCTCCGCTTCGTCTCCCCCCGCGAGGAGAGGGCCCCGTTCCTGACCGAGGACGTGAACCGCTGGCTTCCGGTGGACCTCTACGTGGGTGGCGTCGAGCACGCGATCCTCCACCTCCTCTACTCCCGCTTTATCACGAAGGCCCTCTACGACCTGGGGTACGTCGGGTTCCAGGAGCCGTTTCGGCGCCTCTTTACCCAGGGGATGGTCTGCCACACCGCCTACAAGTGCCCGACCCACGGCTGGCTCTACCCGAAAGAGGTGGAGGGCGGGCGGTGCACGCAGTGCGGGGCGGAAGTCGCGACCGCGTACTTTGCGATGTCGAAGTCCAAGCGGAACGTGGTTGACCCCTCGGAGATCATCGCCCGGTACGGGGCCGATACGGAGCGGCTGTACACCCTGTTCATGGGCCCTCCGGACCGGGACATCGAGTGGACGGAAGAAGGGATCCGCGGAGCGTGGCGGTTCCTCCATCGGGTGTGGAACCTCATCGTGGGGGAGCTCCCGCGGATTGCTGCGGTGCGGGGAGAGCCGGATCCGGCCCAGTTTGGCGCGGCCGAGCGGGCCCTCTGGCAGAAGCTCCACGCCACGGTGAAGAAGGTCACCGACGAGCTTGGGGAGGGGCTTGGCTTGAACACGGCCGTGGCCTCGATCATGGAGCTCGTGAACGCCCTCTCCGATTACGTGGGTGGCCCGTCCCCCGACCTCAGGCTCATCCGGCGGGCGGTGCGGGACCTGATCCTCCTCCTCTCCCCGTTCACCCCGTTCCTGGCCGAGGAGCTGTGGAGCCGCCTGGGAGAGGGGAAGCCCGTCCTCGAGACCCCCTGGCCGAGCTACGACCCGGCGGCGATTGTTGGAGAAGAAGTGGAGATCCCGGTTCAGATCAACGGGAAGGTCCGGGCGCGGGTCCGGGTGGCGGCGGCCGTGGCCGGGGATCGGGGAGCCCTGGAGAGGGCGGCCCTCGCCTCCCCGGAGGTCCAGGAGAAGCTCGCGGGGAGGCAACCCCAGCGGGTGATCGCCGTCCCGGGGAAGCTCGTGTCCATCGTCGTGGGCTGAGCCGCGGTGCCCAAGGTTACGGTGGTGGTCCCCGTCCTCAACGAGGAGGGGTCGCTCGAGGAGACCCTCCGCTCGCTCCGGGCCCAGAGCTTTTCGGACTTTGAGCTCCTCGTGGTCGACAACGGGAGCACGGATCGAAGTCCGGAGATCGCCCGCGGCTACGCCGATCGGGTTCTCGTGGCCGAGAGAAGAGGGTACGCGTGGGCGGTGCACGAGGGTTTTGAAGCCGCGCGGGGGGGGTGGGTGGTTTCGGCGGATGCGGATACTCTGTACCCGCGAACGTGGCTGGCAACCATGGTTCGGGAGCTGAGCCGACCGGGGGTTGTTGCTGTGTTTGGAACGATCGGGTTCCGCGAAGGGAGGGCCGTAGTTCGCGCTCTGAGCTTGGTGGGATACGCGTTTCTGGTCGGCCTGTCCCGGGTGGGAGGGGTCTATCAGGTCGGCGGGGCAAACCTGGGGGTGGAGCGCGAGGCGTACTACCGGGTGGGGGGGTATCCCCCTGTGGCCGACCTTGTGGGTCCGGATCTGCGGCTGGTGAAGCGCCTGGCCCGTCTCGGCAAGGTGAGGTACGTTCCTTGGTCAGTCTGCTACACTTCGAACCGCCGCTTTGCCGGGCGGAAGCTCCTCCCCGCCACCTGGAGGGCGTTCCGCGTCTGGTCGGAGGTGGCCTTGGGCCGAGAACAACTGCGCTGGGAGAGCGTCTGGGGGTGGGGAGGAAGGTCGGACCGACCCCTTCGGCAGAAGACACGCCCATGAAGGTCGGGATCTTCACTGACACCTACGTCCCGGACACGAACGGGGTGGTGACCGTGGTCCGCCTCATGGAGCGGGAGCTCCGGAGGGCCGGGCACGAGGTCCTCGTGTTTGCCCCCGCCCACCCCGGCTACCACGACGGACGGCCGGGGGTGTTCCGGTTCCGTTCGGTCCGGCTCATCCTCTACAAGGGGATGCGCCTGGCCATCCCCTACAACCGCCGGGCTTTTTCCGTCCTGCGCACCCTGGACATCGTCCACAGCCAGGACCCGTTCTCCGTGGGCCTCGTCGGGTTCGGGGCCTCGCTTCGGTACGGGATCCCCCACGTCCACACCTACCACGCCCACTACGTGGAGTACCGGAAGTACCTGCCGTTTCCCCTCCGGCCCTCCCGGCGGGCGGTGGAGCGGCTGAGCCGGGCCCTCTGCAACCGCTGCGACGCGGTGATCTCCCCGTCCACGGCCACAGCGCAGGAGCTCCAGCGGTACGGGGTCCGGGTGCCCATCTACGTCCTCCCGTTTGGGGTAGACGTCGAGCTGTACACCCGTCCCCCCACCTGGGACCTTCGCCAGGCGCTGGGCCTGCCCCCGGAGGCGGAGGTGCTTCTCTACGTGGGTCGGCTAGGCTGGGAAAAGAACGTGGAGTTCCTCCTTCGGAGCTTCCGGCTCCTCGCCGACCGCCGCCCGGGCGCCCACCTCGTCCTCATCGGGGACGGGCCGCACCGGCCAGTGTTGGAGGGGCTTGCCCGCTCGTTGGCCCTCGGGGACAGGATCCACTTCCTCGGGCAGCTCCCCTGGGAGCGCCTCGTGGACCCCTACCGCCAGGCGACCCTGTTCGTGTTCGCCTCGAAGACGGAGACCCAGGGCCTTGTGGTGGCGGAGGCGATGGCGGGGGGCACGCCCCCCGTGGCCCTGAACGCCTTTGGGGTGCGGGACCTTGTGATTTCGGGGGAGACGGGGCTTCTCGTCGACGGGGACGAGCAGGCGTTCGCCGAGGCGTGCCTGGAGCTCCTGGCGGACCCGGGGCGCCGGCGCGCGATGGGGCAACGGGCGCAGGCGTGGGCCCTGGCCCACAGCGCCCAGGCCTCCGCGGCCCGGCTCATGGAGATCTACGCCTCCCTTCTTCGGGAGCGGAGCCCGTCCCGGGCTTCCTCGCAAGCCTAACGGGGCCGCAGGCCCGCTCCGCCAAGGAGGCGGGCGATCTCCTCCGTCACGCCTTCGCGGTTGGCGGCGCTGATTCGGAACAGGTGGTCCACCCCGTGGCGGATCCGGTAGGCCAAGGGGTGGTTCGAGGCGCGGTGAACGGTCACGAGGAGGTTCGGCGCCTCCCGGAGCGCCCGCTCCACGGCGGCGACAAAGGCCGGGGACCGCAGCTCCATCGGCCCCACCTCGTCGATCACCACGAGCTCCCGCTCGGCGAGGGCCCGCTCGATCGCCCGCACCCCGACCTCCTCGAGGTCCCTGAGGTTGAGCCGGTACTTGCCAAACGTGGGCCCGTCGGGGAGGTGGAGGTGGGCGAGGACCCCCTCCCGGCCGGTGGCGAGGTCCCGCACGGAGAACCCCACCCGCCGGCCGCACTTCCGGATCTCCGCGGTCACCATCCCCCCGCAGGACAGGGGCACGGCCTCCACCACCCGCCCGACGAGCGTCGACTTCCCCGACCCCGGGGCCCCTGTTACCCCGATCTTCATCGGAAGCGATTGTAGTCCTCTGGGACAGGGGGTACCGTTCGGGCATGCTCAACGTCCTCCTCCCCACGTTCCTCCTCGTGGGGGCGGGGTGGCTCCTCGGCCGGCTGGGTCGGGTGGAGGCCCGGCCCCTTGGAACGGTCGCGTTCTGGGTCCTTTCCCCAGCCCTCATCTTCGAGTCCCTACGGACGGCGGACCTCTCCGCCTCGGGGATCGTGGTCCTGTTCGCCCTTCTCCACCAGGGGGTGATGTTCCTGGTAGGGATCGTGGCGGGGCGGTTTCTGTTTTCCACCGATGGAGACGCCCGGCGGGTCACCGCCCTCGTGCTTGCGTTTGGGAACTGCGGAAACCTTGGGCTCCCCCTCCTCCTCTTCGCCTACGGTTCGGAGGGGGTGAGCGTGGGGGTGTTGTTCCTCGCCACGCAGGTCGTCCTCCTGGCCACCCTGGGGGTGGGGGTGGCGGCGTGGGACGCCGGGCGGGGGGCGCAGCAGCTTTGGCGGCACCTCGGACGGGCGCCCTGGGCGTACGCGGTGGGTGCCGCGCTTGTGGCTCGGTGGGCGGGTGTCCCGGAAGTCGTGGCCCGGGCCACCACCCTCCTCGCCCAGGGGGCGTTCCCCCTCTTCCTCCTGCTCCTCGGCCTCGAGCTCGCCCAGGTGCGGGAAGTCCGTCTGCTCCGTCCAGCGCTGGTTCTGGCACTGGTCCGTCTGGGGGCAGGCTCGGCCGTGGCGTGGGTCCTGGCCCGGGCCTTGGGCCTGGGGGGGGTCCTCCGGGGGAGCCTCGTCCTCGAGGGGAGCGTTCCCACCGCGGTGAACGCGCTCCTCCTTGCCTTCCAGTACGGCCGGCGGCCGGACCTCGCCGCGTCGGTCCTGTTCCTGTCCACCCTCCTCTCCCTGGGCACCCTCCCCTTGGTGTTGTTCCTCCTCGGGGTCGGCGGGTAGACTGGAAGGGCTATGGCGAGGATCTTGATCGCGACGGCGATGTTTCCGGAGGTGGTGGAGCGTCTTCGGACGGCGGGGCACACCGTGGAGGTCCACGAGGGGGGGCTTCCCCCAGGAGCCCTTTCCGACGCCGAGGCCCTCATCGTCCCCCTCTCCCTCAAGGTGGGGGTGGAGCTCCTCGCCCGGGCCCCCCGGCTCCGGGTCGTGGCCAACCTCGGGGTCGGGGTGGACAACATCGACCTCCGGGCCGCCGCCGAGCGGGGCGTGGCGGTGGCTAACACCCCCGACGTCCTCACCGAGGCCACCGCGGACCTCGGGTGGGCCCTCCTCCTGGCCGTCGCCCGACGGATCGTCGCGGCCGACCGCGACCTCCGCCGGGCAGGGTTCCCCGGCTGGACCTTCCTCCCCCCCCACCTCGGGGTGGACGTCGCCGGGAAGACCCTTGGGATCGTGGGCTTTGGCCGGATCGGCCAGGCCGTGGCCCGCCGGGGGAAGGGGTTTGGGATGCAAATTCTGCACACGTCCCGCACCCCCAAGCCCGATGCCGAGCGGGCCCTCGGGGCACGGCGGGTGCCCCTGGACGCGCTTCTCTCCGCAAGCGACTTCGTCGTCCTGTGCGTCCCCCTCACCCCGGAGACGCGGCACATGATCGGGGAGCGGGAGCTTGGGCTCATGAAGAGGAGCGCGATCCTCGTGAACATCGCCCGGGGACCGGTGGTGGACGAGGGGGCCCTGGTTCAGGCCCTCCGGGAAGGGCGGATCCGCGGGGCGGGCCTCGACGTGTTCGAGGAGGAGCCGAAGGTCCACCCCGGGCTCCTGGAACTTCCCAACGTCGTCCTCACCCCCCACATCGGCTCGGCGACCGAAGAGACCCGGCGCCGGATGGCCGACCTCGCGGCGGACGCGGTCCTGGCCGTCCTCGCTGGACGAACGCCCCCGAACCTCGTCCCCCCGCCGCGGCCCTGAAACCCAACGTCCCCGCGCGGTGTACAATGCGCCGGAGGTGGTGTATGAAGGCGAGGCTTTGGGCATTGGCACTCGTGGCGCTGGGAAGCGGGCTTGCGTGGGGGCAGTGCTGTCCTCCTCCCCCATGCTGCCCTCCCCCTCCTCCGGAACCCCCCTGCTACGTGACGTTCTGGGTTGGGGAGCCGATCCAAATTGAGCTCGTCGTCCCGTGGGGGATCTTCTGCTGCAACCCCTGCGCCCAGGCGACGATGATCACGGGCTGGACCGTGGAGGCGTTCGGGGGCGGGGCCGTGTACGCCTACACCTTCCCCGCCCCGGTGGGCGCGGACACGAAGATCGTCTGGGACCAGAAGAACCAGGCTGGGGTCCAGGTCGCGCCGGGGTTCTACAAGATCACGGTGGCGACCACGGGCAAGGCGGCCTCGATCCACGTGAAGATCGAGCCCAAGAAGGCCGACTGCTGCCTCCTCTGCGCGCCCCTCTCCAAGCCGTGCGGCATTTCCTTCTGCGACCCGTACCTCAAGCTCTCCCGGGCGCCGACCTGCCCCACGGCCTGCGACCCCTGCTGCAACCCGTGCTGCCTGTTCCCGTTCCTGTTCTTCCTCGGGATCGGGAAGTGAGGTGCCGGAGCTCCCGGACCTTGAGGTCGTAGCGGAGATCCTCACCCCCCGGATCGTCGGCCGGACGGTCCGGGGGGGGGAGCTCCGGAGGCCGTCCCTCCTCCGGACCGGGGAGGGGAGCCTCCAGGAGCTGGTCGGAGCCGAGTTCCAGGGGGTGAGCCGGCGGGGGAAGTACCTCCTCTTCCCCCTGAGCACCGGTCCCTACCTTGTCGTTCACCTCATGCGCTGGGCGTGGCTCTGGCACGGTTCCGGGGCGTATCCTCCCAGCACGGACACGGACCTCCGCCTCCTCCTCTCCGATGGCACGGAGCTTCGGCTGATCGAGAGCAAGCGGCCCCAGCTTGCTGGGGCGTGGGTCCTTCCCGACCTCGCCCAGGTCGAGGCCCTGGCCAAGCTTGGGCCGGAGCCCCTGGACCCGGGGTTCACCCCGGAGGCCCTCCGGCGGGCCCTCGGAGGCCGAAGGCGCCCCCTCAAGCGGCTCCTCACGGACCAGGCGCTCCTTGCCGGGATCGGGAACGCCTACGCCGACGAGATCCTGTTCCAGGCGAAGCTCTCCCCGTTCCGATACGCCCACACCCTGACCCCCGACGAGGTGGACCGCCTGTGGGGGGCGATCGGGGACACCCTGCGCTGGGCAATCGGGGAGATCCGGGCCCAGGCGGGGGGGAAGCTCATGGACCGGGAGATCCGGGATTTCCTCCGCGTCCACGGAAAGCGAGGTTCGCCCTGCCCAAGCTGCGGGACCGCGATTGCCGAGGTCCTCTACGACGAGGTCCGGACCAATTACTGCCCAGCCTGTCAGCGCTAAAGGAGGAGGGCGAGGAGCGCCTTTTGGGCATGGAGCCGGTTTTCGGCCTGGTCAAAGAGGACTGAGTTCGGGAGCCGCGACGCCTCGTAGGTGATCTCCTCCCCGTAGTGGGCGGGGAGGCAGTGCATGACGAGGCAGCCCGGGTTTGCCCGCTCGACGAGAGGGACGTCCACCGTGAACCCCTGGAACCTCTTCCGACGGGCCTCGGCCTCCCCTTCCTGGCCCATGCTCGCCCAGACGTCGGTGTAGAGGACGTCGGCCCCCCGCGCTGCCTCCCATGGGTCGTGGAGGACCTCCACCTCGCCCCCCTCGGCCCGGGCCCGCGCGACGATCTCCGCGTTCGGCTCGTGCCCCTCCGGGCAGGCGATCCGGAACCGCACCCCGAGCTTCGCCGAGGCCTCGATCAGGGAGTGGGCGACGTTGTTCCCGTCCCCGATGAAGACAAGATCGGTCCCCCGGAGCTCCCCCCGCTTCTCGAGGATCGTGAGCATGTCCCCCAGGGCCTGGCAGGGGTGGTGGAGGTCGGAGAGTCCGTTGATCACCGGGACGGTCGCGTAGCGGGCGAGCTCCTCCACGATCTCGTGCCCGAACACCCGGGCCATGATCCCATCAACGTACCGGGAAAGGTTGAGGGCGATGTCCTCGGTCGTCTCCCGCTTCCCAAGCTTGATGTCCTCGGGCCCCAGGTACAGGGCATGGCCCCCGAGCTGGGTCATCCCGACCTCGAACGAGACCCGGGTCCGGAGGGACGGCTTCTGGAAGATCATCGCCAGGGTCTTCCCCCGGAGGACGTGCTCGTGGGAGATCCCGGCCCGGTGCTCCCGCTTGAGGTGGGCGGCAAGCGCCAGCGCCTCCCGGAGCTCGGGGGCGCTCCAGTCCCCGACGGTGACAAAATCCCGCTTCATCGCTTCCCCTACGGGTAGTTCTTCGTCACGATGTGGGTGCTTGTCGAGGAGACGCCCTCCACCTTCCGGATCTCCTCGGTCACGATGTGGTGGAGCTCGGCGATGGAGAAGTTCGTGGGGAGGGCCTCGAACTCCAGGTACGCGATGATGTCGTAGTCGCCGAACACGGTGTCCACGCGTTTGACGTGGGGCTTTTGGCGGATGATCTCGGCGATCTTGCCCTCGCTGGCCCCGCGGCACCGGACGAGTACGTATGCTCCTACTGGCATGGGATGGGCCTCCTTCGCTCAGGGGCGATGGTAGCCGCCCACCGACCCTCGGGCAAAGGTCCTTGGGCTCTCCATGGGGCGCCGGGTAGAATCCGCCGTCATGGCTCCCGTTCGCGTTCGGTTCGCGCCCAGCCCCACCGGCTACCTCCACGTGGGGGGCTGCCGGACGGCCCTGTTCAACTGGCTCTTCGCCCGCCACCACGGGGGCACGTTCATCCTCCGGATCGAGGACACCGACCGCACCCGCTCCACGGAGGAAGCGATCGAGCAAATCTTCGCCTCCCTGCGGTGGCTGGGATTGGACTGGGACGAGGTGTACCGCCAGACGGACCGGTTCGACCGCCACCGGGAGGTGGGGGAGGAGCTCCGACGGACGGGCGCGGCTTACGTGGAGGAGGGGGCGCTGTGGTTCCGGGTCCCGAAGGACGGGGCGACCACGGTCCACGACCTCCTTGCCGGCCCGGTCACCGTCCAGCACTCCGAGCTCAAGGACTTCGTCATCCTTCGCTCGGATGGGACCCCCGTCTACAACTTCGCCTGCGTGGTGGACGACCACGACATGGGGATCACCCACGTGATCCGGGGGGCCGAGCACCTCAACAACACCCCCAAACAGCTCCTCCTCTACCGGGCCCTGGGCTGGGAGCCGCCCCTGTTTGCCCACGTCCCCCTGATCCTCGGGCCGGATCGGTCCAAGCTCTCCAAGCGCCACGGGGCCGGCTCGGTCCTCGACTACGACCGGCGGGGGATCCTCCCCGAAGCCCTGGTGAACTTCCTCGCCCGCCTGGGATGGTCCCACGGGGACCAGGAGGTGTTCTCCCGGGAAGAGCTCGTGGCCCTGTTCGACCTCCCCGGGGTCAACACCTCGGCCGCGGTGTTCGACGACGCGAAACTCCTCTGGCTCAACCACGAGTGGCTCCGCCGGACGGACCCCCTACGCCTGGCGGACCTCCTCGGGGAGCGGATCGTGGCCCTGGGGGTCGCGGACCGGGGGGCGGTGGAGGCGGTGGGGCGGGAAAGGCTCGCCCGGGCGGCGGTCCTCCTCCGGGAGCGGGGGAAGACCCTCGTCGAGATGGCGGAGCGGGCGCGGCCCTACCTCCCCGGGCCGATCCCCCTCCCCCCTGAGGCAACGGAGGTCCTCACCCCCGCGGTGGGCCCGGCGCTTGCGCTCCTCGCCCCCCGGGTCTCCGCGCTCCCGGATCCGTCCCCGGCCGGGTTCGAGGCCCTCCTCAAGGGGGCCGCGGAGGAGCTCGGGATCCCGATCAAGGCCCTCGCCCCGGCGGTGCGGATGGCGGTGAGCGGGTCCCGGGTCGGACCGGGGCTCTACGACCTCCTCGCGGTGATCGGGCCGGAGGTGGTGGCGGACCGCCTCCGGGCGGCCGCTGCGTGGGTCAAGGGGCTCCGATGAAGAGGGCGCTGCTGCTCCTGCTCTTTTGGGCGACGTTCGCTGCAGGCCAGGAGGTGGCGCTGTCCCCTGTCCCAACCGACGCCCTGGGGGACTGGGCCCAGGCGATGGTCCCCCTCCGCCTCCGGGCGACCCCAACCCAAGAGGTCAAGTTCGAGGGCCCAACCCTCCTCCTCGCCCAGTGGGGGGAGCTCGGCCTGGGCACGGCCCGGTACGCCCTCCTCCTCGGGGTGACCGGGGACGGGGAGGCGCACCTCTGGATCGACGCAGACCGCGACCGGCGGATCGTCCCCGCGGAGCGGCTCACCTCCTCCCGGGGAGCGGGGTACCTCGAGTGGCAGACGACCCTCCGGACGGGGGCGGGAGGGGACTACCCCCTCGGGGTGGTCTGGCCAGAGGGGCGGGGCTACGTCTACCTCCTCGGCGGAGCCCCCCGGTGGGGGGAGCTCTCCGTGGAGGGGAAGCGGGTCCCCTTCATCCTTGTGGACGGCGACCTCGACGGGACCTACGGGTCCAAGGGCGACTTCTACGCCGCCGACGTGGACGGGGATGGGATCATCCACGGCGACCCCGACGGCCACGAGCGGTTCTCCCTCGCGGAGCCGTTCACCGTGGGGGAGAGGAGCTTCCGGGTGTCGGGCGTGGACCCGGCGGGGGCCGCGGTGAAGCTGGCCCCGACGGGGTACGTCCCCCCGAAGCCGCCCCTGATCCCGGGCTCCCCGGCCCCCGACCTCCAGTTCGCCACGTTCCCCGACGGCCGGTCCGTTTCCCTCGCCGACCTTCGGGGGAAGGTGGTCCTCCTCGACTTCTGGGCCACCTGGTGCGGGCCGTGCATGGAGGAGCTCCCCAAGCTCCTCGAGCTCTACGCCGCCCACCGCGACCAGGGGTTCGAGATCGTCGGGGTGAGCCTCGACACGAGCGAGCGGGACCTCCGGGCCGTGATCACCGACCGGAGGATCCAGTGGCCGGTGGCGTTCACCGGGAAGACGTGGGACAACCCCCTCGCCCAGGTCTACCGGGTGTACCAGATCCCCACCACGTACCTCCTCGATCGGAACGGGATCATCCGCTACCGGGACCTCCGCGGGGCGGAGCTCGCGGAGCGGGTGGCGGAGCTCCTCCGGGTTCCCTCCGCCCCCTCGGCGAAGGCCCCCGAACCCATCTCCCTCCCAGCCGGCCCGCCCCGCCCGATCCTCGAGCTCGCCGTCCCCCCCGAGGTCGGCCTTCCCCCCGGGGGAAAGGGCACGGTGCCCGTCCGCCTCGTCAACACCTCCCCCTACGAGGCGGAGGAGGTCCGCGTCGCCCTCACCGGGCTTCCCGCGGGGGCGAAGACGTCGGGGGTCGAGCTCCCCACGCTCCCCCCGTTTGGGGAGCGCGAGTTGGAGATCCTGGTGGAGCTTCCCCCCACCGCGACGGGGATCCAGCGGGCGCGGGTGGCCCTCGTCTACCACTACTGCATCGGCGACTCCTGCTTCCAGATCCAGGACGAGGCCCCTCTGGCCCTCGCCCTTGGGGAGGGGAAACCGGCGGCGGGGATCCCGACGTGGTGGATCCTCGTGGCCCTGGGAGCCGGGCTCGTTGTGGTGGCTCTCCTCCGCGGCCGGGCCCTCCTCGGGATGGCGGTCCTCCTCCTCGCCCTGGCCGGGGGGGCCCTCGCCGTGGGGCTCCTGCGGGGGCAGGGCGTACAGGCGTGGCGGATCGCGTCTTCCCTGTGCACGTCCTGCGTGGGGATCGAGGAGGTCCGGGCGGAAGCTCCCACGTTCACCCCGGCCCAGCGCGCCGCCCTCCAGGCCCTCCCCGGACCGGTCCACCTCGTGGTGTTCACCACGAGCTGGTGCAAGTCGTGTCCCTACGCCAAGGCCCTCGTGGCCGAGGCGGCGCGGCTGAGCCCCACGATCACCTACGAGGTCGTGGATGCGGAGTCCGATCGGGCCCGGGCGGAGGGGGCCGGCGTCGTCCGCTCGGGGAAGGTGGTTGTCCCCGCCCTCCTCGTCGTCCCCACCGGTCGGGTCCTGTTTGGCACAACCGACCTCGCCGCCCGGCTCCTGGCCGCCCTGGGGGAGGGCCGGTGAAGCTCCGGGCCCTCCGCCGGGGGACCCAGGGCCTGGGGGTCCTCCTCGGGATCTTCGGGATCACCGGGATCGGGATGACCCACCTCCTCTTCCCCGGGCTCCACTGCTACGCCTGTCCGCTCTCGATCACCGTCTGCCCGATCGGCCTCCTCCAAAACCTCGTGATCTCCGGAACGCTCCCCTTCTACTTCCTGGGCGCGGTCGCCCTCTATGGCCTCGCCCTTGGGCGGGGGTGGTGCGGGTGGTTCTGCCCGTTTGGGACGGTGAACGATCTCCTCGCGTTCCGCAAGGTCCGCTTCGTTCGGACCCTCTCCCCCGTGAAGCTCCTCGTCCTGGGGGGGACAGTGCTCGCGGCGTGGCGGCTGGCTGACACCTGGTTCTGCAAGCTGTGCCCGGCGGCGTCCCTCACCGCTTCGCTTCCGTACCTTGGGCTTGGGGTGGCGCAGGTGAACGCCCCGTTCCTCCTCCACATGGCGACCCTGGGGGCGGTCCTCCTCGGGATGGCCCTCGTCTCCCGGTTCTGGTGCCGGTACCTCTGTCCGATGGGGGGGCTCCTGTCCCTGTTCAACCGGGTGAGCGCCTTTGGGCTGAAGCTGGGGGAGGGGTGCACGGCGTGCGGGACCTGCGCCAAGGCCTGCCCGATGGGGATCGTCCCCCACCGGGAGATCAACGCCCCCGACTGCATCAAGTGCGGGGAGTGCGTCCCCAGCTGCCCCACGCGGGCCCTGTCGGTCGGGTTTTCCCTCCCGGGGGTGAGGGGCCGTGATCCGGTACGCCCTGCTCGGGCTCGTCCAGGGGCTCACGGAGTTCCTCCCCGTCAGTAGCTCGGGGCACCTCGCCCTCGGGGGGCTCCTCCTCGGGGTGGAATCCCCCGGGCTCGCCCTCGAGGCGGCGGTGCACCTGGGGACCCTCGGGGCGGTGCTCCTCCTCTTCCGCCGGGACCTCCTCGGGCTCGCCCAGGGTCTGGCCCGGGATCCCGGGGCCCGCCGGTACGTCCTCCTCCTCGCCCTGGGAACCCTCCCCATCGCCCTCGTCGGCCTCCTCCTGGGGGACGTCCTGGAGGGGGCGTTCGCCTCGCCCCGCGCGGTGGGGGCGGGGTTCCTCGGGACCGCGGCCCTCCTCGCCCTGGGCAGGGTGGCCACCCGGCGCACCCGCCGGGAGGCGGTGAATGCGGCCGACGCCCTGGTCGTGGGGCTGGCCCAGGGGCTCGCCCTCCTCCCCGGGATCTCCCGCTCCGGGGCCACCGTGGCCGCCGGGCTCGTCCGCGGCCTCCGCCCCGAGGCCGCCGCCCGGTTCTCGTTTCTCCTCTCGATCCCCGCGATCGGGGGAGCAAGCGCCCTCGCCCTGGCCCGGGCCGCAGGGGACCCCGGTCTCTCTCTTCCAGCGCTGGCCGTTGCCTTCCTTTGCGCTTTTGGAAGTGGGCTTCTTGCGATCCGGCTGTTCCTGGCGCTTCTCCGGCGAGGGATCCTGGGGCCGTTCGCCCTGTACTGCGCCCTCCTTGGGCTCGCGGCCCTCACCTGGGGAACCCTGACTCCCTGAGGGGGGACAGGCGTTGTAATGAAAGGCGCCCGGGCGCGGCCCGAGGAGGAGAACCTCCTCCGCGCCGGAAGAGGCGCAGGGCGTTTGGAGAGACCAGTGGGCTCCCTACCCTTGGGAGGCCATGGGTGGGAAGTGCATTGTTGGAGTGGCCGCGGTCCTCGCCGCCGTGGCCCTCACGGGAGGCGCGGCGGCCCTCCTCCCGGAGGGGTTCACCACCACCGGGCAAGCCTACGCGGACTGGTACTGGATCTCCGGCCGAAGCCATGCCCAATGGGAGTTCCTCTCGGTCCCCACGGGGCTGGACCCCTACCTCGCCCTGGAGATCTTCCTGTGCCTGGCCGGCGCGGCAGGGACCCTCCCCCCTGAAATCCAGGCCCGGTTCTCCATTGCCGGTTCGGCGGGGGGGACGGCCCCGCTGTGGCTGGCCCGGCTGAGCCGGGTCCAGGAGAGCGGGGCGCACGCCCTCTACTTCGGGCAACTCTTCATCCCCCGGCGAACGGTGGGGTCGCGGCTCGTCGTGGGTTTGAGCGGGATGGAGCTGGGCTTTCCCGTGGGGGTCCACGCCCAGTCGGTCCGGGTCGTCGTGGCTGCAGGAGGCGGGGCATCCCCGGCCCCGTCGGCCCCGGCGAGCGCCTCCGCGATCTCGCCCCCGACTCCCTCGGCGACCATCTCCCGCCGGCTCCCCGACTGCACGAGCCCCGACCTCGCCCCGTTCCTCACCCCGGGGACCTACCAGGGGTCCCTCGGCTGGTCCGGGCCGGGGACCGCGCCCACCGGCCGGGGGGTGTACAAGGTCAACCTCCGGGCGGGCCAGATCGTCGCGGTGCGGGTTGAGACCGAGGGCCCCTGCCGGCTCCTGCTCCTCGATCCCGGGGGGCGGGTGGTGGGCGAGATCGAGGGGAGCACGTGGCTTGGCCTGGAGTACCGGGCAGGGGTAGCCGGGGCTTGGCAGATCCAGGTCGTCTGCCAAAACGGGGTTCCGAAGTTCGACTACCGGCTGACCCTGGACATCCGCTAGCGGCCGAGCTTCCGGGCGAGCTCGTCCCAGGGGAGGTGGACGGCCACGGGCCGGCCGTGGGGGCAGCGCGCGGGCTCCCGGGTCGCCTTCCACTGCCGGACGAGGGCCTCCTGCTCCGCGGGGGGGAGGACTTCCCCGGCCCGGACCGCCGCCGCACAGGCCACCTCCCGCCAGAGCTCGACAAGGGGGGGCTCCCCATCCAGGAGCCGCTCCGCCACCGCGGCGATCGGCTCCTGGAACCCCAGGCGCGACTGCCGGTCCGCCAGGGCTGCCGGCCAGGCCCGGAGGAGGAACGTCCCCTCCCCGAACGGCTCGAGGACCACCCCCAGGGTCCGGAGCTCGGGCAGCGCCCGCCGCAGGGCCGCGGCCCGGTCGAACGGAACCGTAATCTGCACTGGGACGAGGAGCTCCTGGGACGGTACTCCGGCCTCGGGGCGGTGGCGCTCGAAGAGCACCCGCTCGTGGGCCGCGTGCTGGTCGAGCACGGTGAGCCCACCCTCCTCCTCAAGGACGATGTACGCTCCCCCCACCTGCCCGACCACCCGCCACGGCTCCGGACGCCCACCGGCGGACGGCGCGGCGAACAGGGCCGCCTCCTCCGCCGGCGCGGCCGCCTGCGGAGAAGCCCACGCCCCGGCGGCGGACGGGACCGGGGTGGAGGGGGTTCCGCCCAAGGCCCGCATCGCCGCCCGCCGGAGGAGGTCCATCGCCGCCTCCTCGGACCGGAACCGCACCTCCTCCTTCCGGGGGTGGACGTTCACGTCCACGAGCTCGGGGTCCACGTCGAGGTAGAGGAAGTAGGCGGGGTGGCTCCCCCGGGGGAGGTAGCGGGCGTAGACCTGGGCGATCCCGACCCCGAGGGTCCCCGGCCGGACGGGCCGACCGGAGAGGAAGAGGTGCTGGTCGACCCGGGTCGGCCGGGCGAGCTCCGGCGGCCCAAACCACGCCCGGAGGTGGAACCCCGGGTCCCGGAGCTCCACCGGGAGGAGCTCCTCGGCGAACTCCGCCCCGTACACCTGCCGGATCCGGAAGAGGGGGCTTGGAGCGGGGGGGACGGTGAGAACTTCTCGTCCCTCCGAGCGAACGGTGAACGCCGTCTCGGGGCGGGCGAGGACGATCCTCCGAAGAACTCCCAGGGTCCGGCGGGCCTCCGCCCCCGGGGAATCGAGGAACTGCCGCCGGGCGGGGACGTTCCAGAACAGGTCCTCCACCACCACGGTCGTCCCCACCGGGTGGGCGGCCGGCCGGTCGACGACTAGCCTCCCCCCCTCCACCCGGACCTCGTGCCCCTCCTCGGCGCCCGCCGCCCGGGAAACAAGGGTCACCCGGGCCACGGCACAGATCGCCGCGAGCGCCTCCCCCCGGAACCCCAGGGTCCGGATGTGGCGGAGGTCCTCCTCGGTTTGGAGCTTGCTCGTCGTGTGACGCTCGACCGCCAGCCGCAGCTCCTCCGGCGTCATCCCGTGCCCGTCGTCGGCCACCACCAGGCGGGCAATCCCCCCTTCCGCAACCTCCACCGCGATCCGCCTCGCCCCGGCATCGAGGGAGTTCTCCACAAGCTCCTTCAGGGCCGAGGCCGGCCGGTCCACCACCTCCCCGGCTGCGATCTTCCGGATCACCCCCTCGTCGAGCCTGCGGATCCGCATCGCCCCTAGGCTACCCCCCGCCTCCCCCCCTTGCCACGCCCCTCGCCCCGGGGTACCCTCCTTCGCCCCAAAGGAGGCGAAACCGATGTACACCGTGCCCGAGCTCGTGAACCTCCTCGGGCTTTCGACCGAAAACCAGGTCCGGAACCGGATCGAGGCGATCCGGGACCTCCTCCTCCCCGCGATCCGCCGCGGGCCCAACAACCAGCTCCTCCTCACCGAGGACGGCCTGGCCCTCCTCCGCGACCTCCAAACCCTCTGCGAATCCGGGCACACCTTGACCGAAGCGGCCAACGTTTTGCGTTACAAAATTGAGAGGGACGAGAAAAAGGCCATCGGCGAATCGCCAACTATCACCCACATGAGCACGAAACAGGACGAAACGGAGTCCGGGTGGCGGGCCCTCGTGGAGCACCTGGCGGCGGAGGTGCGGGAGCTCTCGGCCCGGGTGGCGGCCCTCGAGGCGGCCCTCCGCCGGGAGCCCGCCCCGTGGTGGGAGCGGTGGCGGTAGGATCGGCCCATGCCCGAGACGAAGCTTGACCAGGTGAAACGGGCGATCGCCCGCTCGACGCGCCTCCGGACCCTGTCCGTCTGCTCGAACATCACGGCGATTGACCGGCTGAAGATCAACGACCACGGGCCGACCCACGTCCGGATCGTGACCCGGATCGCGCTCCGGCTGCTCGAGCTTCTCCACGGGGCCGGGGTCCGGCTGGGGGTCGAGGACCACGGCCTCGGCTACGAGGACGCCCAGGTGGTCGTCGTCCTCGGGGCGGCCCTCCACGACGTGGGCCACGCGATCCACCGGGCGGATCACGAGCTCTTCTCGATGATCCTCGCCCCCTCCCTCCTCGACGAGCTCCTGGCAGGGATCTACGACGAGCCGGCCCGGACGGTGATCCTCGCCGAGACCCTCCACGCGATCTGGGCCCACCGGACGAACGTCCGGCCCCTCACCGTGGAGGGGGGGATCCTCAAGGTCGCCGACGCCCTGGACATGGAGAAGGGCCGGGCCCGGATCCCGTTCCAGGTGGGAAAGCCCACGATCCACAGCGTGTCCGCCCTGGCGATCGAGAAGGTCAAGATCGAGCCGGGGACGAACAAGCCGGTCCACATCCACGTCCGGATGACGAACTCCGCCGGGATCTTCCAGCTCGACAGCCTCCTCAAGGAGAAGCTCCTCACCTCGGGGCTGGCCGACCACATCGAGGTGTCGGCGGAGATCGAGGGGGAGGAGAAGAAGATCATCGGCCAGTGGTCCCTCGACTGAGCGGGCCGGGGACGCCCTCCGCGGCCGGGGGGACGGCTCCCACCCCGGGCCGGGGGGCGGAGGGCGTTTCCGGGGCCCTGGACGGCCGACTTGACAAAAGGGGCCTTTTGTAAAGTAGACCCCCTCGACCGATCGCGTAGAGAAGGCGTTTTGACACCGCGGCCGACCTTTTGTAAAATGGGGCGTGCCAACGGTAAAGTCACCCCGGGAGGCCCGATGCCCCTCCACCTGACCCAGGAGGACTTCATGACCCCGGACCAGGTCCGGCGGCTCAAGGCCCACGCCCGGCGGGCAGCCGAGCTCGCCCGCCGGAACGGCCAGAAGGCCCCGGTCCGGGACTGGGCGATCCTCCACGTCGCCCTCGACGCCGGGCTCCGCGTCTCGGAAATCCTCGCCCTCCGGGTCGGGGACCTCCTCCTCGAACCCGGGCACTCGGCGCTCATCGTCCGCCGGGGGAAGGGAGGCAAGGAGCGGGGGGTGGACATCGGCCAGGCCCTGCGGGACCACCTTCAGGAGTTCCTGGAGTGGAAGCGGGCCGTGGGCGAGCCCACGGGGGAGGGGGACCTCCTCTTCCTCTCCCCCCGGGGCGGCCCCCTCACCCGCCAGGCGGTGTACCTCATGTTCAAGCGCCTGGCCCGGGAGGCCGGGCTCCCCCCCCGGTTCACGATCCACTCCTGCCGCCACACCTACGCCTCGATGCTCTACCGGGCAAGCCGGTTTAACCTCCGCCTCGTCCAGAAACAGCTCGGGCACGCCTCGATCCGGACGACCCAGGTCTACGCCGACGTCCTGTCCGCCGACGCCCTGGAGGCCGTGAACGGGCTTCCCCAATGACCCGCCTCGCCGGGGCCCTCCTCGCCCTCCCCATCGCGGTCGCGGGATGGGCCGAGGTCCGGCTCTCGGCCGAGCTCGGGTGGGGCGGGATCGCGGTGGCCGACGCGGTGAACCCCCTGTGGATCACGGTGGAGAACCCGTCGGCTTCCGTCTTCACGGGGAGCCTCCACGTGGCCCAGGAGACGGGATCGGGTTGGCGGGGGCGGGTCGGGCAGAGGTTGACCGCCCCCCTCCTCCTCCCCCCGGGCGGACGAGCCCGGCTCCTTTTCCCCTGGCCCCTCCCGGCGGGAACCGAGCCCCTCGCGGTGTGGGTCGAGGCGGATGGCCGCGAAGAGGCCCGACTCTCCGTCCCGGTCCGCCCCTCCCTCGAAAAACCGGTGGCGGTCGTCGGGTCGGCCGGGCCGCCGCCCCAGGGCCCAGCGGTCTTCCTCGCCCCTGACGAGCTTCCCGCCGCTCCCGCCCTCCTCAGCCCGTTCCTCCGGGTGTTCGTTCCCGCCACGCTCCCCCCGCAAGCGGCGGAGGCCCTCGCGGCGTGGGCCGCGTTCGCGGGCGGCGAGGTGGAGGGGCGGTCGGTCCCCTCCCCCCTCCCGCCCCCCGGAGAGGAGGCCCTCCGCACCGCCCTGCGGGCGCACACCGCCCGGGACGGCACCGCGCTCCCCATCCTGGGCCTCACCGTGGCCTACCTCGTCCTTCTCGGGTTCGCCCTTGCCCGGCTCCCCCGCGGCCGCTGGGCCCCCTTGGCCGCCCTCGCCGGCACGTTCACCTCTTTCGCCCTCCTTTATCCGGTTTTGTACGAGACGCCTCCCGTAGAAACAGTTGTTCAGTACTCCATTTCAAGGTCAGATATTGCGCGGTATAGTTTTGACGTGGCGGCCGTTTCCCGGCGCAGGGCGGGGGTGGTTGTCCTGGACGGGCAGTGGTTCGACGCTGGAGAACGCCGCTCAGATCAGGCTTATTCTGCAATCGCCTGGGAGTGGGGCGCGGGGGGCCCCCGGACCCTCGTGTGGGCAAATCCAGGAAAAACGGTGATCCTATCGCGGTACGGGGCGCCGTGGGACGGCGCGGGGGGGAGGCCGGGGGAGGGATGGGCGGGGGGCGTTGCCCCCCTTGCCGTGCTCGGCCCGCTGGTTCGGGCGGGGGAGGCGGTTCGGGTGGAGGTGAAGTCTGGCCGGGAAGGGGGCCGGGCGTGGTGGGTGTACCGGGCGAGGTGGGACCGGCGTGGCTAGGCTCCCCGAGGCCCTCCTCACCCCCTACCACGGGTTTGCGATCCTCTCTGGAGCGGCGCTTGTGGCGTCCCTCCTCTGGCCGGAGGCCGAGCCGACCGCGGCCCTGTCCGCGTTCATGCGGGGCCCGTTCTTCCTCCACGCGGTGGCGTTCCTCCTTGGGATCCTCGCCCTCCAGGTGGGAGAGGCCGAGGTCGGGTACGGTGCGTACCCGCCCCTGCGGCGGGCGGCCCGCCTGGGCGGCCAGCCGGCCCTGGGGCTGGGGATCGTCCTCCCCTTCCTCCTTCTCCACCGGGCCGAAGCGGCGCTTCCGTGGCCCGAGTGGGGCCGGGCGGTGGGGTTCCTCCTGCTCTACGGCTTGTTGTGGTCGGTGGTTGGCTACGGGACAGGGGTGGTTGTACACTGGCCTGGGCTTCGGTTCGCCGTGAAGTACGGGATCTACCTTGCCGCCGTCCTCCCTCCGGCCTCGCCCCTGAGCCCGTTTCCGGCCCTGGGGGGGCTGTGGGAGGGCCTGACGGGATGGCGGTTCGTCCTGTACGGGGCGGTTGACCTCGGGGTCCTCGGAGCGTGGACGTGGACGCGGAGGAGATCCTCCAAGCGGTGAAGGGGTGGGGACGGGCCCGGAACGCCCTCCGGGCCGGGCTGGCTGTGGGGCTTCTCCTCCTTGGGGGGGCGTTCCTCCTTCGGCTCGGGGGAGGGAGTTTCCCCGCGTTCCTCTGGTTTCTGGTCCCGCTGGCCGCGGTGGGGAGCGGGGCGTGGCCCGTGGCGGGGGACGGGTTTCTCCTCTGGGCGGGGCGGCGGGTGGGGGTGGGCGAGCGGCTCGCCGCGCTGGCGGCCGCGCTTCGGGAGCGGGCCGAGGCGTTCGTCTCCCTTCTCGGTGCGGAGGTCGCGGCGGCGCGGCCCCGGGGGTGGCGGCTCCTGGGTTGGCCGGAGGGCGCGCTGGCCCTGGGGTGCGTCCTCTTTGGGGCGGCCCTGGTCTTCGCTCCCTTGGGAACCCCGGCGGTTCCAGCCCCGACGGAGGATGCCCCCACGGGGGTGCCGGAGGCCGCGCTTCCGACCCCTCCGCCGGAGCCCTCTGCCCCAGAGCCCCGGGCCGAGCGGGCGGTGAGCCTCTTCCTAGAGCTCCCGGAGCTTCCTCCGTACTCGCCCTACGAGGACCTCCTGGCCTCCCTCCTTGGGATCGAGCCTGGGGCCCTGGCGCCCGAGGAGCTCGCGGAGCGACTGGCCCGGGAGGAGGGGCTCCTTCGGTCCCTGGCCGAGCGGTTGCGGCTGGCGGCCCAGGGGGGCCTGTCCCCAGCCGAGCGGGCCGAGCTCGCCCCCCTGGCCCGGGAGCTCGCCCGGGCCGACCTCCGGGAGCGGGTGAGCCGGCTCGTGGAGCGGGGGGACGAGGGCGGGGCCGCGGAGGCCGCCGAGGCGGTGGAAGCCGCCCTCCGGACCGTCGAGGAGGCCACCCAGCGGGGGGAGAGGGCCGAGGAGCCCGGGGAGGGCTCCGCCTCCGGTTCCGGCCCCGGGACCCCAGCGGGCGAGCTCGCCGACCTCCCCGACGAGGGGCTGCCCGGCGGAGCCCGGGCGGAGGCCGGGGAGGAGTCGGAGCCCGAGGACCGGCCAGGCCGGGTGCCGACCGACGAGCCGGGGACCGAGGCAGGGGAACCCCTCGCGTTCGGCCTCCGGGGGGCATGGGAGACCCAGGCCGTGGGGGAGGAGCAGGTCCCCGTGGTGGGAGGGGAGGGCCCGGTCCGGGCCCACCTCGTCCCCACCGTCCCCGGGGAACCGGCCTCACCGAGGGCCCAAAGCCCGGCGGCCCTGGGCCCCCAGGAAGTGGAGGTCGTCCTGAGAACCCGGGGCGTGCCCCCCGAGCTCCGGGAGGTCGTCCGCCGGTACTTCGAGCTGATTGGAGGGAACCCGTGATCACCCGTCAGGATCTTGTGGAGGCCCAAGCGGGGTTCGCTCTCCTGCGGGAGAGGATCGGCCAGGTCATCGTCGGCCAAGAGGCGGTGGTCGAGGTCGCCCTGTGGGCGGTCCTCGGAAAGGGCCACGTTCTCCTCGAGGGGGTGCCGGGGCTGGGGAAGACCCTCCTGGTGCGGGCCCTGGCCCGGGCCCTCGGGCTTTCGTTTTCCCGGATCCAGTTCACACCCGACCTCATGCCCGCCGACATCGTGGGGACGAACATCCTCTCTGGCGAGGGATTCCGCTTCCTCCCCGGGCCGCTGTTTGCCCACGTGGTCCTCGCCGACGAGGTGAACCGGGCGACCCCCAAGACCCAGTCCGCGCTCCTGGAGGCGATGCAGGAGGGACAGGCCACGGTCGGGGGAGCGACCCACCGGCTCCCGCAGCCGTTCACCGTGCTCGCCACCCAAAACCCGATCGAGATGGAGGGGACGTACCCCCTCCCCGAGGCCCAGGTGGACCGCTTTCTGTTCAAGGCCGAGGTCCCGTTCCCCGCTGAGGCGGACCTCGTGGAGATCGTCCGTCGGAACACCGAACGGGACGGGATCGTGCTTCCCGAGCCGGTGCTGACCGTGGACGGGGTCCTCCGGGCCCAAGCCGTGGTCGCTGCGTACCCCGTTCCCGAGCCGCTCCTGGGGTACGCGGCCCGGCTCGTGCTGGCGACCCACCCCGATCACCCCCTCGCCCCCGAGGCGGTGCGGAAGTACGTCCAGTACGGGGCAAGCCCCCGGGGGAGCCTGGCCCTGATCCTCGGGGCCAAGGCGCGGGCGTTCCTCGCCGGCCGGTACCACGTGGCGGTCGACGACGTGGGGGCGGCCCTCCGGCCGGCCCTCGTCCACCGGATCATCCCCAACTTCCGGGCCGATGCCGACGGGGTGACGGCGGCCGACCTCGTGGAGGAGGTGCGGAAGGCGGTCCGGGCCCCATGACCGGCGAGCTCCTCACCCCGGACGAGCTCCGGGCCCTGTCCCGGGCCCGGCTCTCCCTCCGCCGGCCCCGGGGGCCGTTCCCCGGCGGTCACCTCGCCGGCCGGACCGGGACGTCCCTGGAGTTCGCCGACCACCGGCCCTACGAGCCGGGGGACGACGTCCGGCTCATCGACTGGGCCGTCTACGCCCGCCACCGGAGGCTCGTCACGAAGGTGTTCGCCCGGGAGGTGGAAGCCCCGCTCTACCTCCTCCTCGACGCGAGCCGCTCGATGGGGGAAGGAGGAAAGGCCGACTTTGCCCGCAAGCTCGCCGCGGCCCTTCTCTACGTCGCCCACCGCGGTGGGGACCGGTTCGCCGTCTACCCGTTCCGGACCGAGGCCACGTCCGCCGGCTCCCCCCGGCGGGGGAGGGGCGCCCTCGCCCAGGCGTTCCAGGGGCTCGCCGCGACGAAGGCGGAGGGGGAGACGGATCTCGCGGGGTCTCTCGTGGCCTGGGCCGAGGCGGGCCGGGAGCCGGGCCTGTGCATCGTGATCTCGGATTTCCTCGCCCCGGGCGGGTACCGGGACGGGCTCCTCGCCCTCCGCCACGGCCGGCACGCCGTCCTTGCCGTCCAGGTCCTGTCCCGGGCCGACCTCGATCCCCCTCGCCTCGGGGAGGTCCGGCTCCTCGATGTCGAGACGAGGCGGGCCCGGTCCCTCGTCCTCGGCCCGGGGGCCCTCCGGGCGTACCGGGAGGCCCTCCGGCGGTGGAACGAGCGCCTCGCCGCGACCTGCCGGGAGCTCCGGATCCTCTACTTCCTGTTCCGGAGCGACGCCTCCCCGGTGGAGGCGGTGCTCACGGTTCTTGAGGGGTGGAGGGGATGAACTTCCTCGTTCCCTGGGCGTGGGCGTGGCTGGCCTCCGGGCTGGCGGTCGTCCTCCTCCACCTCCTCCGGCGCCGGGAGCGGGAGCACCCCGTGTCGGCCCTGTTCCTGTGGGAGCCGATTCCTCCCGACCGGGTGAGCCGGATCCAGCGGATGCTGGCCCGGGCCGACCTCCTTCTCCTCTTCCAGCTCCTGGCGGTTCTTCTCCTGGCCGGGGGGCTGGCCCACCCCGTGGTGCGGGTGGTGCGCCCGGCGGGTGCGACGGCGATCGTTCTGGATGGGTCGGCGTCGATGGGAATTGGGGGCCGGCCCGCGGAGGCCCTGGAGGCCGTCCGAAAGGTCGTTCGCGACTCCGCTGGCCCCTGGGCGGTGGTCCTGTGGGCCGATCCTCCGGGGCTCCTCGTCCCCCCCACAGACCGGCGGGAGGAGGCCCTCGCCCTCCTCGGGAACTACCGGCCGACCCTGGGGAGCCGGCCCCCCCTCGGCCAGGCCCTGGCCCTCCTTCCAGGGGGGTTCGGGCGGATCGTGGTCGTCACCGACGACCCCCCCGCCGAGGGCGGCGTGGAGGTCGTCCCCCTGCCGCCGCGGGACAACCTGGCGATCGTCTCCTTTTCCGTCCGAACCCTTCCCGACAGCACAGGGTACGAGGCCCTGGTCCGGGTGCGGAACGACACCCGGCGGTACCAGGACGTCCAGGTGGCCCTCGAAGCCGGGGCCGGGACGTACCTCTCCTCCCGCCTCCTCGGCCCTGGGGAGGAGGACCTGTTCACGTTCAGCCCGGGGCTTGTCCGGCCCGGGCTGCGGGCCGAGCTCCTTCCTCGGGACGAGTTTCCCTGGGACAACGTCCGCTACTTCGCCCTCGAGGGGGCGGCCGCGGTCCGGGTGCGGTGGCTTGGGGAGGAGGATCGCTACCTCTGGGCCGCGCTCCAGGCCGCTTTTCCCGTCGAGCGGGTGACGAGCGGGTCGTGGGACCTCACCGTGGCGGTCCGGACCGAGCTCCCCTCCCCCCCGGCCGGACCGGCCCTTCTGCTTGCGGCCTCCTCCCCCGAGGCCCGCCTCGGCGAGCCGGTTCCAGCGGGGCCGTTCCGGGGGGCGGACGCCCCCCTCCTCCGCCACGTCGTCCCCGACGCCTTCCGGGCGGCTTCCGTGTTCCCCACGGCTCTCCCCGCCGGGGCTGTGGTGGACCTGTGGGCTGGAGAGGTGCCCGTCCTCGCCCGCTGGGAAGGGGCGGACGGCCGGCGGGCCCTCCTCGCCCTCGACCTCGCCCGCTCGAACCTCCCCCTCCTCCCCGACTTCCCGATCCTCCTTCGGGCTCTCCTCGCCTGGCTTCTCCCGTTCCGGCCCCGGCCGACCCGCGTGGTCGGGGAGTCCGCGGAGCTTCCCCCGGGGACCGAGGTCCTCACGCCCCAGGGCCCGGTCCAAGGGGTGTGGGTTCCTGACCGCCCGGGGCTCTACGAGCTCCGGGGTGAGCGGGTGGAGGTCGTGGCGGTGAACGTCCCGTACGAGGAATCCCTGCCCCCGCGGTCGGGTCCGGCGGGCGGCGGGCCCGGGCCCGTGGCGGCGGCCGCGGAACTCGCGGGCTGGCCGTGGTTCGCCCTCGGGGCGTTCGTCCTCCTCGGCCTGGAGTGGGCCCTTGCCCGGAGGAGGGGGCTGTGATTCGGTTCCTCACCCCGTGGGCGCTCCTCGCGCTCCTTCCCGCGCTGGGGGTCCTCATCCTCTCCCTGCGACGTCCGACACTTCTCGCGCGGGCCCTCACGCTGACCCTCCTCGCCCTGGCCCTCGCCGGGCCAGAGGTCTCCGTCCGCCAGCGTCGGGAGACGGTGGTGTTCCTCGTCGACCGCTCGGCGAGCGTGGGGGACGAGGCGGCCGCGGTCCTGCCCGACCTCGTCGCCTCCGCCCGGGAGCGGGGGGCCGACGTGGGGGTGATCGCGTTTGCCGAGCAGGCAACCGTGGTCCGCTGGCCGAGGATCGGGGAGGTGCCCGGGGCCGAGCCTCCCTCCCCGTCTGGAACGGACGTGGCGGAGGCCATCGACCTCGCGCTCGCCCTCGCCCCCTCCGGGCCCACCCAGCTTGTGCTCCTCTCCGACGGGCGGGGGACGGCCGGGGACGCCCTCGCCGCGGCCTCCCGAGCCCGCGGACGGGGGATCCCCGTTCACGTCGTCCCCGTGGGCCGAGCCGACCTCGCCCGGGTGGTTGAGATTCAAGGGCCCCGGGAAGTGGCCGGGGGAACGGTCGTCCTCGAGGCAATCCTCGCCGCATCCCGGCCGACCTCGGCCCTGGTGCGGTTCCTGCGGGACGGGGTCGAGCTCGAGGCGCGCGAGCTCACCCTTCCCGAGGGCCGGACGACCGCCTCGTTGGCCGACCAACCGGGGGAGGGGTTCCGGGTCTACCGGGTCGAGGTCCAGGCGGCCGGGGATCCGGTCCCCGAGAACAACGCCCTCGACTGGGGGGTGCGGGTGGGGGATCCGGCGGAGGTCCTCGTCGTGGGCCCGAGGCTGAGCGCGGCCGACGAGCTCCTCCGGGCAGCGGGGGTCCCGTTCCGCCGGGCCAGCTCCCTCGCCCCGGCCGACCTCGCCGGAGTCGGCCTCGTGGTCCTCGACGGGTATCCGCTTGGACAGATTGGGGCCCGGACCCAGGACGCCCTGCGGGCGTTTGTCTCCGGAGGCGGGGGCCTTCTCGTCGTCCAAGGCCGGGACGCGGTGCGTGGGTACCTCGGGCCGGTGGAGGAGCTCCTCCCCGTGACCTACGCCGTGCCTGAGCGGATCCAGGAGGCGACAGCCGCGGTGGTGTTTGTGCTCGACCGGTCGGCGTCCATGGGGGCGATGAGCGGGGGAGCGTTGAAGATCGACCTCCTCAAGGAGGCCGCCGCCGCAGCGGCGGAGGCGATGCCGCCCGAGGACGTCCTGGGGGCGATCGCCTTCGACCGCTACCCGTACTGGCTCATCCGCCCCGGGCCCGTGTCCGCGGTCCGGGAGGAGCTCTTCGCCGCCCTGCGCGGCCTCACCGCGAGCGGGGGAACCGACGTGTTCCCGGCCCTGGAGCAAGCGGTGGACGCCCTGCGGGCGGTGGACGCCCGGCTCCGCCACGCGATCGTGATCTCCGATGGGAAAACCCACTGGGACGAGGCGATCCTCGCCCGGCTCCGGGGGGCGGTGGCCGAGGGACGGATCGGGGTCACCACGATCGCCATAGGGGAAGACGCCGACCTTTCGACCCTGGCCGAGCTCGCCGCGCTCGGGGGTGGGCGGACGTACGTGCTCGCGTCGATGGCCGACCTGCGGGCGGTCCTCGTCCAGGAGGTGGAGCGGGTGGCCCGGCCGCGGTTCGTGGAGCGGGAGACCCCGGTCCTCCCCGGGCCCGGGGCGTTCCCCCTGTCCACCCCGCTTCCCCCCCTCCAGGGGTACACCCTCACGTTCCCCAAGCCGGCTGCGGACGTGGCGCTCCTCTCCCCGGCGGGGGACCCCCTCCTCGCCCGGTGGCGGCTGGGCCTCGGGCAGGTGGCGGTGCTCAACGCCGACCTGTTCGGGATCTGGACAAGGGACTGGGTTCGCTCGCCGGCGCTGGGGGAGCTGTGGGGCGCGCTTCTTGGGCTCTTGTGGGGGGAGCGGCAGGGGGTGAGGGTCGACTGGGCGGCCGTTGGGGGAACGGTTCGCCTTGGGGTCGAGGCCGCCGCCTCCGGCCGGTGGGCCAACGGCCTTCAGTTCACCGGGGAGCTCGTCGGCCCCGGTTCGAGCCGGGCCCTGGAGTTCTCCCAGGTCGGCCCTGGGCGGTACGAGGTGACGATCCCCAGCCCCGGGGCGGGGGCGTACCTCCTCACCGTGAGCGAACCCGGAGGCGGGTTCGGGGGGACGTTCGCCCTCTCCCTCCCCTATCCCAAGGAGCTTGAGGCGTTTGGGCCAGACCTGGCGGCCCTCGAGGCGATCGCCCGCGTGTCGGGGGGCGAGGTCCTCCGGGACGAGCTCCTGCCCTCCCCGCCGGGGGCGGGGGCGAACTGGGTCCCCCTGGGGCGGGCACTCCTCTGGGCCGCGGCGGGGTTCCTCCTCCTCGACCTCGCCCTCCGCAAGCTCCTCGCCTAGCGGTCCCTGCCCGTATAGCCCATGGAGGCCTCTCCCCAGCGGCAAGAGAGGGGCGGGGACAGAAGGGGACCCAGGTCGCTGCGGTGGTTAGCGGACGATCCGCGCCAGGGCATGCTCGTCCCCCACGAGGAACAGCTTGGGGCCCGCGAGGACGGCCCGGACGAAGTGGTCGCCCCTCGTCACCCGGTCCCGGAGCTCTCGCGGGGTGAAGACGGTGGCGTTGACCTCCCGCCGAGCTCCCGCTCGAGGTCCATGAGGGCGGCGGTGAGGTCCCGCGGGGGGAGCTCCCCGACGACGAAGAGGTCCACGTCGCTTGTGACGTCCTCCTGGTTTTTGGCGTAGGAGCCGTAGATGAAGGCAAGCTCCACCCCGCCCGCGGCGGCGAGGGCCTCCCGGACCCGGTCCCCCAGGCCCACGGTCTTGAGGAACAGGGCCTTAAGCTCGGGGAAGATGGGGAAGTCGCGGTTGGCGGAGAAGTAGACGCTGTTTCCCCGCTTCTCGCGGTGGAGGAGGCCGATCTCGGTGAGGGAGCGGGCGACGCGCTCCACGGCGCGGACGGGGAGGCCGGTCTTCTGGGCGATCTCCCGGAGGTAGAACTCTTGGGCGGGGTGGAGGGCGAACAGGGCGAGGACCTTCACCCTGGCCTCCGAACCGAAGAACTTGGCGAGCGTCCCCGCCTCCTGTCTACCGATGGTAGACGATCGTCTACCGCTTGTCGACGATCGCGGTCGAGGTTGACCTGCACGCGGGTTCAAGGCACCTCCGGTGTTTGTCTTCGGTGGCGGTGGTCGCTATGATGGTCAGGCCCTCTGGGCGGAAGGGAGACCGGTGCTGGAGCCCGACGAGATTGTTGTCGCGCGGAGAGAGCCCCACCCGGGCCTCAGGTTCATCGTTCGAGCGCCGCGAGACCTTGTTCGTCCCAAGGAAGGTGGTGTACAGTGACCTCCTTGTTCTCCCTTCGCCAGCGGGTGGTCGAGCTCTACTCAGCCTACGTTCAGGGCTTCCTCAACTTTGCCGACCCCCGGATTGAAGAATTTGTCCGTCGGGAGCTTATGGAGAAAGGGCACCTCTGGCCCGAACCGCTTCTT
>JAOACA010000079.1 GCA_026418075.1 Candidatus Bipolaricaulota bacterium | reverse complement strand
GGTGCGGGCCGTGTTCATCCTCTGCCCCCAGGGGATCATTCGCGCCATTCTTTATTACCCCCTCAACATCGGCCGCAACATTCCCGAAATTTTGCGCATCCTCAAGGCCTTCCAGACCGCGATGAAGGAGGGGGTGGCCATCCCCGCGGATTGGCCGAACAACGATCTCATCAAGGACAACGTGATCGTCCCTCCGCCTGCGGACATCTCCAGCGCCCAGAAGCGTCTCCAGGAGGCTAAAGAGGGCAAGGTGCAGTGTTACGACTGGTGGTTCTGCCATAGGAAGCTGTGAACGGGAAAATGGGGGCGGGGTTCCGCCCCGCCCCCTCCGGAGGAAGGAGGGCGAATGATCGGGAAGACCATGGAAAAGGCCTTGAACGAGCAGATTCGGGAGGAGCTGGGCTCGGCCTACCTCTACCTGGCCATGGCCGCCTACTTTCATGACCAAAATCTCCCGGGCATGGCCCGCTGGATGGAGATCCAGGTGGAAGAGGAGTTCCAGCATGCCTTGAGGATCTTTCGGCACCTGGTGGAGCGGGGTGGTCGGGTGAAGCTCGAGGCCCTGCCGGAGCCCAAATTCGAGTGGCCGTCGCCCGCGGAGGCCTGGAAGGCGGCCTACGAGCACGAGCGCTACATCTCCAGCCGCATCCATAAGCTCATGGAGCTCGCCCGTCAGGAGCGCGATTACCCGGCGGAGGTCATGCTTCAGTGGTTCGTCTCCGAGCAGGTGGAGGAGGAGGACCAGACGCGGCGGATCGTGG
>JAOACA010000078.1 GCA_026418075.1 Candidatus Bipolaricaulota bacterium | reverse complement strand
GATCGGCACCGGATCGGGCTGGCAGGCGGCGGTGCTGGCGGCGCTCGGGGCGCGGGTGTTCTCGGTCGAGGTGATCCCGGAGCTGTCGGCGCGCGCCGCGGCCGCGCTCGCCGCAGAGGGCTTCGACGGCGTGCGCCTCAAGGTGGGCGACGGCTGGCAGGGCTGGCCGGAGGAGGCGCCGTTCGACGCCATCCTCGTCACCGCCGCCGCGCCGGAACTGCCGCAGGCGCTGCTCGACCAGCTCGGCCCCGGCGGGCGGATGGTGATCCCTCTCGGCGGCCCGCAGGAGCAGCAGATGCTGACGCTGTTCGAGAAGGCGGCGGACGGCAGCATCTCCCGCCGGGACGTGCTGCCGGTCGCCTTCGTTCCCTTCGTCAGGCCCTCACGCCCCGCTTGAGCGGCGGGCGGCGCGCAGTTCGTCGCATATCTCGGCGAGCAGCGCCGCGGTCGGCGTCGGACCCGGCGGCGGCGCGGGCGGCGCCTTCGGCATGATCCGCGCCAGCGCGCGCACCAGCCCGAACACCGCGCAGCCGGCGACGACGAACCCGATCACGGCGTTGAGGAAGGCACCGATGCCGGCACCGATGCGCGGCCCTGCCGGGTGGCCGCGAGGGAGGCCTGCCGTTCGCCCGACAGGACGAGGAACAGGTTGGAGACGCCGATGCCGCCGGGCAGCAGGCCGAGGACGAGGTTGAACGGGTCCTGCCCCCCCGAGCCGGCCCCCGCGGTGAAGGCGGCGACGATGACGACGCCGACCGGGAGGT
>JAOACA010000077.1 GCA_026418075.1 Candidatus Bipolaricaulota bacterium | reverse complement strand
CCCCCTCCCACCTGGTGGTCCTTGCCGCCGACCGCACCGGCTGGGCGAACCTCCTCCGCCTGGCCCACCGTGCCCACACGGAAGGGTTCTACTACAAGCCGCGGGTGGACCTCGAGCTCCTCGCCGCATGCAGCGAAGGTCTGATCGCCCTCTCGGCCTGCGAGTCGGGGCTCATCCAGCGGCTTCTGCTCCAAGGGCGGGCCGCGGAGGCGGCGGCCGCAGCCGGCCGGCTTGCCGAGCTCTTCCCCGGCCGGTTCTACCTCGAGCTTCAGGACCACGGCTTGGAACGAAGCCGGGAGCTCATTCGGGCTCAGCTTGAGCTTGCCAAGCGGCTGGGCCTCCCCGTCGTGGCCACCGCCGACGTCCACTACCTTGCCCCTGAGGACCGGGAGGCCCACCGGGTCCTCATCAACATCCAAGCGGGCAAGCGCCTCTCCGACCCCGACGCCCGCTCGTTCGATGGCTCCGACTACCACTTCCTCACCGAGGAGGAGATGGGAGCGAAGTTCCGGGAGATCCCCCAGGCCCTGGCCGCCACCCTCGAGGTCGCCGAGCGGTGTGAGCTGGAGCTCGAGCTCGGGCGGAGGCTCCTTCCCCGCTATCCCAGTCCCCGCCCCCCAGGTGAGGAACTGGCGGAGCAGGCGTGGGCGGGCGCCCGGGCCCGGTACGGGGACCCCCTCCCCTCCGAAGTCGAGGAGCGGCTCCGTTACGAACTTTCCGTGATCAACCGGATGGATCTCGCCTCCTATTTCCTCATCGTGGCCGACTTCGTGGGCTACGCCCGGGCGCGGCGGATCCCGGTGGGCCCGGGCCGGGG
>JAOACA010000076.1 GCA_026418075.1 Candidatus Bipolaricaulota bacterium | reverse complement strand
GTGGAGGAGCCTGTCTGTTGGAAGATGCCTATATATATATGATGCTGCTAACTGATGGTTGCCCGAGCATGATGTAGCGCCGGAGTACGCGCGTAAGTGGCTGAAAACAAATCAAATAAAGTTCTTGACAAGGGTTACAGATGGTGTATGATGGTGGCATGAGAGACGAGCCTGCCCGCGGGGGGGCAGGCGAAACCGGGGGCACAGCCCCCGGTCGCGGGATCCCCCGCAAGGAGGATAGCATGCTGAAGAACCGTCAGATCTTGTCCGCTGCCCGAGAGGCAGCAGAGATGAGCCGGGGACTCGGATATCCCGAGCCTGGATGCGAGAGGGAGCGAATTGCAGTCCTCCTCCGCCCCGAGGAAGGGGCGGAGCTGGAAGTTCGCCGAATCGGCATGGGGAGCTACTATCCCTGGGCCGAGGAAGTTGCCAGCTTCAAGAACCGTGTCTCTGCCAAGTTTGCCGCCGGGATGATCCGGCGGGGATTGGGCGAGATTGCGGAGCGGAGGAGGGAGGATTAGCTGCCCTCCCTCTTTTTTCCCGCCTGACGAGCCCGGGCGCGGGGCCCGGGCGAAACCGGGGCACCGCCCCCGGTCGCGGGATTCCCCGCAAGGAGGAAATATGGACGACATCATCACTTGCGATCTCTGCGGTCGGCTGATCACCGCCGCAGAGCAGGCGCTCGGGTGGCCGGTTCAGACTGCGGATGGATGCGTATGCCCCTCATGCTACGGCGATGAGGCATATTGCGACGCGTGCGGCGAGCCTCTGCCGGCGACAGACGACCTGTCGCGCTGCCCGGCATGCCGCGCGGAGGAGGAGCGGCATGAGCGAGCATAACCGCCTCCGCCGCAGACTCTCCGAGC
>JAOACA010000075.1 GCA_026418075.1 Candidatus Bipolaricaulota bacterium | reverse complement strand
GTATGGCTTCATCGGCATAGGGAACGCTCCTCTACCGCTCCACTTGGGCCGCAAGCAGCCCCAAAGCCCGCGAATTCGGTGACAGGTTTAAGCCCCGATCATTTTCAGCGCAGGGTCACTCGACTAGTGAGCTATTACGCACTCTTTAAAGGATGGCTGCTTCTAAGCCAACCTCCTAGCTGTCTGGGCAACCCCACATCTTTATCCACTTAACCTGTACTTGGGGACCTTATTCGGCGGTCTCTGTTGTTCCAGCGCTTGGACACGGATGTTAGCACTCGTGCCCTCACTCCCGGACTCCATTTCGGACCCTTCAGAGTTTGAAAGGGTTTGGTAGGCTGGTAGGCCCCCTAGCCCTATCAGTGCTTTACAGGCCCAAATAAGCATCCGAGGCTGACCCTAAAGTCATTTCGAGGAGAACTAGCTATCTCCCAGATCGGTTAGCTTTTCACTCCTAACCCCAACTCATCCAAAGGATTTGCATCTCCAACTGGTTCGGCCCTCCACCGAGTGTCACCTCGGCTTCAGCCTGGTCAGGGCTAGCTCTCTGGGTTTCGAGTCTACGGCAACGGACTATGCGCCCTGTTCGGACTCGCTTTCGCTACGCCTCCGCCTCCCGGCTTAAGCTCGCCCGCTACCGTAAGTCGCCAGCTCATGCTTCAATAGGCACACCAAAAGACCTGTAAAGTCCTTTGATTGCTTGTGAGCACACGGTTTCAGGTTCTATTTCACTCCCCTCCCGGGGTTCTTTTCACCTTTCCCTCACGGTACTGGTCCACTATCGGTCACCCGGAGTACTTAGCCTTAGGCGGTGGTCCGCCCAGATTCCCCCATGGCTCCACGAACCACAGGGTACTCGGGTACCC
>JAOACA010000074.1 GCA_026418075.1 Candidatus Bipolaricaulota bacterium | reverse complement strand
GCTGAAGATGGCGGTGCGCTCATCGGTGGACCGGGCGACGTCCCGGAACCCCAGCAGCCAGCCGCGCTTCCAGTCGCCCAGGCGCGCCTGGACTTCCTCGGCGGGGACCCAGTACCAGGGCTGGGCGAGGAAGGCGGGGTCGGTGTGCCGGGCGGTGGAGGGCTTGGGGAGCTCGGTGCTGGAGCGGCTGCTCACGCCTTCGTACGTGCCGTAGCGGTGGTCGTAGTGCCAGATCATCTTCGCCTCGTAGAGGGGAAGGTAGACCTCGCTCCCCTTCACGAAGCGGTTGCCCGCGAGCCGGAACCCCCTGCCCTGCAGGTCCGCCCGCGTGCGGAAGAGGTGGGAGTCGTTGGACATGTGGAACATCGCCAGGAACCGCACACCCCAAGAGTTCTCGCCGGTGCGCTCATTCACCAGCACCGGCACCCGGGCGTAGATAGCCTTGGTGAGCTCGGCATCCTGCCGGGTGCGGAAGACGGGGAGCGTGAGGGTGTTCGGGTTGAGGCGGGCGATGTCGGCCGGCGAGAGCGTGAACACCCGCTGCGGGGCGCGCAGGGGCTCGGCCCGGGTGCAGAAGAAGGCCAGCGAGGCGCCGGCCGAGGCCGAGGCGCCGTTTCCGCGGCGCATCGTGAGCAGGCAAAACTTGTAGCTGCGATGGACGTGTGGGAAAACGCCCTCCCGGTTCTCGAAGTCGAACAGGCTCGCCAGTTCGCGGCGGTCCGCCAGGTCGGCGAAGAAGTGCTTGTTGGTGTCGTCGGTGGCGATGCCGGTGGGGACGATGATGCCGGCGCGGCCGCCCTGGCGCAGGAGGGCCCGCATCCGCTCGGCGAAGACGGAGTAGGTGTTGATCCGCCGACGTCCGGTGAGGGGGTACTGTCCGGAGC
>JAOACA010000073.1 GCA_026418075.1 Candidatus Bipolaricaulota bacterium | reverse complement strand
GTGGGAGGAGGTGTCCTCCCTGCACCCCAAGGAGGCGAAAAAACGCCTGGCGTGGACGATCGTGGGCTGGCTCCACGGGGAGGAGGGGGCGGAGCGGGGGAGGGAGCACTTCGAGCGGGTGTTCGAGGCCGAGCAACCTCCGGAGGACATGCCCACGGTCCTTGTGGGCGGGCTTCTCGACGAGGCGCGGACGGCGAACATCGTGGACCTTCTTATGGAAGCGGGGTTTGCCTCCTCCCGGTCCGAGGCCCGGCGGCTCGTGGACGGGGGAGCGGTGGAGCTCGACGGGGAGCGGGTGAAGTCGGCCCGGGAGCGCGTTCCGGTCCGGCCGGGGGCGATCCTGCGGGCGGGGAAGCTCCGGTTCGCCCGGCTCGTGATCTAGCGCCGCCAGTCGAGCTCCCCGCCCTCCCCGGCCAGGAACGCAAGCTCAGCCGGGCAGGTGTCGCCCCGCGGGTGCCCCATGAACGTGTTCTCTCCCCCGGCGACCCGGCCCCGGAACACGTACCCCGGCACCCCACAGAACAGGCCGTGGTACAGCGTCACGCCCGGCCCCTCGTTGGCCAGGAACGCCGTTCGGAAGATCGTGGCCTCCGCCCGGTCTCGGAGGGCAACCCCGCCCACCAGCCCGCTGGCGGCGATCTGGCAGTTGTCGATGGTCACCTGGGCGGCGTCGCCTGCCCCGATTCCGAACACGCCGTTTGCGGTGAGCACACAGTGGAGGAGCTGTCCCCGGGATTGATCCCACAGACCTATTCCTCCCTGGCTATTTCGCGAAATCCGGCAGTGGAGAAGGGACACTTGAGCCCGGTCGGAGGCGTGGATGCCTCGGCTGTTGTCGGAGAGGACGCAGTCCACAAGCTCTGCCCGGGCGTCGGCCCCGAGGATCAGCCCCTCGGATCCGTACCCGAGGGAGACCC
>JAOACA010000072.1:612-951 GCA_026418075.1 Candidatus Bipolaricaulota bacterium | reverse complement strand
GTCCTGCGCGAAGGGGGCCAGGTCCCAGGCGGTGTAGGTGAGCTCGAGGACGCGGGGGACGATGAAGTGGAGGTCTTGGGGCTGATAGGCGGATGGGGGAAGAACGGGAAACTGACGGAGGTAGTTGTACGTAAGGTGGGTTCCGCCAATTTTCTGGCGGGCATTGAAGTCCAGAACATAGGCCGACATATTTGCCAACAACGCCAGTTGTAATGGAGCGTGTTCATCAGACAATAGTAACGGGCTTGTATTTCCAACCCCCACCCTCGGCATCAGCGAGAAAATCGCCGTGCGCTCATTGGTCGCGTTGGTAACGTCCCGAAAGCCCAGCAGCCACCC
>JAOACA010000072.1:0-602 GCA_026418075.1 Candidatus Bipolaricaulota bacterium | reverse complement strand
GGCACCCAGTAGCGCGGCAGGGGCAGGGCCTCGGGGCTGGCGTGCTCGGCGGGGGTCATGTCGCGGGTATCGGCCCCGTCGTAGGTGGCGAAGCGGTGGTCGAAGTGCCAGATGAGCTTGGCCTCGTAGAGGGGCAGGTAGACGGAGTCCTCCTTGACCATGCGGTTGCCCTGAAGGCGGTAGCCCCCCTGCTCGAGATCCCCCCTGGTCCTGAAGAGACCGGAGTCGTTGGACATGTCAAACAACCGCATGAACTTGATGCCCCAGGGGTTCTCCTCCGGCTCTTCCTTCCACAGCACCGGCACCCGGCGGTAAATCTTCTTGGTCAGCTCGGCGTCCTGCCGGGTGCGGAAGACGGGGCAGGTGCGGGTGTTGGGGTTGAGGAGGGCCAGGTCCTCCGGCGTTAGGGCGAAGGTGCGCTGGGGGTCACGCAGCTGGTCCGTGCGGGTGAGGAAGAAGGCGAAGCGGGCCGGCTGTGGCCGGGCGGAGGGCGCACCGCGGAGAGTGAGGAGGCAGAATTTATAGCTGCGGTGGACTCCGGGGAACAGGCCGGCCCGGTTTTCGAAGTCGTAGAGGCTGACCAGGCGGCCGGAGGAGGCCAT
>JAOACA010000071.1 GCA_026418075.1 Candidatus Bipolaricaulota bacterium | reverse complement strand
TGCCTGATCTGGCCACGTTCTTTCGGGATAAGAAAAAGCAAGCCCAGACGGAGGACCGGCGGCAGCAAGAGGCACGCGACCAGTGGTTGGCTGACCTCCGCGCCCTGCTGGACCAACTCAAGACGTGGCTCGAACCCGCCACTCAGGAGGGCCTTATGGTTGAAGAGTACGACCACACGGTCCGCGAGGGCCTCCTGGGCACCTACAACGCTCCTGCCCTCAAATTAAGCTTTGGTACTACAGAAACCCACATAGTCCCTGTGGCACGATACGTCGTCGGGGGCACTGGCCGGGTCGACGTGGAATTCCCCGGCGGACGGATCTTGCTCATCCGCCAAGGGGTCGAGGGGCAGTGGATGGTGGTCCCGGAGGACCGGATCGGTAAGAAGCCCCTCAACGAGGAGACCTTCTCCGAGATCGTTCAAGAGGCGTTCTCCTAAGTCGGGGCGGAGGCCCATGCCTGATGCCGTTGATGACCTCAACAACATTCTGGACTGGTACATCTCCGCTAACGATCTCTTGACCTCCATCCAGAAAGCTTTCAACAAAGACCCGGATAGAGTTTCTTCCCATCTTCTTTGGCCGAGGGAAGGGGAGCCAGTGGATAAAGCCCTCCGGCACCTTGAGAAAACGAAAGACGAGCTTAAGGATTACACCGTTCTCGCTTTGTTCTCGGTGTTTGAAGGTTGGCTGCAAGAGGATTTCAGCACGCAACGGAATGAACTTGTCGAGCCGCGAGGGATGAAGATCGACGACCAACTGGACGTCTACAAAACCCTCATAGGCGCGGACGTCGTCGGACAAGTGAAGCAGATCAAAGAGTACCGAAACTGGATTGCCCATGGCCGCCGAAGGACACCCAGTATCAATGCCCATCCCAAGATGGCCTATGAGCGGTTGAGCAAATTCATCTGTCAGGTGCGAGGAAGATAGGAGGCTGTCTCTTATACACATCT
>JAOACA010000070.1 GCA_026418075.1 Candidatus Bipolaricaulota bacterium | reverse complement strand
TCTCAGTGGAGCGCGAGGGAAGGTATTGCGCCCGGCCCCGAGGCGCGCAACGGGAGCCATGCTCCCGATATCGGGCAGCGGGCACCTATGCAGGCCCCGCAGGGGAATACCCCCTGCGGGGCCTTTGCTTTTGATTTTGATCCCAGTCGGCCGGCCGCGGGGGGAAACAAAAAGCCCCGGGCCGAAGCCCGGGGCATGGGGAGAGGGGGGAGGGGCAGCTAAGCCTCCCCCCTCCGCTCTTCGAGCTCGCGCAGCCCCTGCTTGATCATGGCGGTGGCATGCCGAATGGACACGCGATGATAGAAGCTGGCCACTTCCTCGGCCCAGGGATAGTAGCTCCCCATGCCGATTTGGCGAACCTCCAGCTCCGCCCCCTCCTCGGGGCGGAGGAGAACCACCACCCTTTCCCTTTCCAAGCCAGGCTCGGGGTAACCGAGCCTGCGGCTCATTTCTGCTGCCTCTCGGGCAGCGGACAAGATCTGACGGTTCTTCAGCATGCTATCCTCCTGCGGGGAATCCCGCGACCGGGGCGGTGCCCCGGTTTCGGCCCGCCCCCGCAAGCGGGCCTCATCAGGCGGGGAATGGGGGCGGGGGCTGGTAGCGGCTCCACTTACCCTCTTCAAGCCCCCGCTCGCGGAGCCACTGCTCCGCCTCCGCCCTGGAGGCGAACGGACCCGCCTCCCGGTAGGAGACGAGCCACGGATTGCCGTCCGCGTCGCGTTTTTCGACGCGAATCGAATCGCCCTCGTAAGGCTCGATCGTCCACCGACGGAATCCGTCGGAGTCAATGTAGATTCTTGTTTCCAGAGTATTCATGCTGTCCTCCTGCTGCGGGGGAATCCCGCGACCGGGGCGGTGCGCCCCGGTTTCGGCCCGCCCCCTCGCGCGGGCGGGCCTCGTCAGGCGGAAAATAAAAAGCCCCGCCCGGGCTTTCGCCCGGGGCGGGGCCTACCGCCATTCGTCTTCCGTGAGACCGTGCTCACGGAGCCATTGCTCCGCCTCCGCGAGGCTGGCAAAGGGGCCAGCCTCCCGGTAGCTCACGCACCAAGGTTCCCCGTCCGCGTCGCGAGACTCGACGCGGCGGGTCTCCGTGCAGAAAGGCTCGACTGCCCACCGCTGGAAGCGGTGGGCGTTCGAATAACGCCGAACTTCGTACATCATGGCCTCATCGTATCATATTGGCGCCTAGCAGTCAAGTGCCCCTGTAGGCGCGTATCATTTAGTAGTGTGCCCGCCGGGGATTGCCTCCCGGTTGCTCCCTGCCTCCCTGCCTCCCCACCTACCTACCCCTGCCCCCCCTCTGCCCCTCTGCCCCCCCCTGCCTCCCTGCCTCCTGGGAGACCCCAGGCTGGTAATCCGCGCGGTATGCCCC
>JAOACA010000006.1 GCA_026418075.1 Candidatus Bipolaricaulota bacterium | reverse complement strand
CCCCTCGGTCAGCCGGAGGGCGAGGTCGATCGCCGTCCCCAGGTCGGCCCGGTGGCCGGGGGAGACGAAGAGCGTCCGATTCCGGTCCGTGCGCAGGGCGGCGCCCACGGTGTCCCCCTCCAGGACCACGGGCCGCCACTCGCCGATCGCCATCCCCTCCGTGTTCACGTGCCCGCAGAGGTGGCCCTTGGCCACCCCCACCGCCGGCCGGTCGAGGAGGACCCCAAGGTGACTAGCGAGCCCCGCCCGCCGGGGATGGAGGATCCCGTTCCCGTCCACGAGGAGGACGTCGGCCTCCCACCCCGCCTCGTCCGCCGCCCGGACCGCGGAGAGGAGCGCCGGAAGCTCCCGGTAGGAGAGGTAGCCCGCGATGTAGGGGAAGGCCACGGGAACGGCCACGGTGAGCCCATCGCGGACCTCGCCGTCGGGGTCGGCGAGGACGAACGCGGCCACCGCCTCCCCCTCCCGGTAGGCGACGTCGAGGGCCCCCAGGGCCCGGACCTCGGGGAGGGGCTCCAGCACAACCCGCTGGGCGATCGCCCGCTGCTCCTCCTGGAGCCGGGCGAGGGGGCGGTCCGAGGAGAACTCCCCCCCGAAGTACCGGGCCAGGGGCTCGACCCGGTCCCCGACGACCCGCACCCCCTCCGCCCGCAGCCGCGCGGCGGCCTCGGCCACGGTCCCCCCCCAGCTCCGCCCCACGGCCCCCGAGGCGTGGACCACCCGGTGGACGGGGAGCCCCTCCGCCTCCGGGGAGGCAAGCCACCCGGCCACGAACCGGACAACCTCGGGGTCCCCGAGGGCGTCGGCCAGGGCCCGGTACGTGGTCACCTTCCCCGGGGGGATCCCCCCGACGAGGGCCCGGAGCGCCCCCAGGACGTCGGGGACCTGGAGCTCACTTTCCACAGCAGCCGCCGGGGCTCACCGCGACCGGCCGGATGGCGGGAAGCGACTCGTCCCCCTCCCCGTCCACCACCACCAGGCTCACGGAGTAGACCCCGGGTTCGCGGTAGATGTGGACCACCTCGGGGGAGCTCGTCCCCTCGCGCGTCCCGTCCCCGAAGTCCCACCGGTACTCGGCCACCGTCCCGTCGGGGTCGCTCGAGGCGCCCGCGTCGAAGGTCACGGTCATCCCCACCCGGACGTCGCTCGCTGGGGAGACGTTGAACCGGGCGAGGGGGCGCTGGGAGTGGACGCGGACGGAGGCCCGTGCCTGGTCCGTCTCCCCCCCGCGGCCGACCACGGTGAGGTAGGCCTCGTACGTCCCCCGGGCGGCGTAGGTGTGCTCGACCACGGGCTCGGGCCCGGCCCGGGTCGCCCCGTCCCCGAACACCCACAGGTACTCCACGATCTCCCCGGCCGAGCCCCGGGCGTCGAAGGTGACGGCAAGCGGGTACGGGCCTTGGGCCGGGCTCACGGACAGGGCGGCCCGGAGGGCGCCCGCGGGCCCCAGGCACCCGCCCAGGGCAAGGGCCAGGGGCAGGACAAGCAACCACTGGATTCTTTTCACGGAAACCTCCGCGGGGAGCTTATCCCCCCAAGCGAACAAGGGCCAACGACGTCCAGGGATGGGGTAGACTCGATCCCCGTGGAGACGACCGAGGTCGTGGTGATCGGGGGCGGGCCCGGCGGGTACGTGGCCGCACGGCGGCTCGGGGCGCTCGGGGTGGAGACGGTCCTCGTGGAGCGGGCCCACCTCGGGGGGACGTGCCTGAACGAGGGCTGCATCCCCACCAAGGCCCTCTACGCGGCGACAGCGCCCCTGGGCCGGAAGGAGGCGCTCGCCCGGATGGGGGTCGCCCTCTCCCCCGAGGTGGACCTCGACCGGATGCGGGGATGGCTTGGGGAGGTCGTGGCCAAGCTCCGGACCGGGATCGCCGGGCTCCTCTCCTCGGCGAAGGTGGAGGTCCTTCCCGGGGAGGGATCCCTCGCCGGCCCGGGCCGGGTCCGGGTGCGGACGGCCGATGGGGAGAGGGAGATCCGCGCCCGGGCGGTGGTCCTTGCCACGGGCTCTGCCCCGATCGCGCTCCCCGGGCTTCCGTTCGACGGGGAGCGGGTGTGGTCGTCGAGCGACGCGCTCTGGCTCCCCCGGATCCCGGAGCGGCTCGTCGTCGTCGGGGGCGGGGTGATCGGGCTCGAGCTCGCCACGGTGTACCGGAGGCTGGGGAGCGAGGTTGCGGTCGTCGAGGCCCTGGACCGGCTCCTCCCCGGGGTCGGGCTCTCCCGGCGGGGGGAGAGCGTCCTCCGCCGAAGCCTCGCGTCCCAGGGGATCGAGGTCCGGCTGGGTGCCCGGGCGGAGCGGCTGACCTCGGACGGGATCGTCATCCGGAGCGGGGACAAGGAGGAGGAAGTCCCCGCCGAGGCGGTCCTCGTCGCCGTCGGCCGGAGACCTACCCCCAACGGCCTCGGGCTGGAGACGGTGGGAGTACGGGTCGAACGGGGCTTCGTCGTCACGGACTCCCGCTTCGCCGCCGCGCCGGGGGTGTACGCGATCGGGGACCTCCGGGGCGGCTGGCTCCTCGCCCACAAGGCGTCCCACGAGGGGCTTCTCGTGGCCGATGGGATCGCCGCCGAGCTCGGCCGGGCCCCGCGGCCAGCGGAGACCCGGGAACCGGCGATCCCCCAGGCGATCTTCACCCAGCCCGAGGTGGGCTTGGTGGGGGTCCCGGTGGACGAGGCGGCCCCCCGGGGCCTCAAGACGGCCCGGTTCCCCCTCGCCGCCCTCGGCCGGGCGTGGGCCGAAGGGGAGCCCGAGGGCCACGTCCAGCTCGTGGCCGATGGGGACGGGCGCCTTTTGGGGGCGGAGATCGTCGGGTCCCACGCTTCGGACCTCGTCGCCGAGGCCGCGCTCGCGATCGAGGCCGGGCTCCGGGCCGAGGACCTCGCCGCAACGGTCCACGCCCACCCCACGTTCGCCGAGGGGCTGTGGGAGGCGGCCCTCTCCCTCCTCGGCCGCCCCCTCCACAGCGCTTAGGCCGAGAGGAGCTTCTCCCGGAGGAGCTTGGGGGGAAGCGACCCGCAGGCGAGGATCGCGTCGTGGATCTCGCGGAGGGACTTCCCCGGGTTCCGCCGCTGGTACTCCTCGATCACCTTGAGGATCTCGAGCTTCCCCACGAGGTAGCTCATCGGCTGGGTGGGGGAGCCCGTGTACCGCCGGACCTCGGCCCGCGCGTTCGGCTCCTCCAGGCCCACCTCCTTCACCAGGAACGCGATCGCCTCGTCCACGGTCATCTTCCCGGTGTGGAGGGAGACATCGAGGATGATCCGCGCCGCCCGCCACAGCTGGTCCTGGAGCCGAGCGAGCTTCTGGATCGGCTGATTGAGGAACCCCAAGCGCTCCATGAGCTCCTCGCAGTAGAACGCCCACCCCTCGA
Organism: Candidatus Bipolaricaulota bacterium; assembly: GCA_026418075.1. Classification (GTDB taxonomy): domain Bacteria; phylum Bipolaricaulota; class Bipolaricaulia; order Bipolaricaulales; family Bipolaricaulaceae; genus Bipolaricaulis. Next base: position 49,298 of record JAOACA010000006.1, on the reverse strand, counting down.
CGAACAGGGACGAGAGGGCGCTCCCGAGCTTGCGGGGGAGGGTCTTCGTGTACCGGTTGGCGTAGACGAGCTGGAGGTGGTGACCGGGGTAGGCCTCGTGGAGGGCGGTGATCGGGATCTTCGCCCGCCAGTGGCCGCGGAGCTTGGCCTCCTTGGCCTTCCGGGGAAGCCACCGCTCGACCGGGGTCACGAGGAAGATCCCCTCCTGCTTCTTCTCCAGGGGCCCGGGCATCATGTACGCGGCGTAGGGCATCACCGGCCGCATCGAGGGCGGGGTGGGCCGGATCTGGAGGGTCTCCCCCTCGGGGATGGTGACGATCTCGCGCTCCTGGACGAACTTCCGCGCCCGGGCCATCTCCTCCCGGTAGGTCCGGAGGAGCTCCCGGGGGGAGGGGTGGTCGCTTTTTGCCCCCTCGATGATCTCCCGGGCGGTCTTCCCGGGGGCGATCGTCGCGGCCAGGGCCTCCATCTGGTCCCTGGTCTCCCGGAAGAGCCTCCACCCCAGGTCCAGAAGCTCCTCCGCCGAGTAGTCGAGCATGTGGTCCTCCCGGAGGAGCTCCTCAAACAGGGCCTTGCCGGCGGCGAAGTCCCCCTTCGCCTTGGGGAGGACCTCCCCCTCGAGGAACGCGATGTAGTCGCGGAGGGCCCGGGCGGCCCGGCGGCTGGCGAGGAGGACCTGGGGGAAGAGCCACGGGGTCCGGAGGGCGAAGAGGGGAATCACGAACCGGAACACGGGGAGGCCCCGCTTCGCCCCCTCGAGGGCGATCTCCGCCCACACCTTCGGCACCCGCTCCGGGACGAGGTTCGCCTTCCCCTCGGCGAGGACCCGCGGCACCTCCCGCAGGCGCCCGAGCGCGCTCCGCATCCGGACCCGGAACGGGGCGAAGTCCCGCATGAGGAGGAGGAACACCCCGCCCAGGCACTCGTTCACGTACATCCCCGGGCTCCGCTCCCAGTCCCTCGTCTTCTCAAACTCCCGCAGGAACGACCGGGCGAGCCGGAGCATGAGGGTCCGGTCGATCCGGGCATCGGGGGACCACCCCGCGGGGTCGGCCGCCTCGAGCTCGGCCACGGCCTCGCGGAGCATCCGCTCCTGGCGGGCCCGGGCCTCCGGGGTGTGGCTCCCCAACCGGTGGTCGAACCGGTGGTCCCCGAACGCGGTGGCGGCCAAGGGGACCTCGGCCATCATCTGATGGAAGAACCCCTCGACCTTGGCGTAGAACTCGGCTTCGCTCAGCTTGGGCATCTCCTCCTCCCTCTCCCCGCCCCGTGGGCAGGGAAGGGACAAGGATAGCGCATTCCACTCGATGACGGTACGGGACAGGCGAGGGGCGATTGAACCCCACCGCCCCAAGCAGGCACCCACCTCCGAGCCCCAGGAGAGGTAGGGTAAGGGAGCCCGTGGACGATCGGAAACTGGTGGCCGAGGTGGCGGATGGGGACGCCCGGGCGTTCCGGGAGCTCTACAACCGGTACGCGGACCGCGTGTTCCGCTACGCCCTCTCCCTCCTCCGGGACCGCCACCTCGCCGAGGAGGTGGTTCAAGAAACGATGGTCGCCCTGTGGAAGGGGGCGGGGAGGTTCGAGGGGAGATCGTTGGTCTCCACCTGGATCTTCGGGATTGCCCGCCACCAGGCGTTCCGCCTCCTGCGGGGTGAGGCCAAGGGGGCTCGGGAGCCAGAGGTTCGGGACGAACCCGACCCGGCCCCGGGGGCAGAGCTTGCGGTCCGGGTCCGGCGCGCCCTGGACAAGCTCCCACCGGAGCAGCGGGAGGTGGTGGTTCTGGCGTTCTACGGAGGGCTCTCCTACGCGGAGATCGCCCAGGTGCAGGGCGTCCCGGAGGGGACGGTGAAGTCGCGGATGTTCCACGCGAAGAAGAAGCTCGCGGAGGTGCTCAGGCTGTGACGTGCGACGAGGCGCGAACGCACATCCCCTTCTACGCGGCGCAGACCTTGTCCGAAGACGAGGGGAACGCCCTGGTGGCGCACATGGCGGGCTGTCCCCCTTGCCAGGCCGAGCTCGTCGAAGCCCTGAAGCTCGCCCACGTCCTGCGGCGGGCGCGGGCCCCCCGGCTCCCCCCCGGGGCGTGGCTTCCCGTGGCGGCGCGGACGGTGGGGCTGCCGGTGCTCGCGCTGAACGTGGGCCCAGCCCTCGGAGGAGTTCAGATCGAGGTTCAGGCCAGTCCCGGTCGTCCCAGGATCACCGGAAACCTGGCCGTTCTGGGACAGAAGATCCCGATCATGGGGATCTGAAAGGAGGTCGAGGATGAGCGCCGAGGAGAGAAAAGAGGAACGGACGGACGTCGAGGAGCTGAGGGAGGTTCTGGACGTTGTGGCGGAGAAGGTCCCCGGACTTCTCCGGGAGCTCCGCAACGTGCTGTACTCCAAGGAGGCCGCGGAGGGGATGGCCGACGCGGTGGGGACGTTCTACAAGAAGCTCGTCGAGGCCGGGATCCCCAAGGAGGAGGCCCTGGAGATGGCCCGGGGGTACATGATCAACCTCCGGGAGGTGCTCCAGGGGCTCAAGGCCGACAAGGACCTCCAGCTCAAGGTCCGGACCGCGGAGAAGGGCGACGGGGAGGAGGAGGACAGCTGAGGTCCCTCTGGAGCGGGATCCGGGCGGCGGGGGCCCTCCTCCGGCTCCTCGCCGCCCTGGTCGCCCTCGGAACAAGCTCCCTCTGGGCCCGGAGACGGGCGGCTGCCCGCTTCCGCCGGCGGCTCCGCCGCCACGGGCTCCCCCGGGACCTCGCCCGGGCCCTGGCCGAGGAGTACCGAAACTCCATCCGGGTTTCGGATCTCCTCGCCGCTGCCCGCCACCGACCCCCGGCGCGGTAGCTAGCCTCCGGGCGGGAGGTACAATCGAATTGCGCGGCGTCCATCCTTGGACCGCGCAGGTGGTCGACATAGGAGCATGAAGAATCCGCAAACGGCGGATACCGTCAACATGGCGGTGTTTCTGGACTTTGAGAACATCGCCCTCGGAGTCAAGGAGGCCAACTACCCCGCGTTCGACATCGGGCTGGTGCTCGAGCGCCTCCTCCTCAAGGGAAGCATCGTGGTGAAGAAGGCCTACTGCGACTGGGCCCGCTACAAGGAGTTCAAGGCCCGGATGCACGAGGCCGCGTTTGAGCTCATCGAGATCCCCCACGTGAGCCAGTCGGGGAAGAACTCCGCCGACATCCGGATGGTCGTCGACGCCCTCGACCTCTGCTACACGAAGCCCCACCTGGACACCTTTGTCATCATCAGCGGCGACTCCGACTTCTCCCCCCTGGTGAGCAAGCTCCGGGAGAACAACCGGACCGTGATCGGGGTCGGGGTGAAGAAGTCGACCTCGGACCTCCTCATCGCCAACTGCGACGAGTTCATCTTCTACGACGACCTGGTGCGCACCGCGCGCCAGGCTGCCAAACCGCAGCCCAAGGCACCCTCCAAGAAGAAGCCGGCGGCGAAGAAGGACGAGCAGCCCCTCCCCCCCGTCGACCCCAAGAAGCAGGAGGCGTGGAACCTCGTGGTGGAGACCTACAAGGCCCTCCTCAAGGAGCGGGGGGAGGGAGAGAACATCTGGGGCTCGATGATCAAGCAGACAATCAAGCGGCGGAACCCGGGGTTCGACGAGTCCTACCACGGGTTCAGCTCGTTTGGGCAGCTCCTCGAGGAGGCCGGGGCCCGGGGGATCTTGGAGCTGGAGCGGGACGAGAAGTCGGGGGGCTACATCATCAAAGGCTGCCGCCCCTAGCGGCCCAGGCGCCCGGGGTCGAACGCCTCCTCCGGGAGGGGATCCCGGCCCGCGCGGGTGATCGTGAGGGTCGTCCGGGTCCCGAGGAGCGGGTTCTCCACCACCTGCTCCCGCACGTAGAGGTCCCCCCCGAGTTCGGCGTAGTCCGTAAGGAACACCCGGTAGAGGACGATCCCGGTGAGGGCGAGGAGCCGCAGCTCCCGGGGCCGGCCGGTCGTTCCATCCAAGAGGACTACCACCCCCTGGAACGGGACCGCGGGCCGCGTGGCCCGGAGCTCGAGCTCCCCGTCCCGCCGGGCGACGATCCGGTAGTCGTCGGCAAACCGGATCCCCGCAAGTTGCCCCACCGCCGCGTCCCCAAACGCCGCCTGGGCCCCGCTCGTCCGGATGGGGCCGGCGAGCTCCGGCTGCCAGAAGTAGGTCCCCTCCGGGGTGACGAGGAACACCTGTCCGGCAACATCCGCCGGCCTCAGGAACTGGATTCGCACGTAACTTCCCCCCCGGATCTCCCGGAAGGCGAGGGCCACCTCGGCCTCCGTGACCTTCCCGTCCGCCTCGGAGCGGATGACGGCCGTGAGCTGGCCGGCCGGGGAGTCCAGGAACCGCGCCCGGTCGAGGGCCCGGAGAAGTTCCGCCTCATCCCCCAGGGCCAACACCCCAAAGACGACCATCCCAAGAACGGAAATCACCAACGACCGCACGTTGACCTCCTTTTCACAAGGCCCGCAGGGCCTCGACCACGGTGAGGCGGGCGTTCTTCCCCGCCGGGTAGAGGCTGGCCAGCAGCGTGGCCCCCAGGGCCACGAGGAAGGGGGGACCCACCGTGGCCGCCCCCACGGACACCCGGATCGGCTGGGGCATGTTTCCCCCCGGGGGGACGAACGAGAGCCCGAGGGCGTTGAAGAGGAGGGAGAGGGCGATCCCCGAGGCCACGCCCAGCAGCCCCCCCAGGGCCCCGAGGAGGAGCCCCTCGGACACGAACCCGACGAACACCCGGCCCCGGGAGGCCCCGAGGGCCCGCACCGTCCCCACCTCCCGCGTCCGCTCCAAGAACGCAATCGTGAGGACCTCGAGCACGCTGAAGAAGACGAGGACGAACACCGCAAGGGTCGTGAACCCCGAGAACGCGCGCCAGAAGGTCGCAATCGAGGAGAAAAACGGGGTGAGCTCGTCCCACCGCCGCACCCCAAGGGGGACCCCCGCTGCGGAGAACGAGTCCGCAAGCGCCGCGGCAGCGGCGGGAGCTTGGTCGAGGTCGTCCAGCCAGACGAGGACCCGCTCCACCCCGTCCGTGCGGAGGAGGCGCTGGGCGAACCCCAGGGGGACGAGCCCCAGCCGTTCCTCCGCCTGGCTGTCCGCCAGCCTCACCGTCCCCACCACGGTCACGGTGGCGGCGTTGAACGCACCGGCGGCGGTCCCCGTGGCCACGTTCACCCGGTCACCTGCCTCCACCCCCAGCCGCGCGGCGAGACGCGCCCCGAGGACGATCTCCCGGGCCACGGGGTCCCCGAGGGCCCGGCCCGAGGCCAGGACGCAGGCGTACTCGTCCATGCAGTCCTCGGGGACAACTCCCCGGGCGAGGAGGAGGGTGCTCCCCTCGGCATCGCCCACCAGGCCTGCAAACCGGATCTGGCTCGTCACCCCGGTCACCCCGGGAAGGGCCTGAACGAGGGCGAGGGCCCGTTCCAGGACCTCGGGCGGGATCAGCCCCTCCAGCCCCGAAGCCCGGCCGTCCAACACCCGGGGATCCCCGATCTGGAGGGCCCCAAGCTCCATCACGAGCGACCGCTCCGTGGCCCGGATCGCCTCCCCCACGAACCCCAGGACGAAGGAGAGGATCGTGAGGCCGACCGCGATCACGAGGAGGCTGATCAGGGTCCGCCGCCGGTTGCGGAGCACGTTGCGCGCCGCGATGGTGAGGGTCATCCCTACACCGCCCGCAGGGCCTCAGCCGGCGGAACCCGCGTCGCCTGGTAGGCGGGCAGAACCGCCGACAGGGCCGTGGACAGCACGCTCACCCCCCACGGGATCCCCACCACCCGGGGCGTGAGGTCCACCCCCAGCGCCACCGCCTCCACCGTCCCCGGGGGCTGCCAGGGGATCCCCGCGGCGTTGAACAGGGCGGCCAGGGCGATCCCCCCCAGGACGCCGACCCCTCCCCCCAGCACCCCCAGCCACAGCCCCTCCCCGACAAGGAGGGAGAACACCTCCCCCTGCGTGGTCCCCAGGGCCCGGATCGTCCCGAGCTCCCGCATCCGCTCGAGGAACGACAGGGTAAGGATCTGGAGGATCACGAAGAACACGAGGACGAACACCGCCGCCACGAGGAACCCAAACAGGAGGTCGAAGAAGCCCGAAAGCCCCCGGTAGAACGGGGAGAGGACGTCCCACGTCCGCACCGCAAGGGGGAGTCCGCCTGCGGAGAGCTTTCCTTCGATCCCGCGGGCCACCTCCCACGTCCGGCCGAGGCGATCCACGCGCACCACGACCCTCTCCACCCCGTCCGTGGCGAGGAGGAGCTGGGCGAAGGCAAGGGGGACGAACACCTGGGCCCGCTCGACCTCCGCCGAGGAGAACCGGAACACGCCCACGACCTCGAGGGGGCTCACGTTGAACGCCCCGGCCACCGTGGTCGCGGTGAGGTTCACGAAGTCCCCCACCCGGAGCCCAAGCTCCTCGGCCAGGGTCCGGCCCACGAGGAGGGCCCCGAGGTCCCCCGGCCGGAGGCCCCGCCCCTCCACCACCAGGCGGTCGTAGTCCAGGACCCCGTTTTGGGGAACCACCCCCACCGCCCGGACGACCGCCGTCGTCCGCCGCACGGCGAGGAGCCCGGAGAAGGAGAGCTGAACCGTGGTCCCCACGACGCCCCGCTCGGCGCGGGCCAGCGCCTCCACCCGGGCCCGGTCCCCCGGCGGGAGGAGGGACGCGAATCCCTCGGCCCTGCCCTCCAGGACCTTCGGATCCGCGATCTGAAGGTTCCCGAACTGCTGGACCGTGGACTCCTGGATCAGGGCCCGCGACCGCTCGACGAACCCCAGGACGGCAAGGGAAAGGGCGCAGCCCAGGGCGACGATCCCCGCCGAGAGGAGGGTTCGGCGGCGGTTCCGGGACAGGTTACGCAGGGCGAGGCTCGCCACGCCGCTCCTCCCCTCCGATCCTCCCGTCGCGGATCGTGAGGACCCGCTCGGCGTAGGGGACCACCGCCGGATCGTGGGTCACGACGACGAAGGTGACGCAGTGCTCCCGGTTCAGGCCCTGGAGGAGCTCCATGATCTGCTTTCCCGTGGCCGAGTCGAGGTTGGCAGTGGGCTCGTCGGCGAGGACGACCCGGGGCTGGGTCACGAGGGCCCGGGCCACGGCTACCCGCTGCCGCTGGCCGCCGGAGAGCTCGTCCGGCCGCCGGCGGGCAAGGTCCGAAAGCCCCACCTCCGCGAGGATCGCCCGCACCCGCTCCCGCCGCTCCGCCCGCGGGGTCCTCGTGAGGAGGAGCGGGTACTCCACGTTCTCCGCCGCCGAGAGGACGGGGATCAGGTTGAACGTCTGAAACACAAGCCCGATCTTCTCCCGGCGCAGATGCGCCAGCGCCCGCTCGGGAAGGGTGCTCGTGGGCTTGCCCTCGAAGAGCACCTCCCCCGCGCTCGGCCGGTCGATGAGGGCAAGGAGGTTGAGGAGGGTGGACTTCCCGCTTCCCGAGGGGCCGTTCACCACCGTGAAGTCGCCCTGGCGGGCGGTGAAGTCCACCCGATCGAGGGCCCGCACCTTTTCCTTCCCCAGGGTGTAGAACTTGGTGAGCTCCCGGGCCTCGAGGACCGGCGTTCCCTTCACGTAGCAAAACGAGCCTTGACCCATCTCCCCTCCTCGGAGGAATGTCTACCATTGTACCCAGCGGTTGAGCCCCGTCCTGAGGGGGCTACACTGGCCGACGTGGAAGCTGAACTAGACGCCCGGGGATCCCAGCTTCCCGTCCGGACCCTGGGGTTTGGCCGCGTCCTCACCCTGGCCTTCGCCCCGGATGGAGCGCTCCTTGCCGCCGCCGGCCGGGGAGGAAGCAGCATCGAGCTCATCGAAACCTCGTCCTGGCACGTGGTCCGGACCCTGGAGGGCCACGCCCAGGCCGTGACCTCCCTGGCGTTCAGCCCCGACGGGGAGCGGATCGCCTCGGCCTCGGAGGACGGGACGGTTCGGGTGTGGGACGTCCAGACGGGAACGGAGCTTTGGCGGAGAACGGGGAGCGCGGACGAGATGTGGTCGGTGGCCTTCTCCCCGACGGGCGCGGTGGTGGCCTCCGGAGGAGCGGGGACCCACGCCCAAATCAAGCTGTGGGACGCCACGACGGGGGAACTCCGCGCGGAGCTCGGGGGGCACCGGTGGTCCGTCTCGGCGGTGGCGATAAGCCCGGACGGGGGGCTCCTCGCCTCGGCCTCCTGGGACCAGACGATCCGGCTCTGGGCCCTGCCCGACGGGAAGCCCCTCCGGGTCCTGGACGGCCATGTGGACCACGTGCTCGCCGTTGCTTTCAGCCCCCGCGGAGACCTCCTCGCCTCGGGCTCCGTGGACAAAACCGTTCGCCTGTGGAAGGTCAGCTCCGGGAGGCTCCTTCAGGTCCTGCGCGGCCACGGGGCACCGGTCCTGGGGGTCGCGTTCACTCCGGATGGGAAGTTCCTGGCCTCGGCATCCACCGACCACACGGTGCGGGGGTGGGACCCATCCACCGGGAGGGCCGTGGGGACCTTGGACCGGCACGGCGGGTGGGTGAACGCCCTTGCCTTCTCCCCCCGGGGGGAGGTCCTCGCCACCGCCTGCGAGGACGGGCTCCTCCGCCTGTGGTCGTGGCCGGAGCAGAAGCCCCTCCGCGTGGCCCTGCCCCGGGCAGGCTGGGTGGGACAGGTCGCGTTCAGCCCGGACGGGTTGACCCTCGATGCCTGGACGCGGGAGGGGACCCTGTTTCGGTGGGAGGTGGCGACGGGGAGGCTCCTCGAGTTCGTGTCCCCCGCCCCCGAGGCCCCGGCGGCCCTGGGGATTCCCACGGCCAAGAGCCCCGACGGGCGGTGGAGGGCGGTAGGGACGGCGGAGGGAGCGGTTCGGGTCCTCGGCCCTGGGGGAGAGAGGGTGGTCGTGGGGGGGCCCGGGGAGAGGGTAGGGTCCCTCGTCTTCCGCGGGGATTCCCGAGCCCTCGCTGTGGGAACGTGGGACGGGAAGGTCCACCTCTGGTCCCTCCCCTCGCTCGAACCCCTGGCCGAGCTCGCCGGGCACACGGACTGGGTTTCCGGCCTGGCGTTCAGCCCAGATGGACGCCTCCTCGCCTCCGGTTCCCGGGACGGGACGGCCAAGCTGTGGCCCCTCTCCGTCTAGTGCGGGGGGCGCTACACTCGCCCCTGGAGGTGGACGGTGCGGAGGTTCATCCTGCGGGCGCACGACGAGGACGTCGAGGCCGAGGCGCGGCGGCTCCTCGCCGCCCTGGACGTGGACGATGTGGACGTGATCCGAGACGAGACGGTGGCCGAGGCGTGGCTCGATGACCTCGAGGCCCGGCGGACGATCTACGGCCTCCAGGAGATCCGGGCGTACCTCGAGCGGCTCCTGCGGGGCTAGGGACGCTATACTCGGCCCGCTCGATCACCAACGAGGAGGGGGGAGACGATGGACGGAGTGGCGGGGAAGATCCTAACGGTGGACCTCACGCAGGGCCGGATCGGGATGGAGACCCTTCCCGAGCGGGCGTACCGCCTGTTTTTCGGAGGGTTCGGCCTCGGGGCGTACCTCGCCTGGGAGCGGATCCCGAAGGGGACGGACCCGTTGGGGGCGGGGAACACGGTGGCCATGGCCCCCGGGCTCCTCCTGGGGACCGGGATCTCCACCGCCTCCAAGACCGCGTTCACCTTCCGCTCCCCCCTCACGGGCACGATCGCCCGGTCGGTGGCCGGGGCGTGGGCCGGGGTTGCCCTCCGAAAGGCGGGGTGGGACGCCCTCGTCGTCACCGGGGCGAGCAAGAAGCCGGTCCTCCTCGTGATCGAGGACGAGAAGGCCCGGCTCGAGGACGCCTCCGCCCTGTGGGGCCTGGATACCCGGGCCACCCGGGCCGTCCTCCGGGAGCGGCTGGGGGAGGGCTACCGGACGGTGGTGATCGGCCCGGCCGGGGAGGCCCGCTCGCTCATCTCGATCCTGGAGTGCGACGGCCGCCAGGCCGGACGGGGGGGCGGCGGCGCGGTGTTCGGGGCCAAGAACTTGAAGGCGATCGCCATCAAGGGGACCGGCCCGGTCCCCACCGCTCACCCCGAGAAGCTCAAGGAGCTCGTCGCCCGCTGGGCCCCGATCATCCGCGACCACCCCGTCACGAGGGACGACATGAAGTACGGAAGCGGGGAGTTCCTCGACTGGATGAACCGCCAGCCGGGGACGTTCCCGTCCCGGAACTGGCAGTGGGGGTACTTCAAGAGCGCCTACGCCCGGGCGGGGGGCGGCAAGATCGAGCTCGACCCGTACTACTGGGCCCCGAAGTACGTGGCGAAGAACGTTGCCTGCCCGGGGTGCACCAAACCCTGCGGCCAGCTCTTTCAGATCAAGGAGGGGAAGTACGCCGGGACCGAGGTCGACGGCCCGGAGTACGAGACCCTGTACTCCCTCGGGGGGGCACCCGAGGTGGCCTCGATCGAGGCCGTGGCCAAAGCGAACGAGGTCTGCGACGTCCTGGGCCTCGACACGATCTCGGCCGGGGTCACCGTGGCCTGGGCGATGGAGGCCGTGGAGCGGGGGCTCCTTTCGAAGAAGGACCTTGACGGGATCGACCTCAAGTTCGGGGACGGGGACGCGATGATCGCGGTCCTCGAGAAGATGGGGCGGCGGGAGGGGCGGGCCGGGGCCCTCCTCGCCGACGGGGTCAAGGCCGCCTGCGAGCGGCTCGGGAAGGGGGCGTCGTTTGCGATCCACATCAAGGGGATGGAGCTCCCCGCCTACGACATCCGGGGTTCGAAGGGCACGGCCCTCGCGTTCGCCGTAGCCTACCGGGGCGGGGACCACCTCACAGGCGGGGTGTACGGCCTGGAGTACGGGGGCTCGTGGTGGAAGCTCACCTCCGACCGCCACTCCCTCCGGGGGAAGGGGTTCGAGGTGAAGCTCCTCGAGGACCTGATGGCGGTGTACGACACCTTGGGCGTGTGCAAGTTCACCCGCCACATCTACTTCCTCGAGGCGCTCCCGGAGATGGTCGCGGCCCAGACGGGCCTGGAGCTCACGGGGGCGGAGCTCCTCACGGTCGGGGAGCGGGCGGTGAACCTCGCCCGGGCGTTCAACGCCCGCGAGGGCTTCTCCCGGAAGGACGACCACCTCCCCCCGCGGGTGATGGAGCTCCCGATCCCCGAGGGCCCCTCGGCCGGGGACCGGGTGAGCCCCGAGGAGCTCCAAGCCCTTCTCGACGACTACTACGAGGCGAGAGGGTGGAGCCGGGACGGGATCCCCCTCAAGGGGAGACTCGCCTCCCTTGACCTCCCCGACGTCGCCGACGCGGTGGGCGCCTCCGGCCCCTAGCTACAGGGGCAGGACGAACACAAGGACGTAGAGCCCGAGGGCGACCGGCGGGAGGATCCCCAGCGCTTGGTGGTAAAGCCGGAGAGCCTGCGCTTTGCGGTCCTCCCGTTCCGCCCAGCGCAGGATCGCCACCCCACTGAGAAGGATCAAGAAGAGCACGAGGTAGGTCGCGATCATCACCCGGTCGGCAAGGGTGAGGTAGCCCACAGGGGGAATCGAGTTCGTGAGGTTCACGTGGAACATCACCGCCCCCAGCAGGGTCGAGATGTTCAACGAGAGCCGGGTCGTCACCTTGTCCGGGGCAAGGAGCAGGGACAAGAACCCCACCAGGAGCATGCAGGCGATGGGGAGGAACGATTTGATCACCGCGTTGAGGAACACCCGCTGGATCCGGAGCCCGAACACGTAGCGGGAGTACGTTTCCCCGTACACCTCGTAGTCGTGGGCCGTGACCGCGGTCTCCCAGCCGACGAGCTTCCACCCCACCACGATCACGCTCGGGTCCACCCCGCTGGCGTCCCGGTCGGCCACGTACACGAGGTCGTCGGTCGTCCGCCGCTTGTCCTCGATCTCGATCGTGAGGAGGTGCTCGTCAAACGGGTACCGCCGGAGGTCGAGGTTCTGGGAGAGGTTGGCCTGAATCCGGAAGAATTTTTCCGTCGGGGTGTCGATCAGCCGGTCCACCGTCGCGGCCCGGCCGTTCATGAACTCAAACTCGTCCAGCGGAATTGGCCGATCCGCCTTGAGGGAGAGGTAGAAGTCCACGGTGTAGGATCCACTCCCCAGGTCGAACCGCCCGAGGTTGAGGACGTAGACCCCAACCCGAACCTCGGCCGGCTTGGCCAGGCCCAGGACGGACAGGGCCAGGACCGCAGGAATCCACGCCAGACGAACGGGCATGGCTAGAGGGTGCGGAACCGGGCCTCGAGCTCGGCCAGGGACTTCCGGAACGCGCTGTACTCCAGTTCCGTCATCGGGAGCATCGCCGCCCCCACGAACCCCTGCTCCCGCAGGAGGAGCCCCTTCTCCTGGGCCTTGAGCCGCACCGCGTCCCAGGCCGGATTGCCGAACACGTCCACCCCCGGGGAGAGCTTCCCCTCCCGGTTCACGGAGTAGGCCACGCAGGCGACGAGGGGCAGGCAGTAGGGCCCGGTGACGGGGGTGTTGATCGGCACAGGCATGAGGGGCATGGTGTGGCTCCCCCGCGCCCCCCCGGCCACGTAGGGCGCCACCACGTACGGGCTCACCACCTCCTCCGGGGCGGGGAAGATCCCTTGGGTCCGGACGATCGCCACCGGGTCGTCCTTCCCCTTGTACTCCCCGGCGATCGTGTGGAGCCGGTCCGTGGACACCGCCACGACCTGCTGGGCCGGGTGGAGCCGGGAGTGGATCGCCTGGATCCCGAACCGGTTTTCGTCGCGGAGGAGGATCGCGAGGTCCACGTGCTCCTCCGGGGAGACGAGGTCGATCACCCGATCGCCTTGGGCGTGCTCCATGTCGATCACCCGGAACGTGAACCCCTTCTTCATCGCGGGGAGCATGAGCCCGGCGTTGTAGAGGGGGCTTGTGAACACGGCCCACAAGGGGAAGTTGAACGCGCCGGGGCCGCACTTGTCGGCGGTGAAGACGAGGAACGCCTCGGCCCTCCGCTCGGGGGCCTTCTCGTCAAAGGTGATCTCCGCCGCGCCGGGGCCGGCCCCCCGGACGTTCCCGCTTGGAGCGTCCTTGAGGAGGTCCTGGCCTGCAGCGTACAGGCCCTCCTCCCGGGCGATCTCCGTGCACCGCCGGAACACCTCCCAGGCCAGGTTGTGAACGTCCGGGTGAGCGCTTCCGTTCCGGTGGACCATGAGGAGGCAGAGGTCGTCCCCGGTGAAGGTGACCGCGAAGTCGGTGAGGAGCTTCCGTTTCACCGCGTCCTGCAGCGCGGCCCGCGCCGCCCCGAGCATCCCCTCCGACGGGCAGGTGTGCCCCCCGATGCTCCCGATGTCCGCCTTGATCGCGCTGATCGTGATCACCGCTCCCCCCTAAAGCGTTGGGCTCCGTTCCTCCACGGCCCTTCGAATCCGCTCGGCCACCGCAGCCACGGGGTGGGGCCCGAGGTCCTCTCCGGTCCGGAGGCGGAGGGCAACCACCCCGGAGGCGGCCTCCCGCGCCCCGCAGACAAGCATGTACGGTATTTTCTGCAGCTGGGCCTCGCGGATGAGCCAGCGCAGGGTCTTCCGCTCCTTCGTCCACGCCTCGGCCCGGATCCCCGCCGCCCGGAGCTCCGCCGCCACCCCCTCGGCGTAGGGGATCTCGGCCTCGGTGACCGGGAGCACCGCCGCCTGGACCGGAGCGAGCCAGGCCGGGAACGCCCCCCCGTAGTGCTCGATCAGGATCCCGAAGAACCGCTCGAGGGACCCCAGAAGCGCCCGGTGGACCATGTACGGCCGGTGGGCCTGGCCGTCCTCCCCGATGTAGGCCATGTCGAACCGCTCCGGCTCGTTGAAATCGAACTGGATCGTGGTGAGCTGCCAGGACCGCTTGAGGGAATCGAGGACGTGGATGTCGATCTTGGGGCCGTAGAACACGGCCTCCCCCTCCATCCGGGTGTGGGGAAGGCCCTTTCCCTCCAGGGCCCGGACCAGGGACCGCTCGGCCTCGTCCCACATCGCGTCGCTTCCGATGTAGTGCTCCTTTTGGGCTGGATCCCGCACCGAGAGGGCGACCTTGAAGTCGCGGAACCCGAACGCCCCGAGGATCCGCAAGGTGAGGTCGAGGCAGGAGCGGACCTCGTCCTCGATCTGGTCCGGCCGGCAGATGATGTGGGCGTCGTCCTGGGTGAACCCCCGCACGCGCAGAAGCCCGTGGAGAACCCCCGAGCGCTCGAACCGGTACACGGTCCCAAGCTCCGCGTACCGGATGGGAAGGTCGCGGTAGGAGCGGGTCCTCGTCTTGTAGATCGCGATGTGGAACGGGCAGTTCATCGGCTTGAGGAAGAACTCCTGCCCCTCCACGGCCATCGGGGCGTACATCCCCTCCCGGTAGAAGTCGAGGTGCCCTGAGGTCTCCCAGAGGCGCGATCGGCCGATGTGGGGGGTGTAGACGAGCTGGTAGCCGGCCCGGTAGTGCTCCTCCTTCCAGAAGGTCTCGATCTGGTGGCGGACCGCGGCGCCCTTGGGGTGCCAAAGCACAAGCCCCGCCCCCACGGTCTCGTTTTGGATCGAGAAGAGGTCGAGCTCGGGCCCCAAGGTCCGGTGGTCCCGCCGCCGGGCTTCCTCCCGCCACCGGAGGTGCTCCGCCAAGGCCTCGGCGGTGGGGAACGCGGTCCCGTAGACCCGCGTCAGCATGTCCCGGGCGGCGTCCCCCCGCCAGTAGGCCCCGGCGAGGTCGAGGAGGGCGAAGTGGCGGACGAGGCCCGTGGAGGGAAGGTGCGGTCCCCGGCAGAGGTCGATGAACTCCCCCTGGCGGTAAAACGAGATCCGCTCGTCGGGGATCTCGCGGAGGAGCTCGAGCTTGTAGTCCTCACCGCGCTCCCGGAGGAGGGCCTCGGCCTCGGCCCGGGGGAGCCAGACCCGCTCGATCGGGAGGTCCTCCCGGACAATCTTCTCCATTTCGGTCTGGATCCGGGGGAGATCGTCCCGGTTCACGGGGTCGGGAAAGCGGAAGTCGTAGTAGAACCCGTCCTCGATCGCCGGGCCGATGGCGAGCCGGACCCCGGGGTAGAGCCGGGTCACGGCGTGGGCAAGCACGTGGGACGCGGTGTGGCGGAGGACCTCCAGGGCCGCGGGGTGGTCAAGCCCGAGGACGTGGACCTCTCCCGCGGCGGGGAGGGGATCCCGGAGGTCGCGGAGCTCCCCGCCGGCGAGGAGGGCGGCGGCCGTCTCCCCCCGCTCCCGCAGGACCGTGAGGAGATCGCCCCGGTCGAGGTCCACCGCCTTCCCGCTTGGCAAGACCACACGGACCATCCCGCACCTCCTACAGCGTGTGCCGAACCTTACCGCGTCCGTTCCACCAAAGCAACAGCGTACCCTCCGAGTCCATGGATCCCCATTCAGATAGGAACGTCCGGGGCCTGTCCCTTCCGTACAGCCAACGGCCAGGCCCTGCTCCCAGGGCGTCCCCCGAGACCTACGTTCCCGGCCCTGCCTTTCGCCTCCCCCTTGGTCTGGTGATGGGATCGTAGAGAACGAAGAAAGCCATCCCTGCCAGGGCGATCGAGCCGGTCCAGTCGCCCAGGCGGACGGCCAGGGAGTCGCCCGTGCCCAGGGGGACGTCGGCGACCACCGCCTGGCCGGTCCGGTCGCCGCCGATGGTGATTGCAGAGGCAATGATGCGCCCGTACGGGTCTATGATGACCGAGTCGTTGCCGCTGTTGTCGGCTTTGACCATGCTCACGCGGTTCTCCACCGCGCGGAAGACCAGGTGGGTGTAGTGCTTCGCGCCGATTTGAGGCCAGTCGTGGGACGGAACCAGAATCAGTTGCGCGCCGTTGCGGGTGATTTTGCGGGCGGTGTCGGTGAAGTCCAGGTCGTAGCAGATGATGGTGCCGAGGCGGCCCAGAGGGGTGTCGTACACCGGATAGGTCCCGCGCGTCGGGCTCTGTTCCCCAGCAAAGGTCATCGGGTGGTCCTTGCCGTAGACGCCCAGGAAACGGCCGTCCGGCGCCAGGACGGTGGTCTCGTTCCGCCAGGTCTGCTCGGTCATCGGGGCGATGTAACCCAGGACCAGGTAGGTATCCGTCTCGGCGGCCAGTTGGCGGAAGTTGTCAGTGTTTGTCACCTGTGGATCGCCCTGGATGGCGATTTCGGGCCAGACAACGATACGGGCGCCGTCCTGAGCCGCCTGTCGGGTGAGTGCGCTGAATTTGTCCACTGCACTCCAGGGGACTGTGCCTGCGTCGTAGTGCAGCGCAGCGACGCGGACCGTCGGGGTGGTGGGCGTGCGGAAGAGGGCCAGGCTGAGACCGGTCCAGGCGACCAGCGCGGCCAGTACGCCCAGAATCCAGCCGCGCACCGACCGCCCGGCCAGGGACGGGATACCCGGGTCGGGTTTCCAGCGCCGGTCAAAGAGATAGAGCGCGCCCAGGGCCAGCCCGAAGTTGACAAACATGATGACCAATCCCAGGCCGAAGATACTGAAGATGCTCACCGGTTGGATGAGCCAGGGCTGGCTGTAGAGGGTGTTGGCGACAAACCCCCACGTGCCCATAATGGGGATGAAGCCACGAATCATCTCAAAGCCCACCCAGTTGAGCGCGCCGTAGGGGACGAACCAGCGGTAGCCGGTGCGCTCGTGGAAGGCGCGCACGCCGCTATCGGCCAGGTAACTGATGCCGGCGATGAGGAGGGGGAGCCAGGTGATGGTGAGGCCGCTTCCGGCGAAGATGGGGGTCAGGTAGCCGCCCAGCCAGCCGCCGATGGTGATGGCGGAGGCCAGACTGGAGATTTTGGGCGGCAGGACGCGGAACTGGGCCAGGAGCATAGGGATGATGGCCACCCAGATGAGCGGCCAGAGGCCGTAGGGTGGAAAGGAGAGGGTCAGCAGGATCGCGCTGAGGCTAGAGAGAAGAGAACCCACGAGGAGGCGAGCCCAGGCTGCCCTACCGTAGCGCTTCACTCTCCCTCCCTCGCTCTACGTCCCGCCCCCAGATGACGAGCTCCTTGGATCCTACCTCCGCCAGCGAAGCCCCCCGAACTCTATCCGCACGGATTGCTCGGCGAGACGTGTGCCTGGAAGAGCAGGGCTACCAAGTTAGGGTTTCCAATGCCACGCAGTCGTTCGTGTAGATGTCGATCTCGGCGGCGATCCGCAGGGCCTCCCGGGCCACCTCGGGCAGCGGCAGCCGGGCGTGCCGGAGGAGGGCCTTGGCCGCGCTCACCGCGTACCCTCCCCCTGACCCGATCCCCACAAGGCCATCGTCCGGCTCGAGCACATCCCCCTCCCCGGTGACGAGGAACAGCCCCTCAGAGGAGACGGCGACGAGGGCCACCTCCACCCGGCGGAGGGCCCGGTCCGTCCGCCACTCCCGGGCAAGCTCCACCCCGGCTTGCCGGAGGGGGGCCCCACCCGCGAGCTTCGCCTCCAGGCGCTCAAGGAGGGCTGTCCCATCGGCAGTGCCCCCGGAGAAGCCGGCGAGGACCTTTCCCCCGTGAAGGCGGTGGATCTTCCGCGCCGCCCGCTTCACCACCCGCGCCTCCATCGTCGCCTGCCCGTCGCAGGCCATCACCGCGATCCGCCCCTCGGGGGAATGGAGTGCCAATACCGTGCTCGCCACGATCGCCATCCCCTGAGTCTAGCCCCGCCTCGGCGGCCGCTCCATCCCGCAGCCGGGGCACCGCTCGACCTCAGGAAGGAGGGCGAGCTCGCACTGCCGGCAGGTCCAACCCCCTGCGGCGAGGATCGCCCGGTCCCGGGCCTCGGCCCACGCCAACGCCTCGGCCACCGCCCGCCGGATGGGCCTGGGAAGCCCTCTGGGAACGAGCCTTCCCGCACGCCGCACCTCCTCCCGCGAGGGAGGGGGGACGGCCACCTCCCGGGGCTGCCCCGGCCACGCCGCGAGGTGGAACCGCAGGCGGGTCACCGCGCTCCGGGGCGCCAACCGAGAGAGCTCCTCGACAATCTTCCCTTGCACGGTGCGGAGCTCCGCTGCAACGACGGGGCTGGGCACGGAGAGGTGGAGGATTCCGTCCTCGACGTACATCGCCCGGGCAAGCCCTTCCAACCCCATCTCCCCCCACCGCAGGACGGCCTCCTGCTCTTCGAGGCCGCGGGGGGACCCCCAGGAACGGGCCAGCGCCTCCAACCACACCCACGGGTCTTTCGGAGTCATACTTCTTGTTCCCGTAGTAGAGGGCCCATACCCCGTGGGGATAACGCCGGGGAGGGCGATGGGGTCCGCCGGCAGGCCTGGGGAGAGGGCTGGGGAAAACCTGGGGACAACGGGCGTGGCGTGGGTGTTTCGTTTGGGGAAAAGGTTCTCCTCGAGTTTCCCCCACCCCTTTTCCCCGTCTTCTGGACGGTTGTCCACAGGTGAGACCGGGTTTTTCCCCAAGGTCTTCCCCGCCGCCTTGTGGGAAACCTCATGATCCGTACTTTTTCTGGATCGCGGCCCGAAGGGCGTCGATCTCGCTTCGGAGGAGGGGAATTTGCCGAAGGAGCTCCTGCACCTTCTGGTAGGAGTGCATGATCGTGGTGTGGTCGCGGCCGCCAAAGGCCCGCCCCAGGGCGGGGAACGAGGTCTCGGTGAGTTCCCGCGCGAGGTAGATCGCGATTTGGCGGGCCTGGGCGATCTCCTTTTTGCGAGACGGGCCCTCGATTTCCGCCACCGGGATCCGGTACGCAGCCGCCACCTCGCGCTTGATCGCGTCCACGGTGAGCTTCCGGGATAGGTCCTCCTTGGGGAGGATGTCCTCGAGCAAGGCCGGGGTGAGGGGGCCCTGGCACAGTTCGGCGTGGGCGAGGGCGCGGATGAGGGCTCCTTCGAGGTCGCGGACGTTGGTGGTGATCCGCGTGGCAATGAGCTCCACCACCTCGTCGGGGACCTCCAGGCCCCGCCGCCGGGCCTTCTCCCGGAGGATTGCCGCCCGCGTCTCGAAGTCCGGGGGCTGGATGTCGGCCACAAGCCCCCACCGGAACCGGGACACAAGCCGCTCCTGCAGGCCCTGGAGCTCATCCGGCGGCCGGTCGGAGGAGAGGACGATCTGCTTTCCATTTCCGTAGAGCTCGTTGAAGGTGTGAAAGAGCTCCTCTTGCGTTCCCTCCTTGTTTTTGAGGAAGTGAACGTCGTCGATGAGGAGGATGTCCACGGTCCGGTACTTGGAGCGAAATTGCTCGGTGGTGTTGGCGCCGATGGACTGGATGAGCTCGATCGCGAACCGTTCCGAGGTCGTGTAGACGACGGTGGTGTCGGCGGGGAGGGAGAGGGTGTGGGCGGCGATGGCGTGGAGGAGGTGGGTTTTCCCAAGGCCCACGCTTCCGTAGATGAACAGAGGGTTGTAGGCCCTGGCCGGGGCCTCGGCCACCGCCTGGGCCGCCGCGAACGCAAGCTGCGAGTTCTTCCCCTGGACGAAGGTGTCGAACGTGTACTCCGGGTTCAAGGGGAGGGAGCCCTGGTAGCGGCGGCTGTAAGGGGGCTCGGGGGGAGGGGAGGGAGCGCGGTCGGCCACGATGACCCGAAGCTCCAGGGGGTGGCCCGCCACCTCCTCCACCGTCCGCTCCACGAGGGACCGGTACCGGCGCTCGATCCCGCTTTTGGCCAGGGGGGATGGGACCTCGAGGACGAGGGTGTCCCCGTCCAGGCCCCGGGCCTCGGCGTCGGAGATCCAGGCGGCGAAGTTCGCGGGGGGGATCTCCTTGGCGAGGATGGCCTTCACCCTTCCCCAGATGTCCCCCGCGCGATCCGCCATCCGTGGCCTCCCCGACCTCGCCTGAGGCGAGCTACGACTTCCTGGTGGCGAGGCCCAGAGTCGAACTGGGGACACCACGGTTTTCAGCCGTGTGCTCTACCACCTGAGCTACCTCGCCGGGGCTGGCGGGGACGACGGGATTTGAACCCGCGATCTCCGGAGTGACAATCCGGTGTCCTAGTCCAGCCTAGACCACGTCCCCGGTTGTGGGCGAGAGAGGGATCGAACCTCTGGCCTTCCGGATGTAAGCCGGATGCTCTCCCACTGAGCTACTCGCCCGGGAGTGTACCCCTCCCTGCGTGGGGTCGGCAAGTGTCCCCGGGGGGATTCGAACCCCCGTTTCCGGATTGAAAGCCCGGTATCCTAGACCGCTGGACGACGGGGACAGCGCTGTGGGTCGTGCAGGAATCGAACCTGCGACTCCCGGCTTAAAAGGCCGGTGCTCTACCGACTGAGCTAACGACCCGTGGGGGTGGGTGGTGGGTCGTGGAGGATTCGAACCCCCGGCCCGCGGATTAAGAGTCCGCTGCTCTACCAGCTGAGCTAACGACCCCTGGCCTGGCCCGCCCCCGTCGGGAGGCTTCCCGGGCCAGGACCACGGGATGGTACGGCGGGGCCGGAGGGAGCGTCAACCCTCCGGGGGCCGCCGAAGGGCAGGGAGGTCGGGCCCGATCAGCGGACGATCCGCAACCCTCCTCCCCTCAGGACCTGCTCCACCTCGTCCTTTGTGGCCCAGAGGAGGTCCCCCGGGATCGTGTGCTTGAGGGCGGAAGCGGCCAGCCCGTAACGGAGCCCATCCCCCACCGTGCCCTGGAGGAACCCGTAGAGGAAGCCACCGGCGAAGGCGTCCCCTGCCCCGACCCGGTCCACGATTTCCAGGTCGAACACCGGCCCACGGACGACCTCGCCTTGGGTGTAGGCCAGGGCGGACCAGGTGTTGCGCCACACCGAGGGGGTCTCTCGGATCGTGACCGCCACCACCTTCGAGCCGAATTCCTTGGCCAACCGTTCGGCCACCCTCCCAAGATCGGGGTCTCGGATGCCAAACACCCGCTCTGCGTCCTCTTCGGTGGTGAGGAGGAGATCGGCCTGAGCCACCAAGGGGGCCATGACCCGGCGCGCCTCCTCCGGCGACCACAGGCGAGCCCGGTAGTTGAGGTCGATGGATACCACCAGCCCCAGGGCCTTGGCGGTTTGCACCGCCTCCGCTGTGGCGGAGGCCGCGGACGGAGAAAGGGCTGGGGTGATGCCCGTGGTGTGGAAGGCCCGCGCACCCCTCATCGCGGACTCCCAGTCCACCTCCCCCGGACGGATCTCGGCCATGGCCGATCCGCGCCGGTCGTACACGACAGAACTTGCTCTTGGGCTGGCCCCGAACTCCACAAAGTACAGGCCAACCCGGCCCGTGTCGGTCCACACGATGTGGGCGGTGTCCACGCCCTGTCCCTGGACCCGATGGGCGATGAGGTGCCCCAGCGGGTTGCGGGGGAGGCGGGTGATGTAGCGGGCGGAGAGGCCCAGGCGGTGGGCCGTCACCGCCGCGTTGAGCTCGGCTCCGCCCACGTGGAGGTCGAGGGACGAGGCCTGCTCCAGGCGCTGGAACCCGGGGGGAGAAAGCCGGATCAACGCTTCCCCAAACGTGACAAGCGCGGCCATTATCGCCTCCTCATTCAGTGGTCTTGCCTTCCAAGCTCCTGCGGGCGTCCCGAACGGCGCCGACGATCTGGCGGGCACGCTCGGTGATGACGGTGTAATCAAGTTTTTCGACGGACAGCGAGCCCAGAAGCCAGGAGCCCACGCACACGGCGTACGCTCCCGCCCGTACAAACGCGGGGGCGGTTTCGGCGGTGATGCCCCCCGTGGGGACAAGGGGCACCTGGGGCAGCGGGCCATGGACCTCGTGGAGGTAGCGGGGGCCCAGCACGCTGGCCGGGAACACCTTCACCAGGTCAGCCCCCTGTTCCCAAGCAGTGAGAATCTCGGTGGGGGTCATCGCCCCAACGATCACCGGTACCCCGTACCGGTGAGCCACCTCCGCCACCTCTCCCCGCACCGTAGGGGTGACGAGGAACTGGGCTCCCGCCAGGATCGCCGCCCGCGCCGTGGGGGCATCGAGGACCGAGCCTGCTCCCAGGATGACCTCGGAAAGGCTCCTCCGTCCCTCGTCGATGGCGCTCAGGGCTCCAGGGGACGTCAAGGTGATCTCCACCACACTCAACCCTCCCCGCGTTGCCGCAGTCGCCAGGGCCAGAAGATCCGATTTCGTGGAAATTCGGATGATCCCAATTACTCCCGTTTCTCGGATACGTTGCAGTACCGAAATTTTCTCCATAAGCTCTCCCTCCTCAGCGGTGGGGTGTCGTGTGCGCCCGCCGCTCAGGCTGCACAGGCCGGATCCTGGCGCGGGCTTCGGCCGGCGGTCCTCCCCCCTGGGGAGGGGTCGGCGGTGCTGGCGGAGGCAACCCATGAGCTTTCGCCAGCCACTGAACGAGCGTCCGTCCGGCGCGAACCACTGCGCGGGGTTCGATGGGGTGAGGGGTCCAGATGCGGGTGGCCTGGGCGAGGGCCGCGCTGGGGGCCAAGAACGCCTCGAGGGCCAGGTCCCCGTCGAACCCGACCTCGGCCAAGGCTGCAAACACCTCCTCCCAACCGACCGTGCCCGTTCCCGGCTCGCCGCGGTGGCTTTCCGACAGGTGAAGGTACTGAAGCTGCTTTCCTGCCCTGAGGATTGCCTGGCGGAATCCCCGTTCCTCTATGTTCATGTGGTAGGTGTCGAGGTGGAGGAACACGTTGGGTTCTTGGATCGCGGTGATGAGCTTCAGAGCTTGTTCGGCGGTGTTGACGAGGCTGGTCTCATACCGGTTGACGGGTTCGACCCCGATCCGTACCCCGCGCGCGGCGGCGGCTTGTGCCACGTGCTTGAGCACCGTGGCCACCGTTTCCAGGGTCTGCGGGGTCGGCGGGGTGGTGGTTCCCAGCGCGCTGTAGACCACCCCGGTCACGATGGGGCTGCCCAGGCTGGCGGCGACGTCGACTGCCTGGAGGAGGAAGGCCATCGCGCCTCGGGGGTTCTCCGGGAGCGCGGCCTCCGGGGGGAGGACCAAGGAGCACGTGCAGCCAAGCCCGTGTTTTCGCAGGGCGGAGGAGATCCGGGCAGGATGAATCTCCTTGGGCCGCAGGATGGGGATTTCGACGAACTCCAGCCCTTCATCGGCTGCCTGACCCACGGCGTAGACGATAGGCTCTGTGCTTGCCTCGCCTACCCACAGGAAGGCGTGGGCGCCCAGCCTCATCCGACGGCTCCCTCCCGCTTCCGCGCGTACCGGGCGATGAAGTCGTAGGGGTAAGGGAGGGGGATGGCGCTGGCCTGGGAAAGTCGTTCCACTTCCGCAGGTTCCAGTTGCCACCCTACGCTGCCCAGGTTCTCCTCCAGCTGGGCCACGGTCCGGGCCCCGAAGATGGGGGCAACCACCCCGGGCTGTCGGAGGAGCCAGTTGATGGCCACTTGGGCCGGCGTCTTCCCTCGCTGGGCTGCCACCTCCACCAGGGCTTCGATGATGCGCCAGGTGCGCTCGCTAGCCCTCTGCTCCGGGAGGTCCTCCCACCGATCTCGCCGTCCCGCCCGGCTGTCCGGTGCTGGCGCGCGGTCCCGCCGGTATTTGCCCGTCAGCCATCCTCCGGCTAGCGGGGACCACGGGAGGAACCCCACCCCTTCCGCGCGGCAGCTGGGGAGCACCTCCCACTCCACCGTTCGAACAAGCAGACTGTACTCCATCTGCGTGCTGACGGGCTCCTCCCAGCCGTGGAGGCGGCAGAGGTAGATCGCCTTCACCAGCTGGCTGGCGGTGAAGTTGGAAACCCCCACGTACCGCACTTTGCCAGCGCGGACGAGGGTATCGAGCGTGTCCAGGGTTTCTTCGAGGGGCGTGGCCCCATCCCAACAGTGGACCTGGTAGAGGTCGATGTAGTCCGTCTGCAGGCGGCGCAAACTCTCATGGAGCGAGTCTAGAATGTGCTTCCGTGACAGGCCGGTGTCGTTGGGGCCTTCTCCCACTGGAAAGTACACCTTGGTGGCGAGGACCAACTTGGACCGCCCCTTCCGGGAGGCCAACCACTTCCCGAGCATGGCCTCGGATTGGCCTTTGTTGTAGCTGTCGGCAACGTCGAGGAAGTTTCCCCCGGCCGCCACAAATCGGTCCAGGATCGCAAACGCCTCGGCTTCCTCCGTGCACCAGCCGAAGGTCTGCACCCCTAGAGCCACTTCCGACACGCGCAGCCCGGTTTTTCCTAAGAACCTGTAGTCCATCGTGTGCTCCTTTCATGGGTTGTTCCGGTCATGGACAAGCTTTTCCCACAGGGGAAACAGCTGCTTGTACAGCTCCAGGAACAAGGCGTACTGGGCTTGGTAGGCTTCGGGGTTGACGGGGGTGAAGGAGGCCTCTACGGTGATGAGCCGTTGGGTGGCGTGGGTGAGGTCGGGCGCGAGGCCCACGCCCACGGCTCCGGCGGCGGCGGCTCCCCACGCGGTGGCCTCGAGTGGGTAGGCCACCCGCTGGATTGTGCATCCAAGCACGTCGGCCAAAATCTGGCACCAGACCGTGCTCTTGGCCCCTCCACCGATCACGCGGAGGGTGGGGAGGGCCACTCCGCTCTCGTGCAGGGCCTCGGCGATGGCTTTGAGGTTGAACGCCACCCCTTCCAGGGCCGCACGACACACGTGGGCGCGCGCGGTGTGGGAGGACAAGCCCACGAACGCGCCCCGGGCTGCGGGGTTCCAAAACGGGCTCCTTTCCCCCCGGAGGTGGGGAAGGAACAGAAGACCGTCGGCTCCAGCGAGACTGCGCGCTGCTTCCTCTTCCAGCGCGGAGAAATCCGCGAGCCCCAGAAGCTTGCGTACCCAATCCACCGCGGCTCCGGCGTTGTGCATGGTCCCGTTAGGGGAGTACACCCGGGGGTCCAGGTAGACCCAGCTGAACGTGCGCATCTGCGGGTCCAGACAGGGCGTGGGGGACAGGCCCGCCACCCACGCCGAGGACCCCAGGTACACGTAGCCCTCCCCGGCCTGGGTCACCCCGGCCCCCGCGGTGGCGCACACCCCGTCGCCTCCCCCGATTACCACAGGGGTACCCGCGGGGATTCCCGTGACGCGGCTTGCGCTTCTCGTCACTTCCCCCACCACCGTGAGAGAGGAAACCGGCGTAGGGAGCTTGTCGAGCTCAAGGTCAAGGGCCTGGACCAGGGACGGGGACCACTCCTTGGCGGCGAGGTTGAGGAGCCCTGTTCCCCCGGCGTCGGAGTAGTCGGTGACCCAGGTTCCGGTGAGGAGGTGGACCACGAAATCTTTGGCCTGCAAGAACTTGTAGGTTTTTGCGTAGCAGGAAGGTTCGTGGGTTCGTAGCCAGGCCATCTTAGGCCCGGAGTACGCCGGTCCTACCCGATGGCCAGTGGTTCGGTAGATCTCCTCCAGGCCGACGCGGGCTACCAAGTTCTGGGCCTCTTGGGTTGCCCGCTGGTCGGCCCAGATGATCGCCCTTCGGAGAGGAGTCCCTCCTGCGTCGACGGGCAGGCAACCCATCATCTGCCCAGAGAAGGCCACGGCCGCTACTTCGCTGGGGTGGAAGTGCCCCGAAGCCAAGATGGCGTGGGAGGTCTGGCAGACCGCCTCCCACCACGCGCGCGGATCCTGTTCGGCGGATGCTGGGAAAGGCGATACCGTCTCATAGGAGGCGAAAGCGGTGCTTATCTGCCCGCGCTGCAGGTCGATGGCCACTGCCTTGTCCCCGGTCGTCCCGAGGTCGTGAGCAAGGATTACGGTCTTCGCCATGGGCGTTCACTTGCCAATGGGGATCAATCCCTTGACAAAGTACTTCTGAAGTCCCACCGTGATCGCGATGGGTGGGAGGACGGCCAGGGTGGAGAGGACAGAGATGTCCCACCACTGGGGGCCCCGCTGGAAGTGTTGGGCGGCGATGAGCAGGGGTACCGTCTGGGTTCGGGAGTAGGAGAGGATGAGCGCGAACAAAAATTCGTTCCACGCAAACACGAAACACAAAAGGAAAGTAGACATGAGGCTTGGCAGAATCATCGGGACCACCACGCGGAACAGAGTGGTGGTAAGGGAAGCCCCGTCCACCCACGCCGCTTCCTCCACCGAGCGGGGTATCTGGGAGAGGAAGTTGGACATGATCCACACCGCCAGCGGGAGGTTGAACACCACGTAGACCAGGATCAGCCCAATGTGGGTGTCCAGCAGGCGGGTCACGCGGTACATGACAAAGATAGCGAAAACCACGATGATCGGGGGCATGATCCGCTGAGAGACAATCCAGAACAAGATGTCCTCGTTTCTCATCGGCCCGAATTTGAACCGCACCCGCGTCAATGCGTAGGCAGCCAGCGCTCCGAGGACGGTGGCGAAGATGGCGCTGGTAGTGGCGACGATGAGGCTGTTGAGGTAGGGGTAGAGGACGGTCGCCCGTTCCACGGTGAAGATGCGAATCCACCACTGGGCCGTTGGGGTGAAATCGACACCGGGGAAGAACTTTGGTCCTAGGAACACATCGTTCTTGTCTTTGACCGAGGTGGTGATGAGCCAGAACAGGGGTGCCACGACGACGACGGCCCAGAGGAGCAGCAGCGTGTACACCGCAGCGGTTCCCAGTCTTTGCCTCACGTTTCACTCCATCCGTACTTCTCGCAAGCGCCGGGTGAGGGTGACGAAGACCATGGAGGAGACAAGAACCGCAAGGAACAAGCTGAAGGAAATAGTCGCCCCATAGTCCAGATCGAACGCCCGGAACCCGATTGCATATCCAAAGAGGGTCATCGACTCCGTGCTACGGCCTGGCCCTCCGCCGGTCATGATATAGATGGTGTCCACAATTTTAAAGCACTCGATTGTGCGGAGGAGGACGGCCGCGATCGAGGCGGGGGCCAGGAGGGGAAGGGTGATCCGTCGGAACACCTGCCACCCCGACGCGCCGTCCACCCGTGCGGCTTCGATGTAGTCCTTGGGAATTGCCTGGAGGGCGGCGTAGAGGATGAGGAACATGAACGGAGTCCACTGCCAGATGTCGGTAATGACAATGGAGTAGATAGCTACCGAGCTTTCTGTGAGCCAACCCACGGGCGCAAGGCCAAGGCGCTCCAGGATCCCAGTGATCGGGCCCCGCCCCACGTCGAAGATCATCCGCCACATGTACCCCACGGCAATCGGGGTGAGGAGCATGGGGACGATGAACAGAACGCGAAACACCGCTTGTCCGCGCAGCTTGCGGTCCAGGAGCAGGGCAAGCCCCAATCCGAGGAGGTATTCCAGGCTGACCGCCATGGCGACGATGCGGACGGTGACCCCCAAGGCGTTCCAAAAGCGTTCGTCTCCGAAGAGGCGGACCCAGTTTCTCCCCCCGACGAACTCGATGCGGAGCCCCCCTCCGACGAAGCGGGCCTCCCCGAACATGAGGGCAATTGTGAAGAGAAGCGGAAAGATCGTGAAGCACAAAAGGAGGATGACGGTCGGGGCGAGGAAGAGTCGACCCTGCCTTTGCGCGGTCTTCCCGATCACGGTCTCTCCTCAAAAAGGAAGGGCGGCGGGGCCCCAGGAGAGGCCCTGGAGCCCCGCCGAGCAGGGCGCTTACGGAGAGGGCAGGCCCAACGACAGGCGGTAGGCCTTGAGCTGGGCAGCACGACCGTACTCTTCGGTGATCTGCTCCCAGATCCGGGCCACCTCATCGAGGGCTGCCTTCGGGGTCTTCTGGCCAGCCACCACGAGGGCCAGCTGGGCGTCGAGGGCCTCGAAGTACTTCGCGGCCCCGGGGATCCTCAGGTCGGGCTGAACGTTCGGATGTCCGATCGTGTCGTTGATCGCCTTGAGGTACGCCGCCGCCGCGTCGCGGCCGAAGCCAAACCCGATCCACCCAGCCAGGGTCTCAAAGTGGCTCTTCCGGTACGGGTTAAACCCCGTTTCGGAGGTGGTGACGCTGATGTAGCTGTTGGCCGGCCGGGAGAGGTAGGAGATGAAGTCGTAGGCGGCCGCGATGTTCTTGCTGTTGCGGTCAATGGCCGCCACCCAACCACCGAACGCCAGGTACCCCGCCTGGTTGGGCTCCTTCAGCGTCACCCATTGGTTCTGGGCAAAGTTCCAGACCTCCATGGACCCGGGCAGGACTGCGTACCCCACCTTCCCCTTGACCTTGGACTCCTTGCCGACCTCGGAGATGACGCCGATGTCGCCCCAGTCGATGGCCATGGCGGCCACTCCCGAGGCAAACACGCTCCGCACCTCACCCGAGTCCATGTTGATCATCCCCGGGACGCCGAACTTCATGATCTCCACGTAGTCCTCGAGGGCCTTGATGTGGCCGGGGGAGTTGATCCGGGGTTTCATCGTCACCGGGTCAAAGAACAGGCCGCCGGGCTGGCCGGGGAGGGCAACGTAGCCCACGGCGCGGGAGAAGAAGCACCAGTCCGCCTGGCCTGCATAGCGCCGCGGCTCCACCACCCCGTAGTTCATGACGCCGTCCCCATCCCAATCCCATCCGTGGAAGAACTCCGCAATGTCGCGCACCTGCTTCCAGGTCCGCGGAGGCACCGGCAGATCGTAGCCGTACTTGGCCTTGAACCGGGCCTGGTACTCCGGGTTTTCCAGCGCGTCCTTGCGGTAGTAGAAGATGTGGGAATCTCCGTCCATGGGCACGGCGTAGACCTTGCCCCCCCAGCTCACGATCCGTTCCCGGTACACAGGGATGATGTCGTTCCACTCGATGGCCGGATCCTTCGCGATGAGGTCGTCCAGGGGGACAAGGAAACCGGCCTCTGCGAAGTCAGGAAGCCAGGCGGCCGGCATGATCACGATGTCAAACAGCCCTTGTCCGAGTGCGAACGAGGAATACATCTTGGGGTAAAGCTCCCCCCAGGGGGCAGTGATCAAGCGGACCTTGGCCCCGGTGATTCTCTCCCAGTCCGGAGCAAACATCATCACCGGTTTGGCGATGTACGGCGGGGGTTGGGTGAACACCGTGATCGTCACCCCCGCAAACCGTCCCGTCTGGGCCACGCCCCAGGCCGTGCCCAGCACCGCCAAGAAGCACCCTACCACGAGCTTCCACCTCATGCTCCACCTCCAACACATCCTCGTATCCCAGTTTCCGGACCCTACCTAGCCCTGCCCCTCGTCGCCGAAGTGGTCCCTGCTCCCACCTCCTTTTGGATTAGACAATAACAGTTTGCGATTTGAGTATACGGTGGGTCTCCCCACCGGTCAACCGTGGGGCAGTCCTAAGAGGATCCAGCGGGGGTATAGCCGAGGGAGTGGGAGACCTCGGCGGCGCCGCTCACCACGAGCTCAACGAGCCGAGCGAGAGAAGTTTGTTCCAGGCCGGCCTTGGCGAGGGAGATTGAGAGCGCCGCCACCACGTGGCGGCGGTAGTTCCACACCGGTGCCGCCACACATACGTTTCCCACGTGGAACTCCTCCCAATCCACCGCGTAGCCTTGGGCCCTCACGGTGGCCAGCTCCGCTCGCAGCTCTTCGGGGTCGGTGATCGTGTGGGGGGTCAGGGCCGGGAGGGCCTCGCGTTGCAGGAGACGATCTTGCAGCTCGTTGTTGTGGGCCAGGAGCACCTTTCCCAAGGCGGTGCAATGCAGCGGGACTCGGCGGCCAATCACCGACGGGATGACCACACTTGGCGCGGCTTCTTCGCGGTCCAGGTACAGGACTTCGTCCTCATAGACGATGGCCAAGTGGGCGTTGGCCCGCGCCTCACGGGCTAAGCGGCGCAGAACCGGTTTCGCCTTCTCCCGCACGTCGAGGGAGCTGAGGATGTGATGGGCATGGACGAGGAATTTCAACCCAGGCCGATAACGTTTGGTCTCTGGATCGCGGTCCAGATACCCAAAGCGTTGGAGGGTGTACACAATGGGGTAAAGGGTTCCCGGGCGGGCTCCGAGCTTGCGGGCCAGCTCGCTCAGCGTGAACTCCGCGGCCCCTTCCTGGAAAAGCTCCAGGACGGAAAGGGCTTTGGCCAGAGATGTGTTGAGGTAGCGTTCGCGGTGGACCATCGCGGCATGGTACGCAGGTTTGCGCATCGGTGTCAATCCCAGCCTGCTTGGGTCACGGCCTCGTCCCGGTGGATGGGGCTACAATGGGAGGAGTATGGATAGCTTGTGGCAGGGGGCAGTGCCCCTCGCTGAGCGCCTCCGGCCCCGGGACCTCTCCGAGGTGGTCGGCCAGCGCCACCTCCTCGGGGAGAAGGGGCCGCTCCGGGCGCTCGCCGAGGGCGGGGTGGGGATCCCCCTCGTCTTCTGGGGCCCTCCGGGGACGGGGAAGACCACGGTGGGGCGGATCCTCGCCGCCCGGTGGGGGGCAAACTTCGTCCTCCGCTCGGCGGCCCTGGCCACGGTGACCGAGGTCCGGGCGGTCCTCGAGGCCTCCCGGGAGGGGTGGCGCCGGACCGGGGCCCGGGACCTCCTGTTCCTCGACGAGGTCCACCGCTGGAACCGGGCCCAGCAGGACGTCCTTCTCCCGTTCCTCGAGGAGGGGTCGGTCCTCTTCATCGGGGCGACCACGGAGAACCCCTCGTTTGCCCTCCGCTCCGCCCTCCTCTCCCGGGCCCAGGTGTTCGCCTTCGAGCCCCTCTCCCCCGACGACCTCCGGGCTCTCCTCCAGCGGGCCCTGGAGGGCGGGCGGGGGTACGCGGGGAAGGTCACCCTCCAGCCCGCGGCGGCGGAGTTCCTGATCCAGTACGCCGATGGCGATGCCCGGCGGCTCCTCACCGCCCTCGAGACGGCGGTGGCGGCCCTGGGGCCGGGGGAGCTCTCCCGGGACGCGGTGGCGGCCGCGGTGGGGCGGAAGGCCCCCCGCTACGACCGGGCCGGGGAGGAGCACTACAACCTGATCTCCGCCCTCCACAAAGCGGTCCGGAACTCCGACGTCGATGGGGCGATCTACTGGCTCGTGCGGATGCTCGAGTCGGGGGAGGACCCCCGCTACCTCGCTCGACGGCTCATCCGGATGGCGAGCGAGGACGTGGGCCTCGCCGATCCCCAGGCCCTGCCCCTGGCCGTGGCGGCGGCCCAGGCCGTGGAGCACGTGGGGATGCCGGAGTGCGCCCTGGCCCTCGTCCAGGCCGCGGCCTACCTCGCCCTCGCCCCGAAGTCCAACGCCCTCTACCGCGCCCACCTGGAGGCCCAGCGGGACGTGGCCGAGACGATCGACGAGCCGGTCCCCTTGCACCTCCGGAACCCCGTCACGGACCTCATGAGGGACGTGGGCTACGGCCAGGGCTACCGGTACGCCCACGACGAGCCCGGGGGGGTGGCCCCGATGCCGAGCCTCCCCGAGGGCCTGCGGGACCGGGAGTACTACCGTCCCAAGGACGCCGGCT
Source organism: Candidatus Bipolaricaulota bacterium (assembly GCA_026418075.1). Lineage (GTDB taxonomy): Bacteria > Bipolaricaulota > Bipolaricaulia > Bipolaricaulales > Bipolaricaulaceae > Bipolaricaulis. The sequence continues at coordinate 18,265 of JAOACA010000006.1, read as the reverse complement.
GGGAGGGGCGGATCCTCCGCCGTCTCCAGGCCCTGCGGGCCCTCATCCGGGGAAAGAAGCCCTGACTCCCCTATACTTCGGGGCGTGCGGGTGACGGTGAAGCTGTTTGGGGAGTTCCGGGCGGCCCTGGGGCGGGACGAGGTGGCCCTCGAGCTTCCGGCGGGGACGACGGCGGACGCGGCCCTGCGGGCCCTCGCCGCCCAGGAGCCCCTCCTGGAGCCCCTCCTCTTCTCCCGCGGGGCCCTCCGGGACCACCTCCACGTGTTCGTGAACGGGCGGAACGTGGCCCACCTCCAGGGCCTCGGAACCCCCCTTGCCCCCGGGGACACGCTCACCTTCTTCTCCCCGTTGAGCGGGGGGTGAGCCGTTGCGGAGGAATCGGGAGGGAGCTAAGCTGGCCGCGATAGGAGGGCGAGGATGGCGGAAGTTCGGCTGAAGGAGGTCACGAAGAAGTTCGGGAACTTCACGGCCGTGGACCGGATCACCTTGGAGGTCCGCGATGGGGAGTTCGTCGTGCTCGTCGGCCCCTCGGGGTGCGGGAAGACGACCACCCTCCGGATGGTGGCCGGCCTGGAGGAGGCGACCGCGGGGGACATCTTCATCGGCGACCGACGCGTCAACGACGTCCCCCCCAAGGACCGGGACATCGCCATGGTGTTCCAAAACTACGCCCTCTACCCCCACATGGACGTCTACAACAACATGGCGTTTGGCCTGAAGCTCCGGAAGGTCCCCAAAAAGGAGATCGACCGCCGGGTGCGGGAGGCGGCCGAGCTCCTCGGGATCACGGAGAAGCTTCGGGCCAAGCCGCGGGAGCTTTCGGGCGGACAGCGGCAGCGGGTGGCCCTGGGCCGGGCGATCGTCCGCGATCCCAAGGTGTTCCTGTTCGACGAGCCCCTGTCCAACCTCGACGCCAAGCTCCGGGTCCGGATGCGGGCGGAACTGGCCGAGCTCCACCAGCGTCTGAAGACGACCACGATCTACGTGACCCACGACCAGGTCGAGGCGATGACCCTCGGGCACCGGGTGGCGGTGATGAAGGACGGGGTGGTGATGCAGTACGACGATCCCCAGACGATCTACGACCGGCCGGCGAACATGTTCGTGGCCGGGTTCATCGGCTCTCCCCCCATGAACTTCCTCGACGCCCGGCTCCTGGCCGAGGACGGGCGGCTCTACCTCCAGGGGAAGGGGTTCAAGCTCCTCGTTCCCGAGGGCCGGGCCACGCCCACGGTCCGCAGCTACGTGGGCAAGGAGGTGGTCCTCGGCCTTCGGCCCGAAGACATCCGGACCCCGGAGATGGTCCGGGGGGACACGGCGGGCCGGGCGTTTGGGGCCAAGGTCCGGGTCCGGGAGCCCCTCGGGGACGAGCTCATCGTCTACGCCGACTGCGCCGGGGACGAGATCGTGGCCAAGCTCGACCCGCACCTTTCGATCCACCCGGGCCAGGACCTCACCCTGATCGCGATGACCGAGCGGCTCCACATCTTCGACCGGGAGACCGAGCAGGCGGTGGTGTGAACCGCACTCGGGCGGGGGACGGAGCGTGCTCGGAGGGGACGTGGCCCTGCGGCAGACCTACCTCAGCAAGGTGAAGGAGCTTCCCCCGGACGCTGAGGTCGTCCTCGTCATGCGGGGGAGGGGGAACGACGAGCTTGCCCCAAGCGCGCAGCTCTTCCGCGATTTCACCGCGGCCAAGAAGCGGTTCACCCCTGACTCCGGCTACGCCAGCCCCATCCACTACGCGTGGGAGGAGTGCGACTACGAGCGCCGGTTCCGGGCCCAGATCCTCGGGGATTCCCGGGCCCTGGCCCGGCTCCGGGAGCTCTCCGCTCAGGCCAAGGATCGGGACGTGTTCCTTGTCTGCTACGAAGGGGACGACAAGCCCTGCCACCGGAAACTCCTCCTGGCGATGGCCCAGGAGGAGTTCGGAGCCGTCGTGGACCCGACCCCGGTTCGCCTTTCCGGGGGAAGGCCAACGCCCCGCTGACCGTTACGCCCGCTGGGGGGAGCGGGAGGCGGCGAGCTCCTCGGCCACCACCTGCCCGAGCCGCCGGATCCCCTCCTCGATCTGCTCCAAGGTGGCGCTGGAGAAGGAGAGCCGCATCGTGTTGTGGCCCCCCCCGTCCACGAAGAACGGGGCCCCGATCACGTAGGCCACCTTGTGCTCGATCGCCCGGGGGAGCATCCGCTCCGTGTCGATCCCTTCCGGGAGCTCGACCCACAGGAACAGGCCCCCCTCGGGCCTCGTCCAGCGGATTCCCCCTCCTTTGGGCATGTACCGCTCGAGAGCAGAAAGCATCGCGTCCCGCTTTACCCGGTAGTGGGCACAGATCCTCTTCATGTGCCCTTCCACGTCGTACTCCTGGAAGAAGCGGATCGCCAGGCGCTGGGTGAGGGACGAGGTGCAGAGGTCGGTGGCCTGCTTCAGGGTCACGACCTTCTCCACGATCTCCTTGGGTCCGGCCAGGGCCCCCAGGCGCAGCCCGGCGGCCAGGGTCTTGGAGAACGTGAACAGGACGACGACCCGGCCGTCCTCGTCCAGGGCCGCCAGGGGCGGGACCGCCTTCCCCACGTAGCGGAGCTTCCGGTAGGGCATGTCCTCCACCACCACGAGGTCCTCCCGCCGGGCGATCGCCAGTAACCCCCGCCGCTTCTCCTCCGACCAGGTGATCCCCGAGGGGTTCTGGAAGTCGGGGACCTCGTAGATGAACTTCGGGGTGAGCCCTGCCCGGCGGGTGGCCCGGATCGCCTCCTCGAGCCGGCCGAGGTCCATCCCGTCCTCCTCCAGGGGCACCCCTACGAGCCGGGCCTGCATCGCCTGGAAGGCCTGGATCGCCCCGATGTAGGTGGGGAGCCCTACGAACACCACGTCCCCGGGGTCGAGGAACACCTTGGCGACGAGGTCGAGCCCCTGCTGGGAGGCGCTCGTGATCACGATTTGGTCCGGCGGGAAGTTCATCCCGTCCTCGGCAAACCACCGGGCGAGGGGCTCCCGCAGGGGGAGCTTTCCCTCCGTGGTCGTGTACTGGAGGGTCTTCCCGGGGTTGTTGAGGATCTCGTCGGCGGCCACCCGGGCCAAGAACTCCCTTGGGAAGGTCGCCGGATCGGGGAGCCCCCCCGCAAACGAGATGATGTTCGGCTGTTCCGTGAGCTTGAGCAGCTCCCGGATCACCGACCGCCGCGCCGACTTCGTCCGCTCCGCAAAGTGCGGGTTCATTCGCTCCCCCCTTCTACTGCACCAGCCGCGCCAGCAAGGGCACCAGTCCGTGGGACACCGCCGTTCCCAGGAGCGCCCCTCCCAGGACGTCGAGCGGGAAGTGCTCCCGCAAGTAGATCCGCGATAGCGCAATCACCCCCCCGATGGTGTAGATCACCAGGACGTTGGGCCACCACGGGTAGAACACGAGCACCACGTGCCCCATCGCAAACGCGGCCGTGGTGTGGTTGGACGGAAACGAGGTGCTGGTGAGGAGCGTGTGGTGGAACCCCCTCCGGTGGAAGACCGGCCGCGGCCGCCCCGTCACGGCCTTGAGCCCCTGGGACAGGAACACCGCCACGATCATCACCCCCAGCCCGACGAGGACCGCCTGCTGGTCGGCCCGGTTGCCGAACACGATGAGGGCCAGGGCGAGGGCCATCCACAGGTACCCGTAGCCGAGGTAGGTCGCGGCGCGAAACAGGGCGTCGAACTTCCCCAGCACCTGGGAAGAGCTCACCGCCTCCAGGAGCTCCTCGTCCCACGTCCACACCCGGTCCGCCAGCCGATCAAGAAGCCGGCCCAGGCGTTGGAGGGGAAGAGCCACGGAGAGGGTCATCGCAGGGGCGGGAACGCCAGCACCTCCCGGATCGAGGGGGCGTCGGCGAGGATCATGACCAGGCGGTCGAGGCCGAACCCGATCCCGGCCGCGGGCGGCATCCCGAGCTCCAGGTCCCGGAGGAAGTCCTCGTCCAGGGGCTGGGCCTCGGCGTCCCCCGCGGCGCGGAGGGCCTCCTGGAGGAGGAACCGTTCCCGCTGGTCGTCGGGGTCGTTGAGCTCGGAGAACGCGTTGGCGACCTCCCGGCCGGCGATGTAGAGCTCGAACCGCTCGACCAGGTCGTCCCGCCCCCGCTTCCGCTTGGCGAGGGGGGAGATGTCGAGCGGGAAGTCGACGACGAAGGTCGGGTTCCAGAGCGTATCCTGGACGCAGGTCTCGAGGAGGTGCTCGATGACCTTCCCCTTGGGCCCCTGGCGGAGGGGGGGAGGGAGGGGGATCCCCTTCCTCTCGATCTCCGCAACAAGTTCAGGGAGGGGCTTTTCCACGTCGCAGCCGCTCGTTTCCGCCACGAGCTCGAGGAGGGGGGCCCGCCGCCACGGGCGGGAGAAGTCGATCTCCCGGCCCTGGTAGGGAATCTTTGGGGAGCCGGCCACGGCCCCGACGCACGCCGTGACGAGCTCCTCGGCAAGCTCCATCGCCCGCGTGTAGTCCCCGTAGGCCTCGTAGGCCTCGAGGGCGGTGAACTCCGGGTTGTGCATCGAGGAGATGCCCTCGTTGCGGAAGTTGCGGCCGATTTCGTACACCTTCTCGAATCCCCCCACGAGGAGCCGCTTGAGGTAGAGCTCGGGGGCGACGCGGAGGTAGAGGTCGCGCCCGAGCTCGTGGTGGTGGGTCACGAACGGTCGGGCGGTGGCCCCCCCGTAGACCGGCTGGAGGATCGGGGTCTCCACCTCGAGGAACCCCTGCCCGTCGAGGTAGCTCCGGCAGGCGCGGAGGACGGCGGCCCGGACCTCGACCGCCCGTCGGGCCGCTTCGTTGGCGATGAAATCGAGGGCCCGGTTCCGGTACCTCGTCTCCACATCCCGGAGCCCGTGCCACTTCTCAGGGAGCGGCCGGAGGGATTTGGCGAGGAGCGTGCACTCCCGGACGTCCACCGAAAGCTCCCCGGTTTTCGTGGTGAACACCTCCCCGGCGGCGCCCACGATATCCCCAAGGTCGAGGTCCGAGAACAGCTCAAACGCCTCGGGACCGAGGCGATCGACGGAGGCGTAGAGCTGGAGGCGCCCGGCTCGATCCCGGAGGTCGGCGAACGCCGCTTTGCCCATCCGGCGGAGGGCGGTGATCCGTCCGGCCACGCGGACCTCGGCCCCGGTCCGGGTGTGGGGAGGGAGCGTCCCGTGGGCAGCCCGGACGTCGGCCGTGGTGTGGGTGCGGGGGTAGCTGTAGGGGTAGGGGCACACTCCCCGGGCCCGGAGGCGGGCGAGCTTCTCCCTCCGGGAGGCGACGAGCTCGGCCTCAGCCACCCCCGCCTCCCTCGTTCACGATGGTCTCCGGACAAAGGCCCACGGCTAGCGGCGCTCGATCCCGAGGATCTTGTACCGGATCTTCTTCCCCCCCGGGGCCTGGACGGTGATCGTCTTCCCCTTGGTGTAGGCCTGGAGGGCCTGGCCCACGGGAGAGTCCACCCCGATTTTGTTGTCCAGGAGGTCAACTTCAGCGGGGGGGACGAGGGTGTACGTCCCGACCTCCCCCGTTTCCAGGTCCTCCAGGATCGCCCGGGATCCGATCCCCACCTCGTCGGTCCGGAAGTCGTCCTCGGTCATGACCCGGGCCGACTCGAGCAGCTCCCGCAGGGCCCGGACCTCGGCCTCGATCATGTCCTGTTCCTGCTTGAGGTACAGGTACTCCCGGTTCTCCCGGACGTCGCCCCCGCCGTGGTCCTTGGCCTCCTTGAGGCGCTCGGGGATCTCGTGGTACAGCCGGTACTCCAGCTGTTCCAGCTCAGCCTTCTTCTTCTTGTAGCCCTCTTTGGTGAGGAGGGTTTCCTTGGCCATGGCTCACCTCCCGAAACTCCTTCACAAACCGTTCGCTCAGCTCCCCGGGGCGCAGGGCCGCCGCCGGGGGGTGGGGGACGACCACGGTGTCCAGGTGGAGGAACTCCTCCTTGTGGAGGCGGAACCCCTCCCGCACGGCCCGTTTCACCCGGTTGCGGACGACCGCCCCTCCCAGGCGCCGCCCGGCGACCACGAGGAGCCGCGGGGTCGGATCCTCTTTCCGCAGAATCCGAAACGTGAAAAGCGGGGCCTCCAGACGTTGACCGTGGCGAAACACCCGGGCTACCTCCCGCCGCCGGCGGAGGCGGTGCTCCCGCCCGAAGGTGCCCCCCATGTTCAAAGAAACGATACCCGTTGGGGGGCGCCGGATCAACTGGTCAGGCGCTCGGCGCCGGGCTAAGCTCCATTCCGTCATGAAACGGACGAAGATTGTGGCCACCCTCGGCCCAAGCTCCGCCCAGGCGGACGTCCTTGGGGCGATGGTCGCCGCCGGGGTGGACGTCGTCCGCGTGAACAGCTCCTACGGGGACCACGAGGACCACGCCGGGCTGGCGGCCCTGGCCCGGGGGGCGGCCCGGGCGGCGGGGAGGGAGATCGCCCTCCTCCTCGACACCCGCGGCCCCAAGGTCCGGGTGGGAAACCTTCCAGAGCCAGTCCCCCTCCGCATCGACGAGGAGGTCCTCCTTGGGGAAGGGGGGATCCCGGTGGTTCCCCCGGGGGCCCTGGAGGGCCTCCCCCCGGGGACGCGGATCCTCCTCGCCGACGGGGCCCTGGAGCTCCTCGTTCACAGGGAGGCGGGAGCGGGCCTCCGCTGTCGGGTGGTGCGGGGGGGCGTCCTCCACGGGGGGAAGGGGGTCAACGTCCCCGGCGCCGTCCTCCCCCTCTCCGCCCTCACCCCGTTCGACCGGGAGTCCCTCGCCCGGGCCGGGGAGATGGGGTTCGATTTCGTGGCCCTGTCGTTTGTGCAGCGGCCGGAGGACGTGGCCGAGGCCCGGGGGATCCTCGGCCGGGACGCCCAGGTCGTGGTCAAGGTCGAGCGGGCGGAGGCGGTCCGGCGGATGGAGGAGCTCGTGGCCCTGGCCGATGGGGCGATGGTGGCCCGGGGCGACCTCGGGGTGGAGGTCGACCTCTACCAGGTCCCCCTCGTCCAGAAGCGCCTCGTGGACCTGGCGAACTCCCGGGCGAAACCCGTCGTCGTGGCGACCCAGATGCTGCGCTCGATGGTCGAGGCGCCCGTGCCCACCCGGGCCGAGGTCGCCGACGTCGCCAACGCGGTGTGGGACGGGGCGGACGCCCTCATGCTCTCCGAGGAGACGGCGGTCGGGCGCTACCCGGTGGAGGCGGTGAGGGCGATGGTCCAGGCGGCCCGGGCCGCTGAGGAGGGGGAGATTCCGATCCGCATCCCGGGCCTGGCCCCGGACCTTGTCGGGGAGGTGTCGGCGGCGGTGGCGTCCGCCGCCTGCCGGATCGCCGCCGAGGTCGGGGCGCGGGCGATCGTCTGCGCCACCGTGTCCGGCTGGACGGCGCGGCTCGTGGCCGCCCACCGGCCGCGGATCCCGGTCGTCGCCTCCACGCCCCACCCCGCGGTGGGGCGGCGCCTGGGGCTCGTGTGGGGCGTCCTTCCCCTCGTCATCCCCCCGGTGGGGGACGTGGAAGCGCTCCTGCGGGCGTCCTTGGAGGCGGCCCGGAAGGCGGGGGTCGTCGGCCCGGGGGAGCGGGTCGTGTTCACCGCCGGCCTCCCGTTCGGGGAGATGGGGAGGACGAACCTCGTCCGGGTCCTTGCGGTCTAGAACGGGGGCTCGTCGGGAGCTTCCGCCTTCTCCGGGGAGGCCTCCCGTTCGAGCTTCTCCGCGATCTCCCGGACCTGGACCTCGGCGGCGGTGATCTTCCGCCGGCACAGGGCGACGAGCTCCGCCGCCTCGGCCACAAGCCCCGACAGCTCGTCGATGTCCACCTCCCCCTCCTCGATCCGGTGGAGGATCTCCTCCAGCCGCTTTACCGCCTCGCTGTAGCTCGGTTCTTTTCTCTCGGGCACGGCTTACGCTCCTTCCTGTCCCTCCGAACGGAGGAGGAGGACCCCGCGGCGGAGGTGGGCCCGGAGCCGGCTTCCGACCGGGGCCTGGGCGGGATCGGTGACCACGCGGCCCCCTTCGCTTCGGAGGATCGCGTACCCCCGCTCCACGACCCGCTGGGGGTCCAGGGCATGGAGACGTCTCCCCCGCGCTTCGAGCCCCTCCCCGGCCCGCCTCAGCTGGAGGAGGGCCTGACGGGGCACGGCCCCGCCCAGCTGGACGAGGTGCTCGCCGGCGCGGCCGAGGTGCCGCTCCGCGGCGGGGTGGAGGCCTTTGGCGAGCCGGCCCACGAGCTCCCGGGCCCGGGCGAGGGCGGCGCGGGTCCCCCGGCGGAGCCTCCTGGCCCGGTGGGTGAGTTCCCGGTTCTCCCCCTCAAGCCGCACCCGGATCCCCCGGGCGAGGCGCTCCGCCCGCCTCCGGTGGGCCTCCCTCTCCCCCTCCACCCGGGCCTTCCCCCGGGCCACGACCTCCCCCAACGCCCCCTCGACCCGGTCCAGGGCGTCCCGAACTTTGGCAACCACGAACTGGGCGGCGGCGGTGGGGGTCTTCTCCCGCCACCCCACGTGGTCGAGGACCGACCAGTCCTCCTCGTGGCCGATCCCCACGACGACCGGGAGGGGAAACAGGGCCACCGCCCGGCCCAGGGCCTCGGAGTCGAACCACGCAAGGTCCGTCCGGGACCCTCCCCCCCGGCAGAGGAGGACGAGGTCGAACTCCGCCGCCCGCTCCCGGAACCAGTCCAGGGCGTTGAGGACGGAGGCCTCCGTGGCCGGCCCCTGGACCCGCGCCCCGTGGACCGTCACCTGGAACGCGTACCCCGACTCCCGGAGCGTCCGCAGCACGTCGTGGTAGGCGTCGGACCCCAGGCTGGTCACGAGCCCCACCCGCAGCGGGAGGTCGGGGAACGGGAGGCTCCTGTTTCGCTCGATCAGTCCCTCGGCGGTGAGCTTGCGGACGATCTCCTCCCGGCGGCGGGCGGCCTCGCCCAGGGTGTAGCGGGGGTCGATCCCTTGGACGAGGACCCGGTACTGCCCCCACTCCGGGTAGAGGTCCACCCGGACGAGGACCCGGACAACGACCCCGTCCTCGAGCCTGAACGGATCCCCGGCCCGGCGGAGCTGGGCCTCGACGGTCCTTCGGTCCTCCGGCCCGAGGGCGGCCTCCACCTGGGCGACGGCCTTCCCCTCGGGGGACCGCTCCACGAGCTGGAAGCCGACCCACGTGCGGTGGGCGTTCCGGTTGAACCCGCTCACCTCGCCCACGACCCACAGGGGGGACGGAAACGCGGAGAGGAGGGCGGTCCGGGCCCGGAGGTTGAGCTGGGAGACGGTGAGGTGGTCGGGGGGCTCGGCCCGCCCGGCTTCGTAGAGCTTCACGACCTCGGGGGCGAAGCGGAACCCCTCGGGCCGGAGGAGCTCGACCACGAGGGCGACGTGCTCCCCCGGGACGGTCCAGAACTTCTCCCCGTTGTGCCACGTCCGGCCGGGGAGGCCCTTGACGAGGGCGACGAGGCGCTCGTCGTAAGGGAACGCGATCCGGAGCCGGCCGTCCGGGCCGAGGGTCACCGTCCGCTCGGGGCGAACTTCCCGCTCCACGCCCTCACCCTAGCCCAGCTCCCCGGCGGAGGCAACCCGCCCCCCGGGTATCATTCCTCCGATGGAAACCTGGGACGTGGTGATCGTGGGCGGGGGGCCGGCGGGCCTGTCCGCCGCGATCTACGCCCCCCGGGCCGGGATGCGGACCCTCCTCCTCGAGCGGGCCCTCCCGGGGGGGCAGATGCTCGAGACCCCGGCGATCGAGAACTACCCGGGGTTCCCCGAGCCGATCTCCGGATTCGAGCTGGCCGAGAAGATGCGGGCCCAGGCCGAGCGGCTCGGGGCTCATTTCCGCACCGCCGAGGCTACGGCCCTCGTCCCATCGGGCGGGCTGTGGGAGGTCCGGGCGGGGGACGAGGTCTTCCGGGCCCGGGCGGTGATCGCCGCCACGGGGGCCCGGCCCAAGGAGCTTTCCGCCCCCGGGGCCAAGGACCACGTCGGCCGGGGGGTCTCCTACTGCGCGGTCTGCGACGGCTTCTTCTTTCGCGACAAGACCGTCCTCGTCGTGGGCGGGGGGGACGGGGCGTTCACCGAGGCCCTCCACCTCGCCCACCTCGCCCGCAAGGTGTACCTCGCGATCCACCGCGGGCGGGGGGATCCCCGGGCCGTGCGGGCCAAGGCTGCGCTCCAAGAGAAGGTCTTCTCCAACCCCAAGGTCGAGGTCCTGTGGGGGGTCGAGGTGGCCGAGGTGCGGGGGGAGAGGAACGTGGACGCTGTGCTCCTGCGCGATGTGGCGAGCGGAGACCTCCGCGTGCTCCCTGTGGACGGGGTGTTCGTGAAGATCGGCTGGAAGCCGAACACGGACTGGCTGCGGGGGGTGGTCCCCCTTACCCCGGAGGGCTACGTGCGGACGGACCCCCTCATGGGCACCGAGGTCCCTGGCGTCTTCGCCGCCGGGGACGTCCGGGATCCCTCCACCCGCCGGGCGCAGGCGGTGGTGGCCGCTTCCGAAGGGGCTTTGGCCGCCCTGTCCGCCGAGGGGTATAATCGCGCGTTTTGAAGCCTCTGTTCGTTCAAGGAGGATCGTGATGGCGACGCGGTTCAAGCGTCACATGACCATTCCGGAGTTCTTCGCCCGTTCGGTGGAGAGGCACGGCCGGCGGGTGGCGGTGCGGATCCCCGTCTCCCGGGGAGGAGTGCTCCAGTTCCAGGACGCGACCTACCGGGAGCTTGCGGACTACTCGGGGAAGCTCGCGGCCTGGCTCGCCGGGGAGGGGATCGGGAAGGGGGACCGGGTCGGGATCATCTCCAAGCCGTCCGTGGGCTGGGCGGTGGCGTTCTTCGCGATCGAGCGCCTGGGGGCGGTGGCGGTGCCCCTCGACGCCGGGCTCCAGCCGGCCGAGGTGTCCCGGATCCTGCGCGAGGCCGAGGCCAAGCTCCTCTTCTGCGCGCCCCACCGCTACCACGAGTTCACCCCCCTCACCCGGGAGGTCCCGTCCCTCCAGGGGGTCCTCTCCGTGGACGCCAGCTTGGGGGCGGTGTCCCTGTGGGACGTGCTTCCGGCCCGGGAGGCGGCCCCGCCGGAGGTTGCGCTCGACAGCGAGGACCTGGCCGTCCTCATGTACACCTCGGGGACCACGGACGACTCCAAAGGGGTCATGCTCTGCCACCGCAACCTCACCGCCAACATCGAGGCCTTCCTCAAGGTGATCGAGTTCACCCCCGAGGACAACGTGGTGACGATCGTCCCCTGGTACCACATCTACGGGCTTACGGCGACGCTCCTCGCGCCCCTGTGGGTGGGGGGGACGGTGACGTACACGGATGACTACCGGAACCTGGTGGCGTTTGCCCGGCGGGTGGGGGTGACGGTGATGGTGGGGGTCCCCAAGCTCTACCACGCCCTGTGGCGGCGGATCCAGGAGAACGTGCAAGGGGACCCCGTGCGGCGGTTCCTCTACCGCTACTTTCCCAAGACCCTGGGCAAGTTTCTGCGGAACAAGCTCCTTGGGCCCCAGTTCCGGTTCTTCGTGTCCGGGGGGGCCCCCCTGGCGGCCGAGGTGGGGGCTGGGCTCCGCCGGCTGGGCCTGGGGATGATCGAGGGCTACGGCCTCACCGAGACCGCCCCCGTCCTCACCGTGAGCGACCCCTTCACCCCGGTTCCGGGGAACGTCGGCCGGCCGCTCCCCGGGGTCAAGGTGAAGATCGACAAGCCCGACCTCGACGGCTACGGGGAGGTCATCGCCTGGGGCCCGAACGTGATGCTTGGGTACTACAAGAACCCCGAGCGGACGGCCGAGGTCCTCACCCCCGACGGCTGGTTCCGGACCGGGGACATCGGGAAGATCGACGTCGAGGGGCGGCTGTTCCTGGCGGGCCGCAAGAAGAACCTCGTCGTCCTCGAGTCGGGGAAGAAGGTCCACCCCGAGGAACTGGAGTGGGAGTTTTCCCGCATTCCGGAGATCGAAGAGGTCCTCGTCTACGAGGACCGGAGCCGCGGGGAGCCGATGGTGGCGGCGATGGTGTACCCCAACTGGCAGGTGTTGAAGAAGCAGGGGATCGAGGACAAGGACAAGGCGCGGGCCCTCATCTGGGAGCGGATCCGCGAGGCCCAAAGGAACCTCGCCTCGTTCAAGCGCCTGCGGGATAAGGATTGCATCACGCTGGTGGACCAGCCGTTTGAGAAGTCGACGAAGCAGGACATCAAGCGGCACCTCTACGTGCGCCGGTAGGTCGAAGGGGGATCGTTTGGATGGCCCGCGGAGTCGCCTCCGCGGGCCTTTTCTTTCCCCCTTGACAGGGCCGCGGCGAGGGCGTACCTTCGGCCCCGCTCCAAAAGGAGGAGACGATGCCCAACATCCGGAGGTGCCTTTGGCTCGGCTAGCCCGCTAGCGGGCTACGGACGCTTCTCCCCCTCGTCCCTCTGCATCCCCCCAATCGAATCCTGGTGGCGCCCTTCGAACGGAGTCGGCTGAAGTTCCACGTAGGTACGTAGGTAGAACCCGTTCCGTTCGCAAGGAGGTTTTTGTGAAGACTGTTTTTCTTCTCCACCAGGAGGAGCTTCCCCGCAGTTGGTACAACGTGCTTTCCGACTTGGGTCGTCCCCTCGATCCGCCCCTCGATCCTCAGACGGGCGCGCCCATTTCCCCGGACGCCCTCGCCGTCCTCTTTCCCCGGGCGTGCCTCGAGCAGGAGGTGGCGACGGACCGGTTCATCCCGATCCCGGAGCCGGTGCAGGAGGCCTACCGCCGCTGGCGGCCCACGCCCCTCGCGCGGGCGGTGCGCCTCGAGCGGGCCCTGGGGACCCCGGCCCGGATCTACTTCAAGTACGAGGGGGGGAGCCCCACCGGGTCCCACAAGGCGAACACCGCCCTCGCCCAGGCCTACTACAACCGGGCCGAGGGCACAAGGCGGCTCACCACCGAGACCGGGGCTGGGCAGTGGGGAAGCGCCCTGGCGTTTGCCTGCGCGACGTTTGGGCTCCGCTGCACGGTGTACATGGTCCGCTCCTCCTACGAGGGGAAGCCCTACCGGCGAACCCTCATCCGGCTGTTTGGGGCGGAGATCCATCCCTCCCCCTCCGACCGCACGGCGGCCGGGCGGGCGGTGCTTGCGCGGGATCCCGACTCCCCGGGGTCGCTTGGGATCGCGATCTCCGAGGCGATCGAGGACGCCCGGCGGGGGGACGGGACGAAGTACGCCCTGGGAAGCGTCCTCAACCACGTCCTCCTCCACCAGACCGTGATCGGCCTGGAGGCGATCCGGCAGATGGAGGTTGCGGGCGACTGGCCGGACGTCGTCGTGGGCTGCGTGGGCGGGGGATCGAACTTCGCGGGCTTGGCGCTTCCGTTCTTCGGGGAGGCGCGGGCCGGGCGGCGGCTCCTTCCCCGGCTCCTGGCTGTCGAGCCCACCGCCTGCCCGAGCCTGACCCGGGGCGAGTACCGGTACGACTACGGGGACACGGCGAGGACGACCCCCCTCCTCAAGATGCACACCCTCGGAGCGGACTTCGTCCCCCCGCCCCTCCACGCCGGGGGCCTCCGCTACCACGGGATGGCCCCGATCGTGAGCCGGCTTGTGGCCGACGGGGTCGTCGAGCCCGTGGCCTACGACCAGGGGGACGTGTTTCGGAGCGCGGCCCTGTTTGCCCAAACCGAGGGGATCGTCCCCGCCCCGGAGACGGCCCACGCGGTCCACGCCGCGGTCGAGCTCGCCCGCCGCTGCGCGGCAGAGGACGAGGCGAAGGTGATCCTGATCGGGTTCTCCGGCCACGGGCACTTCGACATGGCGGCCTACGAGGCCGCGTTGGCGGGCTCCTTCCCGCGCGGGTCGTGACGCCCCACTCCCTCTCCCCCTGGGGGGAGAGGGACCTCGTGGGGAAGGGGACGATCCTGGCGCCACAGGAAGAGGGATTCCCGACTTGAGGCGCCGGGATAAGGCGACCCAGGGGGTTCTCTCCTGGCCTAAGGGATGCTCCCGGGCAAACCGGGGGCATCTTCTTGGGGGCACCAGGGGCGGAGGAACATGGCTGGCGAGGACGAACGCTGCGCTTTTCGTCGGAGAGGAGGCGCTAGCCTACCAGGGTTTGGGGCTAGCGGAGTAGGCGTTCCGGGAGCTGAAGGCGCCGCTTGACGATGCGGAAAGCTTCGTGCGGGCCTTGCTGTGCGCCGGCCTTCCAGGCGTGGGGCGACCCTGCCGCGGTGGACGTGGCTGGCCAGATGCGGGAGGGCACAACCCTGAGCTTCCACGGCCTGACTCCATACCGTCTTCTCCCTGTCCTTTGGCGAACTTCGTGTCCGCCCGCCGCCCAAGTCGGGTGAGAGGGGGCTTATTCGGTCCGCTCGGAGTTACATTTCCATCTCAAGCGCGGTGGCGGCGTAAGTGGGGTTGTCCCCCCTCCCGGCGGGAACCGGGTCGCCCCGGTAGGTGTATATATCGGAACAAGGAGGTGAACGATGAAGAAGGCGCTGAAGCTAGCGGTGGTCCTTGGGCTTTGCGTTTTGGGTGGAAGTGTTTCCTTTGTGGCCTTGGCGCCTCCTCCCGGTCCCCCCCCGCCTCCTCCCCCGCCGCCCCCCCCGCCGCCTCCGGAGCCAACCCCTGCCCCTGAGGTGCATCCTTGTGTTCTCTGGTTGGGAACTCCTGCGTTCGCGTCCTTAGCGGAGCAGGTATTCAAGCATCTGCCTCCGCCTCCTTCGGAGCCGGGGCGTCTTGATCAGAAAGGCCAATATTTTGAGACCTACATCATTCCGGAGTGGAGCGGGCTCCAAGCCTTGCTCAAGTTCCCTCAGCTTCGGAAAGGGGCCTTCATCGGTGGACTGAAGGCGCTGGCCAAGTTCCAGATTCTCGGCAGAGGGGGATGCGTTCCGACTTTGTCAGCCGCGCGTTCCTACGATGACGGCTCTTACCTCCTCTGGATGGCGCATGCCCCGACCCTGGGAATCAACGAGCTTCCCCCGGAGCTCCTGGGTACGCTGAACTGGTTCGTGGCCCTGATCAGGGTTGTGACCTCTCCGTCCGATGCCAAGCTGGACATGGTGGAGGGCGTCTCGGCCCTCATCTTCTACCCCGATACCCAGTACCGCTCTCCGGAGCACATGGTGAGGCTGGTGAGGAGCGTGGAAACGGGGGGCGTTCTTGAGTTCCGACCCTGAGAGGCGTTGCGCTCTTGCTCGGCATCCCGATGCCGGAGGGCCTTGACTAGACCCTCCGGCTTGACTCTTTCGTGTAGGGCCCGCAGCGGGATGGCCTTCCTCCGTTCGCTCTTCTGTTCGCATGGGAAGGCTTCCCTGCTGCGTGGCTCAGGCGGGCTTTGCGCTACGCTGCCTGTACCCTGTCACGAGGCTAGGCGCAGTCGCGGCGCGGCAAACAACCGCGGGTATTCCGCAAAATCTTGGAGATCGCGCGAAGGGGCAAACCTCTTACGCCCTATCCGGGAGAGCTCGGCGTAGTCACAGGCGGTGAGGGCCAGGCCGGGGAAGGTGTGGGTAATTTCTTCCCCGTGCTCGCGGGCGTACGGCCCGGAAGGCCAAGGTCCCCCACCATTTCTTCATCCTCAAGGATGCGCACAAGGAGCTCGTGGGCCGCGTCGGCCCCGGGATCCCTGGGGTCGGACGGATCGGGCAAAGCCCAGGTTATCCCGGTATGGAGGAGCTCGTGCACAAGGACAAGAAACGCCTGTCTACCCCGTCCCCCAATCTCCTGGGGGTGTAGGCGTACGCCCATCTTCTCTTCGACCATGGCCACGACGTGGGGAAGAAGCGCAGCGAGCTCACGCATCCTGGGATCAACTTCCCAGTTTTCGGGCCCAGAAGCGCCGGCGGCCATTGGCGCGAATCTCCTTTTCCTCCACCCGGAATCCACAGAGCAACACGATGATCTCTTCATCGGGCCAGAAGCGCCAAAGCATGTGATCCCGCCGCCCGCCCAGGAACTGCCAAGTCCCATCAGGGAAGACCACGTGGGGCCAGGCCTTATCCTCCTCATCCGGGGGACCGTCCATGCCCAAGAGGAGAAGACCCCCAGGTCGCAGAACCGCGCGGAGCCGGCGCATGGCCTCCTCGGCCTCCTCCTTGAACATGTGGTCCAAAACGGAGTTGGCGATCACCGCATCAAACCTTTGGGCGAGAGGAAGCTCTTGGGCTGGGCCAACGAAAGTCTCGATGGGAAGCTTTTCTTCTGCGGCCCAGGCCCGGAGGCGCTCGATGGCGAGTTGGGAAATATCGGTGGCCGTGACGCGGAAGCCTGCGCGGGCCAGGGCCACGCTCCAATGTCCCCTTCCGCAGCCGAGATCTAGAACGCTTTCTACCCCCTCGCGTCGGAGCCGCTCCGTAAGCCAGGACCAGTCTTGGTCCGCCAGCGAACGATCCGGCGGGGAGAGGGAAAACAGGCGCTCCCAGACTTGGGCTTGTTCTGAATAGTCACTCCTCATTGGGGGAGCACGAAGGGGGGCCCGGTGATAGGACCCGGCGGAGGGCGCAGGAGGGGCGGCTCTTCCTACCTGCCCGTCGAGCGGCCATCGCTGATGGTCTCCCCCTGGCCCCGGCCATGGTGGCCCGCTTGATGCTAGCGAATTCGCTGGCCCATGGACAGCTCCTGGCCCACGGTTCGACCTGCGGAGGGCGCAGGTGCCATGACGCCCAAGCCACTCCCTCTCTGACCCAGAGAGGGAGTGAAGGGTAAGGGGGGCCTCAGGCCGCGCTGGAGCGCTCCGGCCAGGGTGGCTCGTCGGGCGCCCTGGCCCGAACCCTTCAGCAGGTGGCGTGCAGGACGCAGGCGGGGCGCCGCATGCTCTTGGGAACGCATCATCGGCACAGGAGGCGAACCAGTCGGCGCACCCCGGGGCCCCGGGTCCGGTTCATGAGCCACCCCTCGGCGACGCGTTTAGTGAGAAAGTTCATCGTGGGGAAGGCGTGCTGGAGGAACGCCACATGGTGGATCCGGATCCGCTTCTGCACCACCAGCGCCCACTCCCCGATCATCTCCCCCGCCCCCTCGCCCACGATCCGGACCCCGTACACCCGGCCGGTCGTGCCGACGTAGGCCTTGACCGAGCCCACGGCGACGCCCTCGGCGATCGCCGCCCCGTAGTCCTCGTAGCGGGTCTCGATCGTCTCGTAGCGGATCCCCCGCGCCTTGAGCTCCCGTTCGAGGAGCCCCACGTGGGCCACGGGGGGATCGGTGAACACGGTCCACGGGACGACGTACTTCCGGAAGTTGAGCTTCAGGGGGCCGGGGACCAGGCTGTTGATGAACGCGAGCATCCCCTGGTGCATCGCGGCGTGGGAGAAGAGGAAAAGCCCGTTGGCATCGCCGGGTGCAAAGATGTGGCGCCGGCTCGTCTGGAGGTAGCGGTTGACGGGGATCCCTTTGGGCCCGTGGGCGACCCCGGCGCGCTCGAGGTGGAGGGCGGAGAAGTCCCACCGGCGGCCCGCGGCGACGAGGAGGACGTCGCCCTCGAGCCGCTCCCCGGCCTCGGTGGTGAGGGCGACCCCGTCCTTCGTCCTCTCGGCCGAGCGGATCCTGCGGCCGTTGAGGACGCGGATTCCCTCGGCCTGGAACTGGGCTTCGAGAAGGTCCCCGGCGTCGGGGTCCCCGTGGGGGAGGAGGTGGGCGTCCATGTGGACGATCGCCACCTCGGATCCCAGCCGCCGGAACGCCTGGGCCATCTCGCACCCGATCGCCCCGCCCCCGAGGACCACGAGCCGCGCGGGGATCCGCTCGAGCTGAAAGAGGTTCTCGTTCGTGAGGTAGGGGACGCTCTCGATCCCCGGGATCGGGGGGACCGCCGGGAGGCTCCCGGTGCAGAGGAAGATCCGCTTCGCCCGGAACCTCTGGCCGTCCACCTCCAACGTGTGGGGGTCCACGAACGCGGCCGCGCCGCGGCCGACGACGAGCTCGACCTTGTCAAGCATCGCCCGGGTCTTCTTCTCCCGGATGTAGGTGAGGTGCTCGGCGATCTTTCGGAAGGGCTCCTTAGGGACGAGGTTTGCCTCGCCCGCGAGGGCGTAGTCCGCGGCCCGGGCGAGGAGGTGCCGGACGTGGGCGGTCCGGAGGAGGGCCTTGCTTGGGATGCAGCCCGTGTTCATGCACTCGCCCCCCAGGGCCCGCTTCTCGATCCCCACGACCTTGAGGCCCACGTGGGCGGCCATGGCCGCGACGGCCATCCCCGCTGGCCCCAGGCCCACCACTGCCACATCGTATCGGTCCATGGGGTTCCTCCTTGGAGGGGGTGAGTATAGTCCGCCCAAGCCTCAAAGCCTTCTCAGGGCGGGGCAGCTACGCTATACTCCCCTCTGCGGGAGGGGATCGTGCGCTGGCTTCTGGCAGGAGTGCTCTTCTGGTCCATC
>JAOACA010000069.1 GCA_026418075.1 Candidatus Bipolaricaulota bacterium | reverse complement strand
CGCCGGGGCGGCGGCTACCCTCCTCATCCCCACCCCGTGGCGGTACGGGGACCTCTACTGGGTGGGGCAGGTTCCCGAGTACCCCGAGGCGTACGTGAACCGGGCCACGAACGGGGTGGAGAGCATGTGCCGGATCTGGGGGCTCGGCGTGCCCAAGCCGAGCGGGGACTGGCGGACGCCCCAGGCCGTGCGGGCGGGGAGCTCCCACGAGGCGCGGGAGCTCCTCGGCCCGGAGTTCCCCGCGGCCGGGGTGATCGTCCCGGGCCCCGAGGAAGACACCTTCTGGGCACTGCGCCCCCTCCTCGTGGGGGAGCGGGAGACGAACCCCCTCACCCTCGTCCTCATGCCTCGGGTCGAGGACCTCCAGTCCTGCTTCTGCCTGTACGGGGTCTACGCGTTCATGGTGCCCGAGCCCTCGAGCTTGGAGGTCCTGGTCCAGCTCGGCCTCCCGCTTCCGAAAGCGGTACAGGAGATTGCCGGGCCCCTAGTCGTCCTCCCGATGGCCCCGGACACGACCTTCCAACTCGCGTTGGTCCACGAGGTCAGCCACTGGCTCACCGTCCTTTGGGCGGAACGGAACGGCCTGGAGTTCCGGTCCCTGCCCTCCCTGCTCGTCGAGGGCCTCGCCGGGTACGCGCAGTACCTCTACGGGTACGGGGAGGTTCAACTCGCCGCCGCCTCCCCCCTCCTGCTCCATCCGTTCGCCGCGGCGTGGGCCCAGCGGGGAGGCCTCGTCGACGTCCCGCTCCCCTTGAGCTACTTGGTGGGGACAAGCCTCGTCCACTTCCTGGTGCGCAAAAACCACAACGCGTTCGCCAACGTGCTCCGGGACCTGCCCCTCTACCTCCCGGACTGGCCAAAGCACCTGGCCGGGTGGGAGGGGGAGTGGAGGGAATGGCTCCGCGGAGAGGTGCCTCCGGAGGCGTTTGCCTACCTCCGCATGGCGAAGGAGGGGTTGATCCTCGCCGCTCCGCTCGTGGAACCCTTGTTTCCGCAGTTGACGGCTCTTCTGCGGGGGATCACCCGGGAGGAGGAAGTGGCCAAGTTCTGGGACCTCCTCTCCGGGCCCCCGCCCACGCCCACGGCCGAGGCCCGGGCGAAGCTCCGGGCAAGGGAGTGCACCTTCCGCCTCGCGGCTCAGCATGCGGACGCTCCCCCGGAGGCGCGGGCCCAGCTCGAGGAGCTCCTTGAGGCCATGGGGAAACACTGGGAAGCCGGGGACTGGGACGCCTACGCGCGGGCCTACCTCGCGGCCGTGCTCGTCCTGATGGAGCGGAGCGTGCCCATTCGCCCTAGCGTTGGCAACGGGGGCAGGTGAAGGTCCCCCGGCCCCCGAGGACGGTCCGCTCGATCGGCCCCCCGCACCTCCGGCACGGCTCCCCCTCCCGGCCGTAGACGCCTAGCTCGCAGGAGAACGTCCCGAGCTCCCCGTTCGGCCCCCTGTAGTGGCCATCGGCAAGCGTCGTCCCCGCGCAGGC
>JAOACA010000068.1 GCA_026418075.1 Candidatus Bipolaricaulota bacterium | reverse complement strand
GGCCCGGAGAGGTTTGGGCACGACATGGTACGTCAGAGGCAGCTTGAACGGGCCGGATGGGGTTTTTTACGCCTGCGGGAGTCGGAGTTTTACACCAACCGACAATCTGTCATTGCACGCATTATCGACGCGTGCACACAACGAGGAATTCGGGCTATAGGAGAACAGGGAAGTGACACCGATCATCGACCCGTTAGTCCTCCGAGCACTGCTATCGCCCAGCGTTTGGACGAGGGTCCAAGAAAGCGAGTACTCCAACCCGAATCCGTAAGCGGTGCTAGGCCGCTTCAGCCGGCAGTTCCACCCCGAGGGGCTCATATTCTCTCAGGCAGCAAGCCTTGGTCAGCACACTTCCCCGACCCACGTAACGCTTTCCCACTCGCCGTAAGGGCTGCCCTGCGCCGGATCATAGAACACGCTGGACCGATCACGGAGCGACACGTCTTCCGGTTATATGTTGAGAACTGCCCAACACTTCGGAGAGTAGGGAAGAACATCAAACGCCTTCTAAGCGATCACCTCCAAGCTATGCAGAAAGCCGGGGAGATCGTCATGGAAGATGAACTCGGCGATCGGTCCCCTAAGTCCGTGGTCATCAGGCTGCCAGGGATGCCCAAAGTCAAAGAGAGGGCAGCAGGCGACCGCGACCTTCTGGAGATCCCTCCGTCAGAGCTGTTCGCCGTCCTTGGCCAAATCTATAGTCTTAGTCCGGGCAGTAGCACGGAAGAAATGATGAGAGCAATCCTTAATCGCTATGGATTCTCGCGCCTTACTGCGTCTCGCGCCGAGCACCTTGAACGTGTGATCAATCATTGGCGAAGAACCCACCTCCAAAAGCTACAGCGCGAAGCTCCTGATAGCGATGCCTAGAAAATATTTCCGCACAACACCAGGAACCTAAGTGAAGCTCGCGGAATCTCACAGCAGAACAACTGGATCTTGAAAAACTCGAAAAACAGCGACCCAGCCTTTGACCATCATGATGTTTTTCGGCGACATGGTCTTCACATCTTGCTTTGACTGCGACGGTTACGGGAGCTCCTCCTTTAGGATATGCCCCCCTTACCCCGGATTCTCTGGCCTACATCGTAGGGATTGAGGCAGAGGTGCCGACAAAGCTCGACGTCCCACGCACCACGCACGAAGTAGCCCTTGAGGACTTCCAACAAGGGCGACCTGCTTCTCTTAGCGAGAAGCTAACGAAGCGATAGAACTCGTGGAAGCTTTCTGTCAAGCATCTTCTACTCGCTGCGGACGTATCTCTGCGGGCTGGTGGGACGAAGACCTGGGTCTGCCTTACCGAGCCCGGTGCGACCAGGCTCGCCACGGAACAAGGAGTAACGTAACGACGAAAGACCCGGTGATCACCAGCACGATCGCCGCCCCGCTCGCGACCCCGGTGTAGAACGAAACGTACAGGCCCACCACCCCGGACAGGACCCCCAGCCCCGCGGAAAGACCCATCATCCCCGGAAGCCGCCGCACCAGGAGCTGGGCCGTCGCCGGCGGGGTGATGAGCATCGCGAGCACCAGCGCTACCCCCACCGCC
>JAOACA010000067.1 GCA_026418075.1 Candidatus Bipolaricaulota bacterium | reverse complement strand
ATACTGTTCCACAGGGTCATGATGACCCAGGAGAAGAAGAAGAACGCCGCCACCCCGCCTCCCGCGACCAACCTTGAAACCAACCTCATCGGCTCCACCTCCTTTGGCCTCCATTCTACCGTAATTGCCGGCTCGAAGACGCGCCCATGCCTCCTTCCGCGACCAGTTTTAGGATCAAGGGCGTCACCCTAGCGCAGGGCGACCGCGGGTCGATCAGGGGATCTTTGGCGATGGGAGCCAGTTTTTCTATACTCTCCCCTGATGCTGAGTTCAGACGAACTCCAGGCAGTAGCGGGTTGCCATGTCCTGCCGACCCTTAACACCTTTTGCGGTTGCCCCTCCGAGTGCAATGAAACCGAGTCTGCCGTTGGGTTCAACCAATCCTGCGACCCTTTGTCTAGCCACTGGACCCTGCCATCCGGAGGGTGTCTCGTCCTCCCACCTTGCCGCTGACTCGCGAGCGATGAAGAAGACAACTGACAGCATAAGCGGATTCTTTCCGTTAGAACGCTACGAAGACCAGCTCCCTCTTCCTTTATTTGCATCTTCGGCGACGGTTTTGTTCGATGAATGTTGGGCTCCTTCTGACTTGGTAACCACCCTTACTCAGAGAGGAATCCGAACAACAACTGTTCCTAAGCTCGGGCTACGCGGATCCGGTGATGCCGAGCTCCGTGTTTGTGTCTTGGGAGAGGGAGACGTGATGGTTACAGCCGATTACGACTACCTTAGGGAGCTTTTGGTCTCCGGTGTTTCTCCCTCTACCACAGTATTCGTTGATCAAAAAGCTCCTGCTGATGGTGATGACTTTGTAGAGCTTCTAGCACGCATGACCAATACACTGAGAACGGCACCGGGGCGAGAACTGTTTGCGTTCTACATGGATAGCGGTAAGCACATAATTGTTGAACTGGACCTCCCTCCATGCGAGGTGCTTGTCCTTTTTAAGGAATTACGCATGAGAAGAGAGGGCCTCGCGACCAAAGATCTTGCAAGGATTTGGGGTTGTAAGCGATCCTGTGCTGGGAAGCGGGCACAAAAGCTCGCGTCTCAAGGATGGCTACGTCGTGTGCCCGATGGGAAGAGGTATCTTTATCTAATGGGACCAAAGCTTCATGATCTTGTAGGTCTACCGCGGCGACTTCGGATGAAGATTTTTAAACAAGGCCAGTAAATCTTGAAGTTCATATCAGTATCTGCATCCGGGGGTTAGACGAAATTCGGATGAGATGTAATCACGGGGATGTTGGCAGCCTATACGGAGATTGCGGGCGGGGAGATGGGGCTGGTGGTCAGAACCCCGTCCTGTCATGGTCGCCGAAGGGATCGTCTGGATCAGTTACGTGGTCACACCGGTGTGCCTGGTGGGGTACGCCAAGCGCTTGGCCAAGCTGCGCGAGGTCTTCGCCTAGAGACCGAGTTCGGAACTCGAGAGGTGCGGGTTCTTCATCCAAAGTTCGTCCAGGCGTAGCGTACAATCAGCCGTAGCGTACAATTCCGCCCCATGGCGCAGGTGGTGCCCGCGGAGCGGCGGCGGACGGTCCAGGCGGTCTTCCCCGACGGCCGGGCCTTCGAGGGCCCGGCCGGGACGGCCC
>JAOACA010000066.1 GCA_026418075.1 Candidatus Bipolaricaulota bacterium | reverse complement strand
CCCCTCTACGGCCGAGGGGTGGACCCGGTGGAGGTCCGGCGGCGGATCGGGATGGTGTTCCAGAAGCCGAACCCGTTTCCGAAGTCGGTGTTCGAGAACGTGGCGTTCGGCCTGCGGATCAACGGGTTCCGGGGGGACCTCAAGGCGAAGGTGGAGGAGGCCCTGACCCGGGCGGCCCTGTGGGACGAGGTGAAGGACCACCTCCACCGGAAGACGGGGTACGACCTCTCGGGGGGGCAGCAGCAGCGGCTGTGCATCGCCCGGGCCCTCGCCGTGGACCCCGAGGTCCTCCTCATGGACGAGCCGTGCTCGGCCCTGGATCCGATCGCCACGGCGAAGATCGAGGACCTGATCCGGGAGCTGGCGAGTTCGGTCACGGTGGTCATCGTGACCCACAACATGCAGCAGGCGGCGCGGGTGAGCGACTACACCGCGTTCATGCTGCTGGGGGAGCTCGTGGAGTTTGGCCCCACCCGGGAGCTCTTCACCCGCCCCAAGGACGGCCGGACCGAGGCCTACATCACGGGGAGGTTTGGGTAGATGGTGCGGGAGTCGTTTGCGCGGGAGCTCCGGTCCCTGGAGGAGGACGTGGTGGCCCTGGGGGAGGCGGTGGCCGAGGCGACCCTGCGGGCGGTGGACGCCCTCCGGCGCCAGGACCAGGGGGCGGCCCGGCGGGTGGACGAGGACGACGAGGCGATCAACCGCCGGTGGCTGGAGCTCGAGGAGCGGTGCCTGGAGATCCTGGCCACCCAGCAGCCCACCGCCGGGGACCTGCGGGTCCTCGTGGCCATCCTCCACATCGCCACGGACCTTGAGCGGATGGGGGACCACGCGGCCGGGGTGGCCCGCCTCGTCCTCCGGATCGGGGACGAGCCCCTGATCAAGCCCCTGATCGACATCCCCCGGATGGCCGAGCTCGCCGCGGGGATGGTCCGGGAGGCCCTCCAGGCGTTCCGCGCTCGGGACCCCGCCCGGGCTCGGGCCGTGGCGTCCCGGGACGACGAGGTGGACGCCCTCCACGACCAGGTCCACCGGGAGCTCTTCCTCCTCATGATCGAGAACCCCCGGACGATCACCCAGGCGACGTACCTCATGTGGGCGAGCCACGGCCTGGAGCGGATCGCGGACCTTGTGACGAACGTCTGCGAGCGGGTCGTGTTCGTGGCCACGGGGCAGCTCGAGGACCTCAACCCCCCCCGGGGGTAGCCCCGCCGTACAATCGCGGCATGCTTCTTGCCGCGGACGTGGGCAACGCCCTCATCACCCTGGGGGTCCACGACGGGGCTGCCTGGCGGGCCCGCTGGCAGCTCCGCTCGGATCCGGAGCGGACCGGGGAGGAGTACGGGCTCCTCCTCGAGGGGCTTCTCCGCCGGGCGGGCCTCGACGGGAGGATCACCCGGCTGGCCCTGGCGAGCGCGGTTCCGGCCCTGGGGGAGGTGTTCCGCGACCTGGCTGTGGGGTGGTTCGGGTGCCCCTTCCTCGCCGTGGGCCCGGGGGTGAAGACGGGGCTCGCCCTCCGGGTGGACCACCCGTCGGAGGTGGGGCCGGACCTCGTGGCGAACGCGGTGGCCGCCTACGCCCGGTTTGGGGCGGCGTGCGTGGCGGTGGACTTCGGGAC
>JAOACA010000065.1 GCA_026418075.1 Candidatus Bipolaricaulota bacterium | reverse complement strand
CTCTCTACCTGATGAATGAATAACTCCTTTTCTTCAGTATAAGGAATCCCATCCGCAGTCCGATAATTTTCATTATGTTGTCTCAATAACAATTCACTTACTCCCCAGTCATAGCCCATAAAACCATCAGCTAACTCTAAACTAATATCCCGACAATTTATCATCAAAAGATAACAATCTCTTTTTCCAAAACCTAAATCTCTTAACTCCTCATGCTCCACCAATACCCCACCATCTTCTTCTGGGTCTATACCCAAGATTTCCCATAATTTCTTCCCAAATTCTCCTTCTACAGTAATTAGGCCTGACTCTTCACTAAACTTTATATATTTTAAATATTTTTCCAATCCCATCTGCTTGATCACTAAATATAAAAGCCCATTTAAAATATCTTCCATGTAAAGCTCTTCTGGATCTATTTCCCATAACCCATATTTTCCGATAAAACCTTTTAAATCTCCTACAGGTATCTTCCGAAGCTCCCGCAGCACCCTGTCGATGTCAATCGTGGGGATGCTCTTTCCAGCCCCGGCCTGCGCCGTCCCATAGGCCACCCCATCCACGAGCCCCAAGGCACCCACCACCAGAACGAGGAGGACCGCCAGGCCCTTCCGACCCGCCTTCAGGATCTTGTCCCCCATCGCGCACCTCCTGCTCGAAAAGGATAGTAGTCCGCTCTCCCCTCGGCGACAAGCCGCGGCCCTCCTTCCGAGGCGGGCGTAGGGCGCCGTTGCCGGCTGGGCAACCTCCCCGGCGTCCCCCCAGGGGACCGCCCCTGTCCCCTCCGCCCCGCGGCCCCAGGCTTACCCTGGGGGGGTGAACAGGCTGAGGGTCCGCCGGCACGGGGCAGTGGTCCTCCTCGGGGCCCTGCTCGCAGTTCAAGGCGGGGAGGCGGTGCGTCCCCCGCCCGACGATCCCTACCTCATCGCGAGGCGGTCCTTCGGAACCTACGAGGTGCGGCTGGAGTGGCCCCGGGACGCCCCCGACCTGCGGTGGGTCCCCGTCTACGGGAAGGTCCTCTCCATCTGGAGAGAGGGACGGAAGCATGCCGAGACGGAGTGGGTCCTGGAACTCGACCCCCGCACCGGGGAGGACGTCACCGGCGACGGCTACCCGGACGTGATCGTCGTCCACTACTCCGGCGGGGCCCACTG
The DNA here is from genome assembly GCA_026418075.1 of Candidatus Bipolaricaulota bacterium. Taxonomy (GTDB): domain Bacteria; phylum Bipolaricaulota; class Bipolaricaulia; order Bipolaricaulales; family Bipolaricaulaceae; genus Bipolaricaulis. The sequence continues at coordinate 607 of JAOACA010000065.1, read as the reverse complement.
CTGCTACGAGCTTGAGGTGTTCTCCCTCGGGCCGCACCTGGCACGATACACCGTTCCCGGCGGGGGGAACTGCCAGGGGGAGTTCGTCGACCTCGATGGGGACGGGGTCTACGAGGTTATCACCTGCGACGACGCCTTCGCCTACACGTACTGCCCCTTCGCCTGCTCGCCCCTCGTGCGGGTCGTCCTCCGGTTCGTGCCCGGCACGGGGTACGTCCCGGCAAGCCCCGACTTCCCCGAGCTCTACGCCGAGGACATCGCCGCCCACACGGAGCTCGCCGCGGAGGGGCTGAAGGAGGGCCCCTTCTGCTCGTGGGACGGGACCCCCAAGTGCGCGGTCCTCGCCCTGGTCCTCGACCTCCTCTACTCCGGCCAGGCCAAGGCAGCGCGGGCAGCGTTCGACCGCTACTACCGGTACCCCGACGCCCCCGCGTTCTGGGAAGAAGTCCTCGCCACCGTTCGGCAAAGCCCGCTCTTCACCCAGCGGGGTACCGGTGATTGAGGGGGCTAGCCCCCGGAGGCGAGGCGGCGGAACGCCGCCTGGAACGCCTCCCCCCGGTGGGCGTAGTCCCGGAACTGGTCAAAGCTCGCGCAGGCCGGGGAGAGG
>JAOACA010000064.1 GCA_026418075.1 Candidatus Bipolaricaulota bacterium | reverse complement strand
CTCCTGGACCGCGCCCACAATCTCCCGGTCGCTCACGGACACGAACCCACCCCCGGTGGCCTCCACCTCCTGCACCGCCCGCAGGGCGTCCCGCGGCTCTCCCACCCGGATCGAGTCGGCGATCGTCCGGGCCTCCTCCCGCGTCGGCAGCACCGGCTCCCCGGCCCTGAGCCGGGCGTGGGCGTGGGCCACCGCCGCCGCCCCCTCGGCCTGGACCCCGTACACCGCCGGAACCCCGTCCGAGAGCCCCACCATCCGCAGCTCCCGGAACCCCTTGGCGATCCCCGCCACGACCGACCCGTCCCCTACCGAGACGAGGGCGTAGTCGGGAACTTCCCACCCGAGCTCCTCGGCGACCTCAAACGCAGCGGTCTTGTTCCCCTCGACCACGGTCGGGTTCTGGCCGTCGGAGCGGTTGTACCAGCCGAACCTGTCGCAGGCCTCCAGGGCCAGGGCATAGGCCTGGTCGTAGGTCCCGTCCACGCGGAACACGGTCGCCCCGTAGGCGAGGAGCTGGGCGACCTTGGCCGGGGGGGCGGCCTTGGGGACGAAGATGTAGCACGGGATCCCCGCGGCAGCGGCAAACCCGGCGAGGGACGAGGCGGCGTTCCCGGTGGAGGCGCAGGCCACCGCCGACCGCCCCAGCTTCCGCGCCGCGGCCACCGCGAGGGCGGTCCCCCGGTCCTTGCACGACCCCGTGGGGTGGAGGGTGTCGTCCTTCACCCACAGCGCCCGAAGCCCGAGTTCCGCCGCGAGGCGGGGAAGCGGGTACAGGGGCGTCCCCCCGCTTCGGAGGGGGACGGCGTGCTCCTCCCCCACCGGGAGGAGGGCCCCGTACCGCCAGGGAGGAGCGGACCCCGCCCGCGGAAATTCCCCCTCACCCCGCCCAAGGGCCGGGTAGTCGTAGACGACGTCGAGGGCCCCGGCGACGGGGCCGCAGCGGGGGCAGAGGTAGTCGTGCTCCCACGGCCGGTACGTCCGGCCGCACCCCACGCACCGGAACCCCAGGGGCTCACCCACAGCCGCCTCCCAGGAGGGGATCCCCCCGGAGACCAGCAAGGAGCACGGCCATCTCCGCCGCCCCCCGCAGGGACCGCTCGCCAGGGAACGGGCGCTTGAGCCGCCCGTCGAGGAGCCGGAAGTCCCTGTCCAAAACAGCAACGAGGTCCTCGTCCTCGTAGGTCCACGGCCCGTCCCCGGAGAGGCGGGCCTCGGGGCCCCCCTCCCGGCGAAGGATCGCCTCCCCCGCGAGGCGGAACGCGGTGCCCTCGTCGTTCCGGAACGCCGCGGGGTCGAGGAAGAACCGGGGTTTCTCCCGAAACGGGTCCCCCTGGTGGACGCAGAACGTCCCGCAGTTCCCGCACGCGTTGCACAGGTCCACCACGTGGGCGATCTGCCGGGTTTGGACGATCGCAAACGGCTCCGCGCCCACCTGAACCAGGGCCCCGGTCCGCACGGCGAGGACGGGGACCTGCCACCGGACGGGCTCGGCGGTCCAGGGGAGGTGGGCCCGGTTCGGGCACACCTCGACGCACTTGTCGCACAGGGAGGAGCACTGGAGGCAGCGGAGGGCCTCGGCCCTCGCCTCCTCCGGGGAAAGCGGGCCCTCGACAAGGTCCCAACCCGTTCTCCGCTCGGGCGGAAGGACGGGGGGCTCCCGCCGGGGCTCCTTCCGGGTCCGGACGAGCTTGACCCCGCGCAGCTCTGCCGGGGAGGGAACCGGAAGTCCGTCCTGCGGAGCCCAGAACCGGACCCGGAGGTCGCAGCAGATCGCCTCGGCTGCGTGACGGCCGTCGGCGCAGGCCTCGACGATTGTCGCGGCCCCCCGGACGAGGTCGCCTCCGGCGTAGACCCGGTCGACCCCCGCCCGGCCGGAGGGCTCCACCCGCACCCGGCCGTCGGCGGCCCGCGGGATCCGGCTCCCCGCGAGGAACGGGGCCGCAG
>JAOACA010000063.1:256-1967 GCA_026418075.1 Candidatus Bipolaricaulota bacterium | reverse complement strand
CTCCTACCCTGCCCAGCGCTGGGTGATCCACAACAATCGGGGTGTTGCCTACGAGCGGCTCAAGCGGTTTGAGGAGGCGGTCGCTGCCTACCGCGAGGCCCTGGCGGTGATCGAGTCGATCCGCGGCTTCCTCCGGACCGAGAAGCTCAAGCTCGCCTGGGGGGAGAGGACAAGGCGCGTCTACGAGCGCCTGATCGACCTCCTGTACCGGATGGGTCGAGGTTCCGAAGCGTTCCCGTACAGCGAACGCTGCCGAGCCCGGACGTTCCTCGACCTCCTCGCCCAGGGCCCGGTGGGAACCCTGGAGAACGTCGCCGACGAGGGGATCCGCTCCGGGGTCGTCGAGCCCTCCGTCATCGAGGCCGATCTCCGGGAGGTCGTCCAGGGACTCCCCGACGACACCGCGGTCCTCGAGTACTTCACGACCGAGAAGGCCCTCTACCTGTGGCTGATCACCCGGGGGAAGGTCGCGGACCCGATCCGGATCGCGGTCGAACGGGAGACGCTCCTCGCCCAGGTGCTCGCGTTCCGCCAGGCGATCGAGACCCCGCCCCAACGGGGGAAGGAAGTCGATGCCCTTCTCGACCTCCTCCGCCAGGCCCGGGACCTCTACGACCTCCTCCTCGCCCCGGTCGCTCGGGACATCGCGGGGTACGCCCACCTCGTCGTGGTCCCCTCGGGCCCCCTCTACTACCTCCCGTTCGCCGCCCTCTACGACTGCCCCGGGTGCCGCGAGCGAGCGCTTCAGGGGGGAACGTACCAGATCGAGCGCACCACCGTGACCTACCTCCCGAGCCTCACCACCCTCAAGTACGCCCAGGAGAAGCGGCTTTCTGCAACGGCCCAACCGATGCTCTTCGCCCTTGGGGACCCGGACTCGGGGAACCCCAGCTACCGGCGGCTTCCGGGGGCCCAGGAGGAGGTCCGGGCGATCGCCCGCCTGTTCACCCCGCCCCCCCAGCCCACGGTCGTCCTCGGCGGCGACGCCACCCAGACCGCGCTCCGCCTGGAAGGGACCGGAGCACGGCATGTCGTTCTCTCGACCCACGGCATCTTCAACCCCCTGAACCCGATGTACTCGTACCTCCTCGTGGCCCCGAGTGCCCAGGACGACGAGAAGCTCCACACCCACGAGGTGTTCGGCCTCGGGCTTCGGGCAGACCTCGTGACCCTGAGCGCGTGCGAGACCTTGCTCCCCAGCCTCAGGGCCGCCGAGCGGCAGGTGCGGGCGGTGCGGGGAGGAGGAGAAGACGAGCCGGTCGTGATACCTCCCGAGCTCCTCGAGCGGATCACGTCCGGGGACGAACTGGTGGGGCTCACGCGGGCGTTCATCTACGCCGGGACGCCGACGGTGGTTTCGACCTTGTGGAGCGTGTACGACGAGTCGACCCGGCACCTGATGGTGGCGTTCTACCGAAGGCTGCTTGCTGCCCAGACCGACAAGGCCCAGGCCCTGCGCCAGGCGCAGCTCCTGCTCCTCCGCGACCCCCTCTACCGCCACCCCGTCCACTGGGCCCCGTTCGTCTTGTACGGAGACTGGAGGTGATTGGGATTCACCACGAGTCAGGTCCGAGCAGTCGGAGGCTAGAGCAACGCTACAGCCGAGCGCAGGACACGGTCGAAGGTTAAGGAAGGTACACGTCCACAGCAGAAGGATCAGGGAAGATGAGGAGGTGAACCAATATGAACGTCTCAAGGGGCCGTCTGGTGC
>JAOACA010000063.1:0-246 GCA_026418075.1 Candidatus Bipolaricaulota bacterium | reverse complement strand
ATGCTCTGGTTCGTATGTGGTGGCTCCGGTCAGGGCCCGCCTACCCTGTCCGGTGCCGAGACTAGGACGGCGGTCCTCCTGTTTCAGGTCGAAGACAACGTAATCAACGCATGGGTTCTAGCATCGGACGGGGTTCGGGCGTCGTACCACATAGCCATATCAAGGTCCGATCTGCGAAGGCACGTGTCTGAGTTCCGCGCCCTAGTGGCGAAGGTGCCGAGCTCATCCGAGGCGATGGCGCAGTAC
>JAOACA010000062.1 GCA_026418075.1 Candidatus Bipolaricaulota bacterium | reverse complement strand
AAGTGGTCGAGGATCTCCCGCCAGGTCCCGAACCCCGATCGGTGGCACTCGTCCACGATCACCAGGTCGAAAAAATCTTGTGGGAAGAGCTCAAACAGCCTGCGGCCCTGCTCATCGGGGCTCCACAGGGTCTGGTAGATGGCGAAGTAGAGGTCCCGGTGGAGGTTGGGGGGATGGCCCTCCACCTTGTGCCGGGGGTCGCTCGTCCCGTCGGCGAACGGGGAGAAGGTGTTGTAGGCTTGGTCCCGGAGAACGACCCGGTCGGCAAGGAACAGGATCCGCGCTGGCTTTCCGGGGTGGGAGAGGGCAAGCCAGCCGGAGCGGACAACCTTCCACACGATTTGGAAGGCAACGAAGGTCTTCCCTGTTCCGGTGGCCATGGCGAGGAGGACCCGCCGCTGGCCCCGCATGAGGCGGAGGATCACCTCCTTCACCGCGGCCTCCTGGAAGTAGCGGAGCTCCTTTCCGCAGGCGCTCGGCGGGCAGTAGGGGTAGAGGAGGGGGTTCGTCCCCCGCTCCCGGAGGCGGCCGAGGTACGCGGCGCGCGGCTCACCGGCCGTTGGGGCTTGCTGGGGGTCCAGGCCGGTGTTCTGGAGCCAGCGCCTCCACAGATCCTCGGGCCGGGGGAACTGCGACAGTTCCCGGGAGGTCTGGGTGAAATAGTCGAACTCGAGGATCGTCCGGCCGTTGGCCCCGTAGGCGAAGGAGAGCCCGAGCTCCTGGGCCGCCCGCTTGGCCTGCTCGAGCCCCGCCTCGGCAGGCTCATCCTCAGCCTTGGCCTCTAGGACCGCGATGGGGAACCCGTCGGTGAGCCGCAGCAGGTAGTCCACTCGACGGGCCTTGTCGCGGCGGGTTTCGTGCCCCACAAGGATCACCCGACCGGGAGCGTAGACCCGGTCCCGCAGGTAGTAGAATTCCCGGGTCACCGCCTGATCGGTCCATCCCGCGACCCGGAGCTGGGGATCAATGAGCTTTGCCCGGGTATCGGCCTCGTTCATCCCCATGGCCCGCGACCGGGATGGTAGCGGGGGATGCCCCCGAAAGCCAAGCGTGAAGCCTGCGGCAAAGCGCAGCCCCGGCTACCATTCCCTCATGGAGACCCAGGTCCATGTGGCGTTCCTGTGGCACATGCACCAGCCGTGGTATGCCCTCCCCGCATCCGACGAGAACCTCCTCCCCTGGACCCGCCTGCGGGGAACAAAGGACTACACGGACATGGCGGCCTGGCTCGAGCGGTGGCCCGTCCCCGTTACCGTCAACTTCACCCCGTCCCTCACCGAGCAGCTCCGCCGCTACGGCGAAGGCACCCTGACAGACCACTACCTCCCATCCCGGACGAACGCCGCGGCCTTTGCCGACCTCCGAGCAGGGCACGTCCCGCTTCCGACCGCCCGCCGCGGGCTCCCCGCGCCGGACCTCAACCGGCTTCGGGCGGAAAGAGGGGACGACGCCGAGCAGGCGCTCCTTGGGTGGTCCCTCCTCGCGTGGCTTGGGCAGTCGATTCTGGAGGAAGACCGTGATCTGCAAGCCCTCTGGACCCGCGGCTCGTTCTCCCCAGCCGACCTCGTGGCACTGGAAAAGAAGCACCAGGACGTCCTCGCCCAGGTGCTCCCCCGGTACCGGAGGCTGGCCGCCCAAGGCGCGATCGAGCTCTCGGCCACCCCGTTCTACCACCCAATCCTCCCCCTCGTCCTCGATAGCTCCATCGCCCACCGCTGCCAGCCGGGGAACTCGATCCCCCCCTTCTCCGCCCCGGAGGACGCCGAGGAGCAGGTCCGGCGGGCCCTCCGGCATCACGAGAGCACCTTCGGGCAGCTTCCAGCCGGGATGTGGCCGGCGGAAGGGGCTGTGAGCGCAGGAACCCTGGCGCTTCTCGCCCGGTGCGGGGTCCGCTGGGCGGCCACGGACGGGGGAATCCTCGCCCAAACCCTGGGCCGGCCGCCTCGGCCCGAGGAGCTCTACCGGCCGTGGAGACTCGCCACCCCGGACGGAGAGATCGTCCTCCTCTTCCGCGACACGTTCCTCT
>JAOACA010000061.1 GCA_026418075.1 Candidatus Bipolaricaulota bacterium | reverse complement strand
GATCCTGTTCCGGGCCGGGATCCTCCCCACCCGCCCGGCGAACTCCCTGACCCGGGGCGAGGTCCGGCGGCTCCAGGGGGCGATCCCCGCCGTCCTGGAGGAGGCGATCGCCTGCGCGGGGACGACGCTTGCCGATGGCCACTACAGGGGGCCGAACGGGGAGCTCGGGACGTTCTCCTGCGAGCTTTCGGTCTACGGCCGGGAGGGGGAGCCGTGCCGGAGGTGCGGGACGCCGATTGGGCGGACCGTCCTTGGGGGGCGGGGGACTTTCTTCTGCCCCCGCTGCCAGCGCTAGGCGAGGCGGCTTCCGGCCCGGGGCCCCGGGGTCTTGTCCCAGACTTCGGCCGCCCAGATCCGGTACACCGCCGGGAACTCCCGCCGCCCGCCCCGGGGCGGGTGGAACAGGTCGTGGAGCGCGACCACGTACCGGTACACCGGGTCCCCCGGCGGGTGGATCTCCACGACCCCGTCCACGGCGTAGCTCGTCCCTCGGTAGGAGGAGAAGAGGACCGCGCACCGGGGGTCCCCCAGCACGTTCCGCCACGTCCCCTTCCCGTAGAGCTCGATCGTGGTGAGGACCCGCCGGTCCAACGGGACCTCCTCGTAGAGCCGGACGAGGAACCGGAGCCGCTCCTCCCGCGTCCCCTTTTCCCCCTCCGCCAGGGCCCGGGCAACGAGGCCCTCGATCTCCGCGGTGAGGGGCGCAAGCTCCCCCCGGGGCAGAAGCCCGATCCCCTTGGCCGCGAGGCCGAGGGGGAACGCCTCCGGCGTCCCCACGGTCGCCATGTACCCCGTGTGGACGGCGAAGTCGTGCTCTCCCCCTCCGGTGAGGAAGAAGTTCAGGTTCGCGATCCGCGTCCGGAGTTGCCACTCCCAGAGGGGATCCGGGAGGGGGACCAGGGGGAGCTCCGCGGCCCTTCCGTCCCGCCAGTGGATCCGGGCGGCGTGGGGCTCTCCAGGGGGGACAAGGTCCAGGGTGTAGGCGCGCTCCATTCCGCCTCCTACGGACCCAAGACCCGGGTCGGGGTCGAGGTGTACAGCCGTAGGCCTCCCACCTCGAAGGTGAGCTCGGCGAAGAACGCCCGGTACCCCCCCACGGGCGGGGCCACGCTCACCTCCCACTTGCCCTCTCCCCCTGGGAGCTCGGTGGGAACCCACCGGGCCTCGTGGAAGTTTCGGGAGGGGCTTTCGGCGACCCACAGCCGGACCTCGGCCGGCTCCCGGCCCGCCCGGACGGTGAGGACCGCTCCTTCGCTTCGGAAGCGGAGGGAGGACTCCACCGCCGGGAGGGGTTCGCCCTTGGCGAGGAGGCGGGCGAACGCGGCCACGGAGCCCACGACCCGGGTGAAGTCCGGGACTTCATGCCCGGCGTTGGGGACTACCAGGAGGAGCTTTGGGTCCGGAAGCCCGGGCCAGTAGAGGCTTGTTGCGTCCACGGTCCAGTAGGGGTCGTTTGCGCCCACCACGACGAGCTTGGGCATCGTGAGGGCGTAGCGGTAGGAGTAGGGGTCCACGAGCCACGCCAGCCGCGCGGAGGCCGGGGAGGCCCCGAACATCCCGGTCAGGCCCCGCGCCGTGTAGTCCTGAAGCATTGGGGACGGCCCCCCCAGCGCCTCCCCGTGGGCCGCAAGCTGGGCCGGGAAGTTCAGGAAATCGAACACGATCGGGGCGATCCCGAGGACCCGCTCCGGGGCCGTGGCCGCGGTGAGGTAGGTCGTCCACCCCCGCTTGGAGGCCCCGCTCACGACGAACCCCCGGAGCTTCGTCCCCCAGAGCTCGGGGGCGAGGGCATCCAGGGCCTCCATCGCCGCGTGGGCGCTCCGGACCATGGGGAGGAGGAGGGGCCAGTCGGGGTCCCCCTCGGCCAGGTACCGGGCAAACGTGTGGGCGATCAACGCGTCCTCCCGAAGGCCAAACAGCGGCTGGTTGGGAACCCCGGTGAGGATCGCCACCCGCAGGCCGGAGAAGGCAGCGGCAGCTGTCCCCAGGAGCGCGTCGGCGCGGCTTGCGTCTCCGGAGATGAAGAGGACGATCACGTCGGGTGCGACCACGGCCGGGGGCTCGTACACGGTGAGCGTGTGGTCCCAGGGGATCCCCCGCCACACCTGGGACCTAAGCCGGATCTCCACCCGCCCTCCGGCGCCACCCCCCTGCCCCTCCACAACCTCCCAGCGCGCACTCCCCTTCGTCGCCTGGAGGTAGTCCAAGAGGTCCGTCGGCGGCCCGGCCAGGGCGAGCACCTCGGTGAGGACGACCACGACGAGCAACATCTGTCCCTTCAACGTCCCTCCTTTGCTTGCAGGGAGTCTACCGCGCGGGGGGCGGGAAAGCCTAGCTCGAAGAACCCAAGCCCCTGGGGTCCAGTGCGGGGCCGTAGGCCCCTCGCCCCACCCAACCAGGGCAAGGGGCGTT
>JAOACA010000060.1 GCA_026418075.1 Candidatus Bipolaricaulota bacterium | reverse complement strand
GGGTGCTCCTCTGTGGAGGACCTGTTGTGGTGCTGGGGAGCTCGTCTGTTCCCCTCGAGGTCCGCGTGGTCACGCCCGCCCAGCCGGGGGCCGTCAACCCCTGGGTGTACGGCCTGAACTGCGCGGAGATGATCACCAAGGGGCTCTTGGACGTTCCGGAGTACGTGGAGGCCATCGCTGAGCTTCGACTCAAGACGCTCCAGTTCCCCGGGGGATCGGCAAGCTACTGGCACCACCCGACCGGGGCGGGCGGGCTCAACGCGCGGCCGGAGGAGATCCTGCGCCGTGCCCGGGCAGGAGAGGCGTCGCGGTGGATGGGGCTCACTTCGGGCCCGGACCGGTTCGCGCAGTTTCTCGACCTGTGCCGGCGCTCCGGGGCCGAGGCCGTGTTCATCGCCAACATCCTGCACGGGAACCCCGAGGAGATGGACGTCTTCCTCCAGCGCATCCGCGCCGCCGGGGTGGGGATCGCCGCCGTGGTGCTGGGCCAAGAGATGCACCTTTCCCCCGAGGGCGTGGGGCTGGGGCTTGAGGAGTACCTGCGCCGCATCGGCCCCCACATCGAGCTCCTGCGGGAGAAGTACCCCGGGGTCCCCGTCGCCGCCCCGGCGACCCCGGTCGGGCGGGTGGCGGAGGAGCGCCGGGAGGGGTTGCGGGAGTGGAACCAAGCCCTGGCGAAGGTTCCGGGGCTGGATGGCTTCACCCAGTACGGGTGGACCGAGTTTGCGGGTACGGGATCGCGGGGCCAGGAACGCCCTCCGGAGGAGGGGTGGCCCTTCTACCGCGAGTTCGTGGTCTCGTTCCCGACCGTCCAGATCCCCCTCTACCAGCGCGACTTCGGCCCCGACAAGAGGTTCTTCATGACCCAGTGGGGGACCCATGGGGATCAGAACACCCCGCTCCAGGGCGTGCACCTTGCCCACATGTACTTCTTCTTCGTCCGCTACAACGCCGCCCATGGGGACTACTTCGCCCTGGCCAACCTGTCCGTGCCCCTGGCGGCGGTGGCCGAAGGCGGGGGGCGCCAGGCCCGTGGGGTTCCCTACCGGGAGAGGATCGTCCTCCTTGCCCCCTACCTCTACACGAAGCCCTTCCGGCACCTGTTCGACGGACAGGCCGTGCTGTTGGAGTCCAGTCTCGCTGGCGCTCCGGGGGAGACCCAGGTCCTCGCGGCCCGGGCGGGGGACGGCTCGCTCCTCCTGTACTTCCTCAACCCGGGGCCGCGCCGCCCCCTGGGGACCGTCACCGTCGATGGCTTTTCCCCTCCCCCGACGACCCTCGTCGCTGTGGAGGCGGCGTACGCCGCCCCCGAGGGGGCGGGGATCCCGGTGGCCGTGTTCACCGGGGAGAAGCCCCTAGGGGAGGTGGTGCTTGAGCCGTGGAGCCTCACCCTGGTGCGGCTCGCGGCGGCCGCTCCGGGGACGGGGGGCTCGCTCCCCACGGGCTCCCGCCAGGCTTCCTCCCCCGCGCCTGCAGCGTTCACCACGAAAGAGTTCATCTACAAAAGCACGCCCCAAGGGGCGCTGAAGCTCGTTGTGACCTTCCCCGCCGACGGGCGGCCGGGCGATCGTCGGCCCGGGGTCGTGTTCTTCTCCGGCGGGGCCTGGGCCCACAGCCTGATCAACCAGTTCAAGGAGCACGCGGAGTACTTCGCGGGGAGGGGGTTGATCGCGGTCCGGGTGGACTACCGCGGCTGGCAGTCCCATGGGACCGGGCCGGACAAGGCCGTCGAGGACGCCCGCAGCGCGATGCGCTGGCTCCGGGCCCACGCCACCGAGCTGGGGCTGGACCCCGAGCGGCTGGCTGCCGGGGGGAGTTCCGCCGGCGGGCACCTCGCGGCCTGCACCGCCACCCCGGTCGCCCCCGACGACCCAGCCGACGACCTCCGCCTCTCCTCCGCCCCCAACGCCCTCCTCATGATCAACTGCGTGGTGGACTTTCGGGAGATGGAGGACACGGAGAAGTTCCGGGAGCGGGTGCCCGGGGGGGGGGAGATGGCGGCGCGGCTCTCCCCGATCCTCCACCTCGGCCCGGGCTGGCCCCCCACGCTGATCCTCGACGGGGACCGGGACCGCTGGTTTGGGCTGGCCCAGAGGTTCGTGGACATCCTCACCTCCTACGGCGTGCGGGCCGAGCTGTGGATTGCCCCCGGCGAAGGGCACCCGTTCAGCCACTCAAGCCCCTGGCGCGAGGCCGCGATCGCCAAGATGGACGAGTTCCTCGCCTCCCTGGGTTGGCTGGCGGGACCGCCGGCGATCCCCGTGCCCCCTGGGGCGCAGTGGCAGAGGTACACGCCTCAACCGTGAACCGAGGCTCAGAGACCTAGGATCCGAGGGCGATCCCGAGCACGATCCCCCGCCGGTTGTGGAGGAGGATCTGGGCCCGCCAGCCGTTCCCGCGTAGTCCGAGCCCGATCCCAAAAGTCGCCCGGTGCTTTGTCCACGTCTCGGGCTCGACGACCACCTGGGGC
>JAOACA010000005.1:52878-57651 GCA_026418075.1 Candidatus Bipolaricaulota bacterium | reverse complement strand
CTCGACTGCGCCTTCGGCCCGATCCGGGATCCGCAGTCCCTGGCCCGGGAGCTCGACGCCCGGGCGGGGATCCTCGGCCACGGGCTGTTCCTCGGGCTCGCGACCGACCTCGTGGTGGCCGGTCCCGCCGGGGTTCGGAACCTCCGGCGCGGTCTCTTTTAGCCGGAACCCGGTTTCGGCTAACCTTCGGCCGTGGACAAGATCCTCGCGCGGGTCGATGGGGCGGCTGGAGAGCCTCGGGAGCTTGAGGAGGAGCTCGCCCGGCCCGGGGTGGCCTCCCGCCCCGACTTCCCCGAGCTCTCCCGCCGCTACGCCCGCCTCCGAGACCTCGTCGCCAAGGGCGAGGAGCTCCGCCGCCTCCAGGAGGCGATCGCCGAGGAAGAGGAGCTCCTCCGGGAGGAGGGAGATGACGATCTCCGGGCCGCGCTCCGGGAGGAACTCGAGCGGGACCGGGCGAGGGCGGAGGCCCTGTCCCAGGAGATCCTCCGCATGCTCCTCCCCGAGAGCCCCGCCGACCGGAAGAACGCCATCGTCGAGATCCGGGCCGGGACAGGGGGGGACGAGGCGGCCCTGTTCGCCGCCGAGCTCTTCCGGATGTACAGCCGCTACGCTGAGCGGAAGGGGTTTACGGTCCGCGTCATGGACAGCCACCCCACCCCGCTGGGGGGGATGAAGCAGGTCGTGTTCGCCGTGGAAGGGGAAGGCGCCTACGGCAGGCTCCGCTACGAGTCCGGGGTCCACCGGGTCCAGCGGGTCCCCGAAACGGAGGCGAGCGGCCGGATCCACACCTCCACCGCCACCGTGGCTGTCCTCCCCGAGGCCGAGGAGATCGACGTCGAGATCCGGCCCGAGGACCTCAAAGTGGACACGTTCCGCGCCTCGGGCCCCGGGGGCCAGCACATGCAGAAGAACGAGACCGCGGTCCGGATCACCCACCTCCCCACGGGGATCGTCGTCGCCTGCCAGGACGAGCGGAGCCAGCACCGGAACCGGGAGCTTGCGTTGCGGATCCTGCGGGCCAAGCTGTGGGAGCTCCAGGAGGAGGCGCGGGAGAAGGAGCTTCGGGAGACCCGGCGGAAGCAGATTGGGACCGGTGACCGCTCGGAGAAGATCCGGACCTACAACTTCCCCCAGTCCCGGGTCACCGACCACCGGATCGGCCTCACCTTGTACCAGCTATCGGAAATCCTCGATGGGGACCTCGACCCCCTGATCGACCCCATCCTCGCCGCCGAGGTCGCCGAGAGCCTCTAGCGGAACCGCTTCATTGCCTCCCGGGCCCGCCGCTCCTCCTCCTCCTGGATGATCTTCCGCCGCTTGTCGACCTTCGTCTGGCCCCGTCCGAGGGCGAGCTCGACCTTGGCGTAGCCCCGTTCGTTGAAGTAGATCGCAAGCGGGATGAGGGTGTAGCCGGCCCGGCCCACTTTCCCCACCAGACGGGCGATCTCCCGCTTGTGGAGGAGGAGCTTGCGGGGCCGGGTGGGGTCGTGGCCCCGGAGGCCGCTTGGGCCGTAGGGGGCGATGTGGAGCCCAAGGAGCCACACCTCCCCCTCGTCCACCTTGGCGTACGCTTCGTCGAGGGAGACGCGGCCCTGCCGGAGGGACTTGACCTCCGAGCCGCGGAGCTCAATCCCCGCCTCGTAGGTCTCCTCGATCGCGTAGTCCCGTCGGGCGCGGCGGTTGCGGGCCACCTCGCGAACCATGGCCTCCTGAGGCTACCGTTCCCCTCCCGCCCCCGCCACTCCCCGAACGTAACGCCGACCATGGTCACCCCTCACCCCCCTCGCTATAATCCCGGCGAAGTCGACGAGAGGAGGAGGCCAGGAATGAGGGAAGCTGAGGTGAGGGCGCTACTTCTCGATCCGACCACGAAGACCCCGGTCCTGCTCCTCAAGGACCGGCACTCGTCCAAGGCCATGCCCATCTGGATCGGCGAACAGGAAGCCATGTCCATCGCCATCGAGCTCCAGGGCCAGCGGTTCCCTCGGCCGCTCTCCCACGACCTCATGAAGGAGATCCTGAACACCCTGGGGGGGAACCTCGAGCGGGCGGTGATCACCTCGGTCAAGGACAGCACGTACTACGCGAGCCTCGTCGTCCGGGACGCCTCGGGGACGACCCGGGACATCGACGCCCGCCCCTCGGACGCGGTGGCCCTCGCCCTCCGGACGAAAGCCCCGATCTACATTGAGGACTCGGTGTTCGAGAAGTCGGCGATTGAGTCCCCGTTCCTTGAGGAGGAACAGTTCGAGGAGTTCGTGGAGAAGGAGCTCAAGTTCGGGGAGTTCCGCCGCCGGGTCCAGGAGGCGTAGTCAGGGCCGGGGGGCAAGCAGCCACCGCCTCGGCGCGGGCTCAAGCTGAAAGAGATCCCGCAGCTCCAGGCCCGTGTTGACCTGGAGCGAGCGGGATCCCTCTTTGAGGGGAACCTCAACCTCCAGGGCCGGAGGGCCGTCGGGGTCCCGGTAGAGGCGGGCCCGCCAGGGGAGGAGGGTCCCCGGGTCGACCCACAGTTCGGCCCGCGGGAACGGGCCCGGAAGCCCCCGGAGGTCGAACCCCTCTCCGTCCGTGCCGGGGGCGTAGGCAACGCGGATCCGGCCCTCGCGCAGCCCAGCCCGGAGCTCCTCCGGGGCCGGAAAGAGGGCCGAACCCCCAAGCCCCGGGAGCCGGGCCTCGACCGCCACCCCCAGCCGGGGGCGGTGGTGGAGGAAAAGCCACTCCCCACCCGGGGTGGGGCGGAGGGCAAACACCTCCCCCGCCGCCTCCCCAGGAGAGAGGACCTCGATCCGTAGGGCAGCCGGGGCGAGGAAGAGGACGGCTACCCGGGCCTCTCCCCCGTCCCCACGGAGGACGAGCTCCGTGCGGATGTCCCGAACCCCGCCCCAGACGCCCACCACCTCGAGGAACTTCCCCGCCGCCCGGGCCGGGGACAGGGGATCGAACAGGGAGGCCACGGTGGGCCCCAAGGCCACGGCCAGCCCGAGGAGGACCACCCCAAGGACCACGAGGACGTTCATCACCCCGATGATACCCCTTGCCTCCGGAACCCGGGAAACCTAGAATGGAGTTCCCATGAGCGCGATGAGGCTCCGCAGCGTGCGCGACGTGGACCCCCGGGGCAAGCGGGTCCTCCTCCGGGCCGACCTCAACGTCCCCCTCGAGAAGGGGAGGGTCGCCGACGAGGGGCGGATCCGGGCCGTCCTCCCCACCCTCCGGCTCCTCCGGGAGCGGGGGGCGCGGGTGGCCGTCCTCTCCCACCTCGGCCGGCCCGACGGAACGGTCGTGGAGGAGCTCCGGATGGGGCCGGTGGCGAGGCGCCTGGGGGAGCTCCTCGGCGCCCCCGTCCGGGCCCTCCGGGACTGCATCGGAGACGAGGTCGGACAGGCTGTAGCGTCCCTCCCCCCGGGGGAGGTCGTCGTCCTCGAGAACGTCCGGTTCCACCCCGGCGAGGAGGAGAACGACCCCGGGTTCGCGAGGGCCCTCGCCCAGCCGTTTGACCTCTTCGTGAACGACGCGTTCGCCACCGCCCACCGGGCCCACGCCTCGACCGTGGGGGTGGCGAAGTTCCTCCCCGCCTACGCCGGGCTCCTCATGGAGCGGGAGGTGGAGGTCCTCTCCAGCGTCCGGGACTCCCCCCGCCGGCCGTACCTGATCCTCGTCGGGGGGAAGAAGGCCAAGGACAAGCTGGGGGTCCTCACCGACCTCCTCCCCAAGGTGGATGGGTTCCTCGTCGGGGGCGGGGTCGCGTTCACGTTCCTCGCCGCCCAAGGCCACGCCGTGGGGAAGAGCGTCCTCGACCAGGACCTCGTCCCCACCCTGCGGGACCTCCTGGGGAAGGCGAGGGAGCTCGGAAAGGAGATCGTCCTCCCCGAGGACGTGGTCGTGGCCCGGGAGCTTTCCCCCGGGGCGGAGACGCGGGTCGTGTCCGCCCGGGAGATCCCCGCGGGGTGGACCGGCCTCGACATCGGGCCCCGGACGAGGGAGCGGTTTGCGGAGGCCGTTCAGAGGGCGGGGACCGTGGTTTGGACGGGTCCGATGGGGGCGTTCGAGCACGCTCCCTTCGCCGCCGGGACCGAGGCCGTGGCGAGGGCCCTCGTCGCCTCGCCGGCGTTCACCGTCGTCGGCGGGGGGGAGACGGGGGAGGCGGTGGAGCGGCTCGGGCTCGCGGAGAAGTTCGGGTACGTGTCCACCGGCGGGGGGGCGACGCTCGAGTTCCTCCGGGGGAAGGCGATGCCGGCCCTGGAGCCCCTCCGCGCTTGACCGGGGCCGGGCGAGGCGTATCATCTCCTAGGCCGCGGGCATAGCTCAGATGGTAGAGCGGCAGCTTCCCAAGCTGCAGGCCACGGGTTCGATCCCCGTTGCCCGCTCCAGCCCACCCCGAGGAGGCACCACCCTGCCGGTCGAAATCTCCCTAGATCTTCTCGCGGAGCGAGCGAAGGGCTGCCGCCGCTGCCCATTGGCCGAGGGCCGGAAGACGGTGGTGTTCGGGGAGGGGAACCCTCGGGCGGCCCTCATGCTCGTGGGCGAGGGCCCGGGGGAGGTGGAGGACGACACGGGCCGGCCGTTCGTGGGCCCGGCCGGCCAGCTCCTGACCCAGATCCTCACCTCGGTGGGGATCGCCCGGGAGGAGGTGTACATCGCGAACATCGTCAAATGCCGCCCCCCGGGGAACCGCGTCCCCACCCGGGCCGAGATGGAGGCGTGCTGGGAGTGGCTCGCGGCCCAGATCGCCCTCGTCCGGCCGCGGATCATCGTCACCCTCGGGAACACCCCCAC
>JAOACA010000005.1:48357-52779 GCA_026418075.1 Candidatus Bipolaricaulota bacterium | reverse complement strand
GGCGTGCTGGGAGTGGCTCGCGGCCCAGATCGCCCTCGTCCGGCCGCGGATCATCGTCACCCTCGGGAACACCCCCACCGGCTTCTTCCTCAACTCCTCCGAGGGCATCACCCAGCTCCGGGGGCGGCCCCACCGCTGGAAGGGGGGGATCGAAATCTTCCCCATGTACCACCCAAGCTACCTCCTCCGCAACCCGAGCAAGGCCAAGGGAAGCCCCAAGCACCAGACATGGGAGGACATCCAAGCCGTGAAGAAGCGCCTCGCCCTTCTCTCCCCAACCCCGCAGGCGTGACCGGGGGAGAGGCGGTGGCGGAGGCCCTGGCCCGGGCCGAGGCCCTCCGCCGGGAGGGGAGGCACGAGGAGGGGATCGCCCTCCTCCTCGACGCCCTCCGCCACGGGGAGGCCAAGGCCCAGGTCCTGTTTCGCTTGGGGATCCTGTACTTCGAGCGGGGGGACCTCCCGAAGGCCGAGTACGCGTTCCGGAGGGCGACGGAGGAGGACCCCCACCACGCCTCCGCGTTCCACAACCTGGGGGTCGTCTACCGGAGGCAGGGGAAGATCGCCCAGTCGGTGAAGATGATCAAGAAAGCCCAGTGGCTCGAACTCCGCTACCCCCGGCGGGGCGCGCTCCCGCCCGAGGGGCGGGCGGCCGTCCGCCGGGCCCGGTGGGTCGCCCTCCTCCCCCTCCTCGTGGTCGGGCTCCTCCTCGCCCTGCTCCTCCTCCGCCGGCCTACCTAGCGACGTACCGGTCGTAGAGGGCCTGGGCCTGGTCGGGGCTGGAGACCCCCTTCACCAGGGCCCGTCCGTCGGGGAACACGGTGAGCTCGACCCCCTCGAGCTCGGCCACGAGGACCCCGGAGCGGAGCCGCACCGTTCCCAGGGGGGCGAGCCGCCGGCCGAGGGCCGCGAGGTCCAGCGCCCCCCGGGTCCGGGGGAGGACCTGGACCGCGTCCCCGCACAGGGCCGCCGCCGACGGGGCGGGAGCGAGGAAATCGAACCGCCGCTCCCCGCAGGCGGGACAGCCCGGGGCCCGGAGGACGTCCGTCGCCTCCGCCCTCCCCCGCCAGAGGTCGAGGTGGAGGAGCCGCCCCGGGACGAGGTCCGGGCTCCCGGCGAGGATCGCGATCGCGGAGGCGGCGGCGAGGGCGGCAAGGGCCGCGGGAACGGGCCCGAGGATCCCAGCCTCGGCGCAGGTCGGGATCGCCCCCGGCGGGGGGGGATCGGGGAACAGGCACCGCAGGCACGGCCCCCTCCCGGGGAGGATGGGCATCGTCATCCCGGAGGTCCCCAGGACCGCGGTGTAGACCCACGGGACCCCTTCCTTCACGCAGACGTCGTTCAGGACGTACCGGGTCTCGAGGTTATCGAGACCGTCGAGGACGACGTCGACCCCCCGCACCAGTTCCTCGGCGAGCTCAGGCCCGAGGTGGGCGACGTGGGGGACGACCTCGGCCGCGGGCGCGATCCGGCGGAGGGCGTCCGCGGCGGCGAGGGCCTTCGGCCGGCCGAGGTCGCCCGGGGTGAACAGGGCCACCCGGTGGAGGTTCGTCTCCTCGACGAGGTCCCGGTCCACGAGGACGAGGCGAGCGAGCCCGGCCCGGAGGAGGAGCTCGGCCCCGTGGGTCCCGAGGGCCCCGCAGCCGGCAACGAGGGCCGTCCCCTCCCCCAGCCGCCGCTGGCCTTCCTCCCCAAGCTCGGGGAGAACCCGCTGCCGGGCGAACCGGTCCGGCGTCATGGGGGGATTGTTCCGACGGCTCCCCTCTCCGGCAACCCCGGAACCCCTCCCCCCCGGAGGGTGTATAGTGGGGTGACCAAGGGAGGCGACGATGTCCAGCCGAGCTGTGTGGGTGACCGTGTTGATCGCCGTACTGGGCCTGGGCACTTGGGCCCAAGGCCTCCAGTACCTGTGGGCCGAGGTCCCCCTTCCGGAAGGGGCGGTGGGGGCCCTGGCGCCGAAGGCGGCCGCGCTCGGGGTCCCCGTGGCCAAAGTCCAGGACGGAACCCTCGTCTTCCCCGAGGGGCTCTCGGAGGCCGACCTCCGCGCCGGGGGAGCGTACCTCTACCTCGACGGGGACTTCTTCCTCCTCGGGGTCGAGACCCCGACCGAGTACGCCCTCCTCCGCGGGGACGCGAAGAAGGCGGAGCTCATTGTGATCCCGCGGGACGGCCTCGTCCCGCCCTCGGCAGCGTTCTTCGAGCTCGCCGGGGCCCTCCGGCTCCTCTCCCCGGGGGCCACGATCACCCTCACGGTGAAGGAGGTCCCCCTGAAGCTCCCCCGCGTGCCCGCGGGGGTGCGGCTCGACCCGGTCCTGTGGGCCCTCGTCGGGCACCCCGACTGGTTCGGGGCCGCGAGGGACTCCGGGCTTGAGCGGGTCGGGCTCCGGGTGCGGGTCGTCGCCGAGGGGTCCGGGGCCCTGGCCGAGAGCCTCGAGCCCTACGTCCTGAGCTCCACCGGCTCCCTGATCGACCTCCTGATCCCGATCCCGCTTCTCCCGGCCCTCGCCCAGGACCCGGCGGTGCGGTACGTCCGGCCGCCGTACACGCCCCACCCATGAGGAGGGTGATCCCGATGAAGACCCGTGCGCGCACGTTGGGAATTCTCTTGAGCGCCCTGCTCGCTGGAGTGGGGGCGGTGGCCCAGGTGGAGATCCTCGCCCTGGACGCGGACCGGGCGGCGTGGGACGCCGTCGCCGCCCAGGCGAAGGCCGCCGGGATCACGGCGACGGTGAAGGACTACAACGAGGCGGCGCTGTACAACCAGGTGTACCTCCTCGCGGGCCTCGGGACGGTCCGGTTCGACATCGCCCAAGCCCAGGTCAGCTGGGCCCCCACCGTGGCCGCCCGGTTCGCCGACCTCTCCCCGTACGCCCGCGAGCTTCAGGCGGCGGGCCTCGAGCTCTACTCCTACGGCGGACGGACGATCGGGGTCCTCCTCCCCTGGCGGGGGGACGCGTTCGCCGGGATCTCGACCCGCTCCCCACGGATCCCCCAGGCGGTGCAGGTCCTGACCTACCTCCGGGCCGGGGGAACCGCCGCGCCGGCCAAGGGGAAGGGCGTTCCCCTGACGATCGGGACGATCACGATCACCAAGACCGAAAAGAAGAACCCGGCCGTCGATGGGGCGGTGGAGCTCCTCCTCTCCGCCGTCCGGCAGGCCGTCCCCACGGGGGTCGTGACCGCCCTCGCCAACGTCCCTGCCCCGGCCCGGGACGCCCTGACGAAGGTCGCGGAGATGCTCGGGATCCCGCTTGAGCCCACGGGCGAAGTGACCCTCGTCGTGGAAACCCGGGGGGCCCCGGGCGCGGTCCCCATGGGGCTTGCGGTGGAGGCCACGGCCTCGCCCCTGGGGCTTTCGAAGGTCAAGGTGCCCTTGGGGCAGCTGGAGACCTTCCTCTCCCAGGTGGGGACCGCGGTCTACGTCCGCCTCCCCTACACCCCGCATCCGATGGCGGTGACCTCGGAGGGGGTGGCCCTCGTCGGGGCCCCGGGCTTCCACGCCCTGGGGAACCAGGGGGCCGGGGTCAAGGTCGCGGTGATCGATCTCGGGTTCAACGGGCTCTCCGCCGCCCAGGCCGCGGGCGACCTCCCGTACTCCGTCATCACCCGCGACTTCACCGGAACCGGGATTCAGACGGGAATCTACCACGGGACGGCCGTGGCCCAGATCGTCCACGACGTCGCCCCCCAGGCCCAGCTCTACCTCGTGAAGATCGGAAACGAGGTCGACCTCGATAACGCCGTCACCTACTGCATCTCCGAGGGCGTCCACGTGATCAACCACTCCCTTGGCTGGTTCAACACGAACTTCTACGACGGGACCGGGACGGTCGCCGAGATCGCCCGGCGGGCGACCGCAGCCGGGATCCTGTGGGTCCAAGCCGCGGGGAACTTCGCCCAGAAGCACTACGGGGCCTCGTTCACCGATGGGAACGGGGACGGCTGGCACGACGTGGACGTGACCCTGAGCGCGAGCTCAGGCCAGCAGATCATCCTCTACCTCACCTGGGACGCCTGGCCGGCGACGGCGGACGACTACGACCTCTACCTCTACGGCCCCACGGGGACCCTGGTGGCGAGCTCAACGGCAACCCAAGGGGGGACGGAGCGGCCCACGGAGCGGATCACGACGACCGCCGGGGCAGCGGGGACGTACCGGGTGCGGATCCAGCGGGCCTCCGGGGCGGCGCGGCGGCTCGCCCTGTTCTCGATCGTCCAGGACGTGGCACCGGCTGTCCCGGCGTCGAGCATCCCTGCCCCGGCCGACGCCGCCGAGGTCCTGTCCGTGGGGGCGATTGACTGGCCGAACTACGCGACCGGCCCCATTGCCTCCTACTCCTCCCGCGGGCCGACGAGGGACGGGCGCGCGAAGCCCGACCTCGCCGGGCCGGCGAACGTGACGACGAGCGCGGCTGGCTACAACCC
>JAOACA010000005.1:0-48258 GCA_026418075.1 Candidatus Bipolaricaulota bacterium | reverse complement strand
ATTCCCCGGGACGTCGGCCGCCGCGCCCCACGCCGCCGGGGTGGCCGCCCTCCTCAAGGCCGAAACCCCGACCCTCGACCGCGCCGGCCTCACGAGCCGCCTCCTCGCCTCCTGCGTCCCGATGGGCGACCCCTACGCGTTCGGGGCCGGGAGGCTCGAGGCCCGACCCCAGCCGCCCGCCCGGCCGGACCTCGTGGTGGCGAACGTCACCTGGACCCCGACGAACCCGCCCGTGGGCTCGACGGTGAGCTTCACCGTCACCGTCCGGAACCAGGGGACCGCGGCTGCCGGCGCGTTCACCGTCCGCCTCCAAGGGGTCGGTCCCTCCCAGGACCGCACGGTGAGCTCGCTTGCGGCCGGTTCCCAGACGAACCTCTCGTTCTCGCTCCCCCTCTCCGCCCCCTCCGAGACGTTCACGGCCACGGCCGACGTCCTCGGCCAGGTCGCGGANTCCGACGAGGGGAACAACACCGCCCAGCTCACCCTGACTGCGCCGGCGCTCGCGCTCGCTGTGGCCACGGACAAGGGGAGCTACACCGTGGGCGAGGCGGTGCGGATCACGGTGACCCTGTCGAGGGCGAGCCACCTCTACCTCGTGGAGCTCGACGCCGCTGGCCGGGCGATCCTCCTCTTCCCCAACTGGCGAGACGCGGCGCTTCCGGTTCCCGCCGGGACGACCGTCTTCCCGCGGAACGCGACCTACGCCTTCATCACCTCCGAGCCGGTGGGCTCGGAGCAGATCGTGGCCTTCGCCGCCGACCGGGCGATCCCCCTCTTCCCGACGAGCTACCCCGCCGGGTACCCGATCCTCTCGACGAACGGGCCCCTGTTCCTCTCCCAGGTCCGGGCGTGGCTTTCCGCAAACGTCCCGGCCGGGGCGTGGGCCGAAGGATCGGCCCCGTACACGATCCAACCGGCTCCCAACCAGCCCCCGACGGCCTCGTTCACCTTCTCCCCGGCGAACCCCCAGGTGAACCAGTGGATCACGTTCGACGGCCGGGCCTCGACCGACCCCGATGGGGCGGTGGTGGCCTGGAGCTGGAACTTCGGGGACGGGGCCACGGGCACCGGGCCCCAGATCCAGAAGCGCTACACCGCCCCCGGAACCTACACCGTGACCCTCACCGTGACCGACAACCTCGGGGCGACGGGGACGACCACGCGGACGATCACCGTGGGGACCCCGCCTCCGCCGCCCCCGAGCCTCCCCGGGATGCCGACGATTGACAAGCCCGGGATCTACGTGTGGGGCGACCCCCAGTACCGGTGGCACGTCACCGTGGCTGGGAGCGCGACCTGGACGAGCCCCCGCCCGTTCCAAGTGGAGCTTGGGACCGTGGGCCAGTTCCGGAACGTGGCCGTGACCCCCAGCTCCGGCCCGGCCCCCACCCTCACGAACAACAACCGGAACCTCCTCTGGCAGGGGACGATCGGGTCCGGGTGGGTGGACCTCCAGTTCGAGCTCACGGACGCCGGTTGGATCCTCGAGCTCAAGCTGTACCTCGACCTCGACGGCGACGGGGACCCCACCCCCCGGACGCCGGCCGACGCCCGGGCGATGGCCTTCCTCCGCTCCAAGAAGGTCTCCCCGCCCTACAACCCGATGCTGTTCCTCAAGCCCGTGGAGGCGATCGGGGCCGTGCTCCCGGTCCACGACTTCCGGATCGCCCAGGGGACCTTGGGGTTCCACGTGGTGACGGGGACGATCCGGGAGCTCGAGGGGGACGCCCCGTAGGGGGTCGGAGAACCCAAGGGAGGAGGCCCCGGCGCGCCGGGGCCTTCTTTTTCCCTCCCATCCCGGGGAAGAGGGTGAAACTTGGGAGGCGCACTTGGGGTTATCCCCCGCCCACGATCGGCCGCTCCCGCCGTCAGGAGCACCTCGCTGGGGTCAACCCGGCATCCGGGCCGCCGCACCCGTGAGGGGGAGCACCGTCACGATCGGCAGGGCCTCGTTGGCCCCCTCGCGGGACACCTGGAACGGGCCGGACGGCTCCATGGGGTTACCCGGGAATCCTCCCCGCGCCTTCCGTATCCGCAGCCGCGAGGCCCTCTCGGTCTCCGCAACGTCCTGTAGGAAGAGGGGATCGGCGGCCGAGCGGAAAAAGAGCGGGCCCTGGTTTCCCAGGGCCCGCCGTGTAAGCGCAGCGGCTCGACTAGAACGTGAACGTCCAGCCGAAGCAGAAGCTGGCCGAAGCGCAGGCCGCGGCCGGCATCACGAAGTCGAGGTTGAGGGTGAAGTTCGCCATCACCGGGATCTTCGCCGAGCCGACGAACCGGGTCACGCCGAAGAGGCCGGGGTTGGTGAGGGTCGTGGACCACAGGATCCGGAGGCTGACCTCGTACTTCCCGCCGCAGCAGCCGGCGCCGCAGAACCCGAGCTCGAGGTACTCGTTCTCCTGGCAGGCCGCGAGGAACTTGGCGCGGATCGCGGACGGGATCGTCCCAGCCGTCGGAGCGAAGGCGTGGACGTACTCGAGGTAGTTGCAGTCGGCGATCGTGCAGCGGATCCGGAACCCGTCAATCCGGAGGCCTTCCCAGATGTTGGTCGTCGCGCCGGAGACCGGCCCGCCCCACACCGTGAAGCACGCCTCGGCGATCCCGGCGAACTTCGGGGTGAAGGTCACGGACTTGGCGGCGACGGAGTAGGTGATCGAGAGGTCGAACGACACGCCGCAGCAGAGCGGGATGTTGATCCCGGAGAGGGTCAGGCTCTGGAACCCGGCCTTCGTGAAGTCAACAACCGCGTTGTACTTGATCCCGCAGCAGAGGTCGACCCCGGTGAGGGAGATCCGCAGGTCCTGGAACGAGGCCCCGGTGCAGCAGTCCGCAAACCGAGCGCGGATCGAAAGCGGGGAGATCGTCCCGGTGAAGATGTACTGGAGGTAGCCGACACCGGGCGGGGTCTGGGTCGCGCAGGGGTCGCTGTCCGGCGCCCACTCGGTCGTCCGGAAGTTCCCCGGCGTCCAGTGGCGGACCGTGGCCCCGATCGCGATCCCGCCGAAGTCAAAGCTCGTCACCGCGTCCGCGGCGAGGTAGGCGGCCGGCGAGGGCTGGAACCACACGTTCCCCGACGCGGAGAACGGCCCGAACACGCCCTTGAACGTGAACCGCTGGGACGTGATCCCGGCCGCGCCGAACCCGGTGATGCTCGTGATGTCAAACCCGGCGACCGTGTAGGTCAGGTTGAGGGTGCTCGTGAGGGTCGTCGAGGGGACAAGGCACACGGAGGCCGTCCAGCTCCCCTTGATGGCGATCTGGGAGAAGCCCGCAAACCCAAGCGTACACAGCGCAACAGCAATCGCGAGAGCCCGCTTCATCGTTCCATCCTCCTTGGTTCCTTACTCAGATTCCGGTTGTACTGCCTTTCGGGATCCCGATATCCCGCACGCACAACGGTCTCCTCGTTCGGTCCACCACCTCCCTCTTTGCCAGGATACGCGGCCGATGGTAGCGAGACGGCTGTCCCCTGTCAAGACCCTCGGTGTAACGGCCGTCACCATCGCCCGCGGGGGCCCGCGGGCGACTAGTCCACGGTCAGGGTCTTGCTCAGGTTGCGGGGGAAGTCGGGGTCGATCCCCCGGGCCACGCTGAGCTTGTAGGCAAGAAGCTGCAACGGGACCACGGCGAGCAGGGGGTTGAGGAGGGGACCGGCCCGCGGAAGGGGGAGCAAGTCGTGGACGTTCGCCCGGAGGCGGTCGTCCTCCTCCCCGATCGCGATCGCCCGCCCCCCCCGGCACGTGACCTCGTTCACCCCGCTCACGATCCGGGGGACGTCCTCCGGCCCGCAGACGAAGAGCACCGGGTACCCGTCGTGGACGGCCGAAAGCGGGCCGTGCTTGAACTCGGTGGAGAGCATCCCCTCGCAGTGGGCGTAGGTGACCTCCTTCATCTTGAGCGCCCCCTCGAGGGCGATGGGGTAGGTCAGCCCGTACCCCAGGCAGTAGAGGTCGTCCCGGCCGGCCAGGTCCGCAACGAGGCCCTCCACCCAGGGCTCCGCGGAGCGGAGGGTCTCCGCGAGAAGATCGGGGAGCCCTTGGAGGAAGGCGGTGGGGTGTCCCCCCATCCGGAGGGCGAGGTACAGGAAGGCGAGGGCCTGGTTTAAAAAGGTCTTCGTCGCTGGAACGCTGATCTCGTACCCGCAGGCCAGGGGGAGGTAGACCCGGCTCTTGTACATGAGGGTCGAGCCGATCACGTTGAGGAGCCCGAGGGGCTCCAGGCCCCGGGCGACCCCGGCCTCGAGGGCGAGGAGGACGTCCTTCGTCTCCCCGCTTTGGCTCACAAACAGCCCGACGTCCCCCGGCCCCACGGCCGGAACGCACTGGGGGATGAACTGGGGCCCCAGCACGGGGATCGCCGGCCGGCCCGCGAGCCGCGCCAGGTACACCGCCCCCAGCAGGCAGGCGTGGTAGCTCGTCCCGCACCCCACAAGGTACAGGTTCCGCGCCGCCCTCATCCGGGCCACCATCGCCTCCACGTGGGGGGAGGCGTCGTAGAGGTGGAGGAGCTCCCGGGCCCGCTCGGGCTGCTCGTGGATCTCTTTGAGCATGAAGTGGGGGTAGCCCCCCTTCTGGGCCTCCTCCATCGACTCCGTCACCGTCTCGACCTCCCGGAAGACGAGGCTTCCGTCCTCGACCCGCCGGAGCTCGACCCGGCCTGGCTCGAGGACCACGATCTCCCCGTCCTCGACCCGCAGGACCCGCCGGGTGAGGGGGAGGATCGAGGGGAGGTCCGAGGACACGACCGCCGCCCCGTCGGCGATCCCGGCCACGAGGCCGGACCCCTTCTTGAACGCGTACAGCCGCTCCTCCCCGACCCGGCCGATCACGAACGCGTAGTCCCCTTGAAGGTCCCGGTACGCGTGCCGGATCGCCTCGAGCATCGGGTACCCCCGGTCCACGTACCGCTCCACAGCGTGAACGCACGTCTCCCCGTCGTTCGTGGACCGCACGGTCATCCCCTCGGCGAGGAACTGCGCCCGGAGCTCGACGTTGTTCACCACGTTCCCGTTGTGGGCCCCCACGAGGTCCCCGTCGGAGTCGAGGTGGGGCTGGGCGTTCAGCTGGGAGGGGGCCCCGAACGTGGCCCAGCGGAGCTGGACGATCCCCCGGGTCCCCCGCATCTCGCGAAAGCCGAGCCGCTCCGCCACCTCGTCGATCCGCCCCACGTCCTTGCGGAGGTCGATCGTCCCGTCGGGCCGGAGGGTGGCGCAGCCCACGGAGTCGTAGCCCCGGTAGGACAGCCGCCGCCCGGCCTCCACGAGGGTCGGGCCGAGGGCCGTCTCCCGGTCGGTCACGATCCCGAAGATCCCGCACATCCTAGACCGCCTCCGCAGCAGGTTCCCGTCCGTTCACCCCGGGATTCTACCGGCCCTGCCCCCCGCTTCCCGGCCTTGTGGCCCCCGGCCGTTTCGGTATCTTCTCCCCTCCACATCCCACGAAGGAGGCCCAAGGATGGTGCGCGGAGGACGCCTGATCGGACTGGTGCTCGTGGCGGCCCTGGCGGGGAGCGCCCTCGCCCAAGGGGAGGTCCTCGTCCGGGCGACCCTGGACGGGAGGCCGGCGGACGTGAAGGTCGTCGTCCGCCAGGGGGAAAAGACGCTTGGGGTCCACTACAGCCCGGCCGCGGCGCCGGGGCTCGTGCGGATCCCGCTCCCCCCGGGGACGTACACCCTGGTCGTGGACCGGGGGGCGGGGTTCACCCGGGGGGCCGTCCTCCGGGAGGTGACCGTGGAGGCGGGGAGGGCGGTCGAGCTCGAGGTGGCGCTCCCCACAGGCTTCTCCCCCCGCGCCTGGGGCTACTACGGGGGCGACCCCCACGCCCACTCCAGCGCGAGCTTCGACGGCAAAACCCCGCCCGAGGAGCTCGTGGCGGTCCAGCTCGCCGCGGACCTGGATCTGGGGTTCCTCACCGACCACAACACCGGGGACGGCCACGCCCCCTACGCCGCGGCGGCGGCGAACCGAGGGTTCCCGGTCGTCCTCGGGATCGAAATCACCGCGTTCCGCTGGCACTGGAACGCGTTTCCCGTCCAGGCCTACGTCCCCCAGATCCCACCCATGGTGTGGATGGGGGTCGGGTCCCCTGCCCCCACGTTCGCCGAGGCCCGGGCCCAGGGCGCCCGGTTTGTTCAGGCGAACCACCCCTACTGGTCGGGGGCCCCGTACTTCGAGGCCCTGGGGAAGCCGTTCTTCGACCCCGGGTTTGAGCTCGTGGAGATCGCCAACGGCCCGTTTGAGGACGACGACGCCCGGGCCGTGGAGCAGATGTTCAAGTTCTGGAACGAGGGGCGTCGCTACGTGGCCGTGGGGGCAAGCGACGCCCACGACTGGAAGGACCCGGCCGACCCCTACGGCCGGCCGCGGACCTACGTCCACGTGGAGGGGGAGTTCACGGTCGAGAAGTGGCTCGACGCGCTCGGGCGGGGCCGGGCGTTCGTGACCTACGGGCCCCTCGTGAACCTCACCGCCCAAGGGGCGGCCCGGCCGGGGGACACGGTCGCCCTCAAGCCCGGGGAGGAGCTCCGGCTCCGGGCCGAGCTCGTCGTCGCCCCCCGGGACGGGCCGCGGGGCCTTTCCCTCCTCCAGGTGATCCGAAACGGCGCGGTCGTGCGGGAGTTCGCCCTCGACGGGAAGCCCGAGGCCACGATCACCTTCACCGATCGGCCGACCACGAGCGGGTGGTACATCGTCCGCGTGGTGGCCACGGACGGGGATGGGGCGTGGACGAACCCGATCTGGGTCGAGGTGAAGTAGCCTACTCCCACTCGATCGTGGCCGGGGGCTTGCCGGTGATGTCGTAGACCACCCGGCCCACCGCGGGGACGCGGCGGGTGATCCGGGCGGCCACGCGGTCGAGGAACTCGGGGGGGAGGCGGGCCCAGTCGGCGGTCATCCCGTCCGCGCTCGTCACGGCGCGGAGGGCCACGACGTGGCCGTACCGCCGGCCGTCCCCGGTCACCCCCACGGTGCGCACGGGGAGGAGCACGGCCAGGGCCTGCCACACCTCCCCGTACAGCCCCTCCTCCCGGAGGGCGGAGACGAACTCGTGGTCGGCCCGGCGGAGGATCGCCAGGGCCTCCGGCGTCACCTCCCCCAGGACCCGGACCGCGAGGCCCGGGCCGGGAAACGGGTGCCGGAGCCGGATCGAATCCGGGAGGCCGAGCACCCGCCCCACCTCCCGCACTTCGTCCTTGAAGAGCAGCCGGAGGGGCTCGAGGAGCTCAAACCCCAGCTCCGCCGGGAGCCCGCCCACGTTGTGGTGGCTTTTGATCTTCGCCGCCCCCGCCCCCTCCCCGGACTCGATCACGTCCGGGTACAGGGTCCCCTGGGCGAGGAACCGGAACGGGCCGAGCTCCGCAGCCTTCTCCCGGAACACCGCGATGAACGTGGCCCCGATCGCCCTCCGCTTCTCCTCGGGATCCCGGATCCCCCGGAGCGCCCGGAGGAACCGGTCGGACGCGTCCACCACGTGGAGGCAGACCCCCAGCCCGCGGAGGGCGGCCACCACCTCGTCCCGCTCCCCCTCCCGGAGGAGGCCGTGATCCACGAACACGGCCTTGTGGTCCACCCCGGCCCGGACGAGGAGGAGGGCAAGAACCGAGGAGTCCACTCCCCCCGAGGCGGCGAGGAGGACCCGCCCGCCCTGGGCCCGGTCCCGGACCTCAACCACGAGCCGTTCGGCCACGTTCTCCGGGGTCCAGGTCCGGTCCACCCCGGCCCGGTCGAGGAACCGCCCCAGGACCTCTTTCCCGTGGGGGGTGTGGGCGACCTCGGGGTGGAACTGGAGCCCAACCCTCCGCCCATCCGGAGAGGCCAGGGCCGCGATCGGGCACTCGGCCGTGGACCCGAGGACCTCCCACCCCGGGGGAGGATCGGCCACCGCGTCCCCGTGGCTGGTCCACACCGGGAGGGGCTGGGGAAGCCCGGCGAACAGGCCGGTGCCCCCGTGGACGAGCGCGGCCCGGCCGTACTCGTGGGCCCGGCCCGGGACCACCCTTCCCCCGCCGGCCAGGGCGAGGAGGTGCATCCCGTAGCAGATCCCCAGGATCGGAAGAGCGCTCGCGAACACCCGGGGGTCCGGGCGGGGGGCGTCCGGGGCCACCACCGATGCCGGGGATCCGGAGAGGACGAGGGCCTGGGGGCGGTGGGCCAGAATGTCCTCCCACGGGGCGGTCCCGCGGACGATGACCGAGAACGCCCGGAGCTCCCGGAGCCGGCGGGCAATGAGCTGGGTGTACTGGGACCCGAAGTCGAGGACGACGACGCTCATCCCTGGGCGAAGACGATCCGCCCCGTCGCCGGGTCCATCGCGTCGATGATCGCCAGGGACACGATGGGGACGCCGAACGGCTCAAGGACCCTCCGGCCGCCGCTTGGCCGCTTTTCGATCACGAACCCAAACCCCACAAGCTCGGCCCCCGCCTGGGCCACCATCCCCGCCAGGGCCGCGCTCGTCGTCCCCTGGTGGAGGAAGTCGTCCACCACGAGGACCCGCTCCCCGGGGCGGAGGTAGTCGGCGCTCGCGCAGAGGTCCCCCTCGGATCCCTTTGTGGGGGAGCGAACGCGGGCGGTGAGGGCGCGGGCCATCGTCCTGGCCGCGCCTTTCTTCGCGTAGAGGGCGGCCGCCCCGAGCCGCCGGGCCGTCTCGTAGGCGATCACGTTCCCCGCCGCCTCGGCGGTGAACACGCACGTGACCCCGGCCGTGGAGAAGGCCCGCGCCAGCGCCGCCCCGGCCAGGGCCACGAACCCCGGGTCCACCCGGTGGTTGAGAAAGCTGTCCACGCGGAGGAAGTCCGCCGACAGGACCACCCCTTCGCGGAGGATCCAGGCCCGGATCTCCGCCGCCTCGTCCCAAACCTCGCCCGTCGCCATGCCCAATGATAGCCGGCCCGCCGCAAGGGGGGAAAGGGCTAGAGCTCGACGATCGTGACCCCGTCCCCCCCCTCCTGGGGAGGGGCGAGGCGGAACCCCTTCACGTACGGGGCGCGGCGGAGGTAGGCGTGGAGGGCCTCCCGGAGGGCCCCGGTTCCCTTGCCGTGGACGATCCTGCCCGAGGAGATCCCGGCCCGGAGGAGGCGGTCGAGCCACGAGGCCACCTCCCGCTCCGCCTCGGCGGCGGTGAGGCCCCGGACGGAGATCTCCAGGCTCACCTGCCCGACCGCGCCCAGGGGGAGGGCCGGGGCCCGGGGCGGGGGCACCTCCTCCGCCAGCTCCAGCTCCTCCGGGGGGAGCTCGATCCTCCTCCCCCGGACCTCGACGAGGACCCGGTCCCCTTCGACCCCGAGCACCCGGCCCACCGCCCCCGTGGACCGGACCCGCACCGGGCTCCCCACCTCGACCCTCGCCGGCCGCCGAGGGGGCGCAGGCAGGGTGGGCAGGGAGGAGGCGAGCTCCTCCACCCTCCGGAGGACCTCCCGCCGGGCCTCGGCCGCCTCCGCCTCCCGGGCCTGGGCAATCAGGGCCGCGAGCTCCTTCCGGGCGGCCCGGATCTCCTCCTCCAGGCGCGCAAGCTCCCGCCCGAGGGCCTCGGCCTTCTTCTCCTTGAGCGCGGCCAGGCGCCGCTCGTACTCCGCCCGGAGCCCCGCCACGGTCTCCCGCTCGAGCTCCAGGTTCGCCCGGAGCCTCCGCGCCGCCCCCCGCTCCCGCTCCAGTTCCGCGATGACCTCCTCGGCCCGGACCTCCCCCCCGGAGAGGGCCCCCCGCGCCCGTTCCAGGAGCTCCCCCGGAAGCCCCAGGCGCGCGGCGATCTCCAGGGCGCAGGACCGCCCCGGCACCCCCTCCAAGACCCGGTACGTCGGGGCCAGGGTCTCCGGATCGAACTCCATCGAGCAGGAGAGGACCCCAGGGTGGGAGACGGAGAAGTGCTTGAGGGGGGTGAGGTGGGTGGCCACCGCCGCCGTGCACCCCAGCTCCAAAATCCGCTCGAGGATCGCCAGCCCCAGCGCCGCCCCCTCCTGGGGGTCCGTCCCCGCCCCAAGCTCGTCGAGAAGCACGAGGGTCCGCTCATCGGCCTCCCGAAGGATCGCGACGATGTTCGTCATGTGGGACGAGAACGTGGAGAGGCTCTGCTCGATCGACTGCTCCTCCCCGATGTCGGACCGCACTTTGGGGAACACGGTGAGGACGGTCTTCGGGGAGGCGGGGACGGGGATCCCACACTGGCCAAGGAGGGTGAGGAGGCCGATCGTCTTGAGGAGGACGGTTTTCCCCCCCGTGTTGGGGCCGGTGATCACGGCCACCCGCTTCCGCCCCCCAAGCCGGATCGAGACCGGGACCGCCCGGTCCCCGAGGAGGGGGTGGCGGGCGTCCACAAGCTCCACCCGCCCGTCGTCGGCGAGCCCGGGGATCGCCCCTCCCACCGCCTGGGCCCACCGGGCCCGGGCGTAGAGGGAGTCGAGACGGGAAAGGAGGGCGAGGTCCCGGCGGAGGTCCTTCTCGGCCCCGAGGAGCTTCCCCGTGAGCTCGGTAAGGATCCGGTGGACCTCCCGCCCGATCTCCTCCTCGCACTCCCGGAGCCGGTTGTTGAGCTCAACGGCGGAAGCGGGCTCGGCGAACAGGGTCTGGCCGCTCCCCGAGGTCTCGTGGACGACGATTCCGGGCCCCCTCGCCCCGGCCTTGAGGGGGACGACGTAGCGGCCGCCGCGCTGGGTGATCACCGGGTCCTGGACGAGGTCCCGGTTCTGGTCAAGGTACCGGCGGAGGAGGTCGGTGATCCGGGCGGTGAGGTCCCGCTTCTCCCGGCCGAGGGCGGCGAGGCGGGGGCTGGCGTCGGGGCGGACCTCCCCCCGCTCGTCCACCACCCGCCAGATCGCCCGGAGGAGGTCGGCCTGGTCGGAGAGCCTCTCCCCGAGGGCCTTGA
Organism: Candidatus Bipolaricaulota bacterium; assembly: GCA_026418075.1. Lineage (GTDB taxonomy): Bacteria > Bipolaricaulota > Bipolaricaulia > Bipolaricaulales > Bipolaricaulaceae > Bipolaricaulis. Next base: position 37,401 of record JAOACA010000005.1, on the reverse strand, counting down.
GGCCGGGAAGGCGCGATCCCGCGAGGGCCTGCCGGACCTCGGCCGCGGCGGTGAGGGTCTCGGCCACAGGGAGGAAGTCCTCGGGGGCGAGGACCCCGTGCTCCCGGGCGGACTCGAGGAGAGGGGCGAGGTCGTGGATCCCCCCCAGGGAGAAGCCGCCCCCGATCGCCTCGTCCATCTCCCGGAGGAGGGCGAACTCCCGCGCGAGGGCCTCCCGGTCGGCCCGGGGGGCGAGGGACCGGACGGCCTCCGCCCCAAGGGTCGAGGCGGCGAACGCCGCCACCGCCCCAAGGACCTTGTCGAGCTCGAGGTCCCGCCGGGTGCGGGGGTTCGCGACCGCCGGTTCAGGAAACGGGTTACCCACGGCAGGTACTATATCCCGTCCCTCGCGGGTTCGGTGTGAACGAGACTGGCCGCGTCACTACAATCAGCCGAGATGCCGGCCAACCTGACCCCCGCGTTCCTCGCCGCCCGGGACCGGTTCAACCGGGCCAAGACGGATGAGGAGCGCCTGGACGCCCTCCAGGAGATGCTCGCCACGATCCCCAAGCACAAGGGGACGGAGAAGATGCAGGCGGACATCAAGCGCCGGATCGCCAAGCTCAAGGAGAAGCAGGAGCAGCAGCGGCGGTCGGGGAAGGGGGGAGCCACCTACCACGTCCCCCGGGAGGGGGCGGCCCAAGTGGCCCTCGTTGGCCCCCCCAACGCGGGGAAGTCCTCCCTTCTGGCTGCCCTCACCCGGGCCACCCCGGAGATCGCCCCCTACCCGTTCACCACCCTCCGCCCCCTCCCGGGGATGATGCCCTACGAGGACATCCAGATTCAGCTCGTGGACCTCCCTCCGATCGCCCGGGACGCCACCGAAGGATGGGTATACGGGCTCGTCCGCCAGGCCGACGCCGTGGCCCTGTGCGTGAGCCTCGAAAGTGAGACTTGGAAGGAAGAAGTCGAGGAAGTGCTCGCGCTCCTTGGGGAGCGCCACACGATCCTCACCTCCGGCCCCAGCCGCCCGCTTGACTGGCGGACGGTGGAGAAGCGGACCGTGGCCCTTGGGCTCAAGGCCGACCTCGGGGGGGAGCGGATCGCGGCGTTCCAGGCGTGGGCCCAAGGCCGGTTCCCGGCCGCGGTGGCGTCCACGGCCACCGGGGAGGGCCTGGACGAGGTGAAGCGGGCGATCTTCCGCAGCTCAGGGGTCGTGCGGGTGTACACGAAGAAACCCGGCCATCCCCCGGACCTTGCGCAACCCTACACGATTCGGGAAGGAGCAACCGTGCTCAACGTGGTGGAGCAGATTCACAAGGACTTCGTGAGCCGACTGCGGTACGTGCGGCTGTGGGGCTCGGGCCGGTTTGACGGCCAACACGCCCCCCTGGACCACGTGGTCCAGGACAAGGACATCGTGGAGATCCACCTCGCATGACCGACCCCATCCGACTGGCGCAGGAGCTTGTGCGGATCCCGAGCCCCTCGGGGGCGGAGGGGGACCTGGCGGACTTCCTCCTCACCACCTTGGGGGCGTTTGCCGAAGTGGAGCGGGGGCCCCTCGGGGCGGTGGTGGCCCGGGTGTCCCGGGGGGAGGGGCCCACGGTGATGCTTGAAGGGCACCTGGACACGGTTCCGGGGGGGGACGAGGACGCCTGGACCCGGGGGCTCTACACCGGGGAGATCGCCGAGGGGCGGCTGTGGGGCCGGGGGGCGGTGGACATGAAGGGGGCGATCGCCTGCCAGATCGCGGCCGCCGCCTCGGCCGCCCGGGACCTCCGGGGAACCCTCCTCCTCGTCTACGTCCCCTACGAAGAGATCGTGGAAGGGGTTGTCCTGTCGCGGGTCCTGGATCAGGTGGGGAAGCCCGACCTCGTCGTCCTCGGGGAGCCCACGGACCTCCGGCTCGGGATCGGCCACCGGGGACGGGCGGTGGTCCGGCTCACGGCCCGGGGAAAGCCCGCCCACGCCGCGATGCCCCAGCTTGGGGAGAACGCGATCCTCAAGATGGTGGAGGCCCTTCCCCCCGCCCTCGACGTCCTCCTCCCCACCGACCCCCTCCTCGGGGAGGAGACGGCGACCCCGATCGCGGTCGGAACCCCCGCCGCGGGACCGGTGGTCCCCGAGGCGTGCTGGGTCCTCCTCGACCGCCGGATCTCCCGGGACGAGACCCCGGAGTCGGTCCTCGCCCCCTACGAGGGGATGGAGCTCGAGGCGCGGATCGAGCGGGTGGAGCTCACCGCGTACACGGGGGAGAAGTTCGGTGCGGACTGCTTCTTCCCGGCGTGGTGGATGAACCCCGAGCACCCGTGGGTCGTCCGGGCCCGGGAGGCCCTCGGCTCGCCCCCGATGCGGGTGTGGCGGTTCTCCACCGACGGGGTGGAGTCGTGCGCCCGGCGGGGGATCCCCACCGTGGGCTACGGCCCCGGGGACGAGGCCCTCGCCCACCAGGCCGACGAGAACGTCCTCCTTGCCGACCTCGAGAAGGCGGCCGCGGCGTACCGGAAGCTCCTCCGGACGCTCCTCGTGCCCGGGGAGCGGGCAGCCCCGCCCGCCGAGCGGCGGGTCCGCCGCCGGCGGCGGTAGGGCCCCGTGCCCGAAGGGGAGATCCCGCTCGAGGAGGAAGTTCCCGAGAGGCCGCGGCCCCGGCGGTGGTGGATTCCGGCGGTCGCCCTCCTCGTCGCCGGGACCCTGCTCGCCCTTCTCATCCCCGGCCTCCTCCCCCGGGAGGGGACGGGATCCGGGACCGGGTTCGTCGTGGGGGATGGCTACGTCCTCACCGCGGCCCACGTCGTGGAGGGGGCAAGGGAGATCGCGGTCTACCGGGAAGGCCGCCGCTACCCGGCCACCTCCGTCGCGGTGAACCCGGGAGAGGACCTCGCCCTCCTCCGGGTCGAGGGTCTCCCCAGCCTCTCTCCCCTCCCGTGGGCCCCGGGGTCGGTGGTGGGGGAACGGGGTGTCGCCGTCGGGTATCCCCATGGCAGTTCCCAGCCCGTGGCCCGGTGGACGGCTGTGGCCGGGGTCGGCGGGTCCGGGGCCCGCGGGGCGGTCTACACGACCGACCCGTTCGCGAAGGGCTCAAGCGGTGCGCCGTTGGTGAACGCGTCCGGCCACGTGGTTGGGATCGTCACGGGAAACGTGGCCTCGGGAGGGGACGAGTTCGGGGTGGCCACCCCCGCCTCCCGGGCCGCCGCCTGGCTCAGGAGCCTAGGGGTCCCCGTGGAGATCTCCCTCGCGGGCGACCCCCTCCCCCCCGCGGAGGTCGAGGCCCGAACCCGAGCCTCCGTCCTCCGGGTGGAAGCCCGGCTCCCCCCCGGCGCCCGCTGAGGAGCCCTACTCCACCGTGAGGGCAGGAGAGCGGCGGTCGGTGTCGGAGAGGAGGAACTCGGGGCTCTCGGAGAGGGCGCCCACCGGGCAGGCGTCCACGCACTGGGCACAGAACGTGCACCGGGCGACATGCATCCGGATCTTCTTCACTTCGGGCAGGAACTCGATCACCTTGGCCGGGCAGACCCGGATGCAGAGCTGGCAGCCGATGCACTTCTCCCGGCTATAGGCGATCTTCCCCCGGAACCGGGGCGGGACGGGCACGGGCGGGACAAGCTCCGCCTTCCCCTCCTTCACCCTCCCCAAGAACCCCAGGACCGACTTCGGCATGTATTTGGCCGGAAAGCGGTTCGTGGGCGGCCGCGTGAGGAGCTGGGAGAACAGGGTCTTGAGGATCATCCGACCACCATCCGATCGAGGACGAGGAGGACGAGCCCCCCCACGGCCACGGCGGTGATCTGGAGCCAGAACCCCCGCGCCACCTGGTCGATCTTGAGCCGGGCCATCGCCACCCGGACGGTGGTCACGGCAACGAACATCACGGCGAAGATCTTCAGAAGGTGGAACAGGAGGTCCACGGCTTGGGCACCGGCGCCTGTAAGCCCCAACGCCCCGGCGATCCCGTAGGGGGCAAACAGGATCACGACGAGGGCGGCCATGGCCACCGTCTTCGCCGCATCGGCGAGGTAGAAGAGGGCGAGGTACGTCCCGGAGTACTCGACGAGAAGCCCGCCCGCAATCTCCGTCTCCGCCTCGGGGATGTCAAACGGGATCTTGGAGAGCTCGGCCGGGGTCACGATGAGGAGGCACGCGGCGAGGATCGCGAGGCCGATCACCCCGAGGGGCCCAACCTGCCCCCACAGGGGCGCGGCGGCGATCGTCCCTAGGGAAAACGCGGGACCGACCCCGAGGGTTGAAAGCCGCCACACCACGCCGACCACGGCCACGGCGAGGGGGAACTCGTAGGACATGAGCATCACGATCTCCCGCTGGGCCCCCACCACGGCGAGGGGCGAGCCCGAGGCGAACCCGCCAAGGGCCATCGCCACCGCGGGGACGGCGAGGAGGTAGAGGACGAGGATCGCGTCCCCGTACCGCCCAAGGACCGCGGGGAACGGGCCCCACGGGAGGTAGAGGAGGACCGTGAACGAGGCGACGAGGGCCAAAAACGGCATCGCCCGGAACAGCCACCCCACTGCGTCCTTGGGGACGACGGTCTCCTTGACGAGGAGCTTCCCGAGGTCGAGGAACGGCTGCCGCAAGGGGGGCCCGATCCGGGCCTGCATCCGGGCGGCGAGCTTCCGGTCCAGGCCCTTGTAGACGAGCCCAAGGAGCCCGCCCCCGACGAGCACGGCCGCCCCCTGCCAGAGGAGCCCGAGTCCGCTCATGCCCCACCCCCGACACGGGACAGTCCCTGAAGAACCCGCTCGGTCTTGGCCCGGGACAGCCGGAGGAGCTCCTCCTTGAGGAGGGTCGAGGGGGAACCGTCCTGCACCACGTGCACCCGGTCCATGCAGCACATGCAGGGATCAATTGAGGCGGCGATGATCGGGATGTCGGCCACCTCCTGGTCCCGGAACATCGGGACCCAGCTCATGAGGTTCGAGTAGGTGGGGGCCTTCACCTTCCAGGCCACCGGCTCCTCGACCCCCGCCTCGAGGCGGATGTAGTGGATGACCTCCCCCCGGGGGGCCTCGTGCCAGCCCAGGCCCTCCCCTTCGGCCTTCTTGAGGAACGCGAGGAGCGCCGGGATTTTGGGGAACGCGGTGATCTCCCCGTCCGGCATCTCGTGGAGGCACTTTTCGATGAGGTCGAGGGACTGCCCGATCTCGAGGAGCCGGACCACGGCCTTGTCGTACACGTCGCCCCGGGGCTCGAGGCCCCAGTCCCGGGGGGTGATCGCCCGGACTCCAAGCTCCCCGTACACGAGGTACGGCCGGTCCTGGCGCACGTCCTTCGCGAGCCCCGACGCCCGCGCCGTGGGCCCGACCGCGCACAGGGAGTCCGCCTCCTCGGCGGTGAGGACCCCAACCCCCCGCGTCCGGGCCGCCACCGACGGGTCGCGGAGGAACGCGTCGAGGAGCTCCTCAAGAAGCCCGCGGTAGTGGCGGATCATCGCCTCCACTTTGGGGTACTGCTCGGGGGCGATGTCCCGCCGGACCCCGCCGTAGATCGGGATCGAGTAGTCGATCCGGTTCCCCGAGAGCTCCTCAAGGACGTCCAGGACCTCCTCTCGCACCTTCCACGTGAGGTGGAGGAGGGTGTCGAACCCAAGTTCATGGGCCGCAACCCCGGCCCAGAGGAGGTGGGAGTGGATCCGCTCAAGCTCGGAGAAGATCACCCGCAGGTACTGGGCCCTTGGCGGAACCTCGATCCCCGCCGCCCGCTCCACCGCGAGCGTGATCGCGATCGGGTGGGAGATCGAGCAGATCCCGCAGATCCGCTCGGAGAGGTAGAGAACCTGGATCAGGTTCCGCTTGAGCCCCATGAACTCAATCCCCCGGTGGGCAAACCCAGGCCGGACGTCCACCCCCCGGATCCGCTCCCCCTCCACCTGGAACGTGAACCGGATCGGCTCCTTCAAGGCCGGGTGGATCGGGCCAATCGGGATCTCGTACACCTTCTGCGCCTCAGCCATCGCGCTTCTCCCACTCCACGGTCCGCTTCACAAGCTTCGCCGTCTCCGGATCGCCCTTCCGCCACGGGTGGCCGGGGAAGCCATCGGGGAGGAACACGTGGTCGGAGCGGGGGATCCCGGTGAACCGGACCCCGAGGAACTCGATTTTCTCCCGCTCGGTGGTCTCCGCCCCGGGAAGGATCCCGCAAATGGAGGGGACGGTCGGGTCGGAGGCGGGGACGGGGACGCGGAGGGTGACCACGACCTCGCCCCCTGGCGTTCCGTACCCGACGGCAAAATGGTAGAGGAGCTCGATCGTCTCCCCGAGGTCCCGGCCGGAGATGATCGAGATGTGCAAGGGGCCGGCTCCCTTGAGGGCGGAGACGGCGGGGAGGAGCTGGTCGCGGCCGATCGTCGCCCACAGCTCGGGGACCTCGAGGGGGGCCCGGACCCCGGCCTTCCGGGGCCGGAGCTCGACCGCAAGGTCGGGCACCGCCGTCCGCAGGGCCGCCACCACCTCGTCCGCCGTCATCGCTTCTCCGCCACCTTCTCCAGCTTCGCCACCGCGGTCACGACCCCGTGGACGATCGCCTCCGGCCGGGGCGGGCACCCCGGGACGTAGACGTCCACGGGGATGACCGCGTCCACCGGTCCGACCACGTTGTAGCTATCGTAGAACACGCCCGAGGTCGAGCCGCAGCCGCCGACCACGACCACGGCCTTGGGGTCCGGGGTCTGCTCGTACACGCGCTTGAGGCGTTCGGCCATTGGCCGCGTCACGGGCCCGGTCACGAGGAGGACGTCGGCGTGGCGGGGGGTCCCCACGAGCCGGATCCCAAACCGCTCGACGTCGTAACGGGGGGTGAGGGCGGCCACGATCTCGATGTCGCAGCCGTTGCAGGAACCCGTCGCCACGTGGAACACCCACAGCGCCCGCTTGAACGAGGATAGGCCCATCTCAGCCCCCCACGAGGACGATCAGGAACACCACGGCCAGGATGACCACCAACCACCCCACGTAGTCGTTCACAAGCCCGGTGTGGGCGCCCCGCAGCCGCTCGACGTACGGCCGGAGCCCCTCCACGAACCCCCAGTAGAGGTGCCCACCCCCGACGTGGGCGCCGGGGACGGATTCGCCCGAGAGGAACGGGAGCTCCCCCTCCCCGCGCCGGTAGTCCCTCCGGCCCCGGGACCAGAAGAGGAGTCCAAGGAGGGTGACCCCGGCCGCCCCGGCCAGCCAGAGGAGCGGGTTCCAGAAGCCGTAGCCGGTGAAGAGGGTCATCGCCCAAACACCGCCCGCAGGTAGACCTCCCGCCCCGTCCACAGGGCGTCCGCCGCCGGGGCCACGACGTGCCGCACCACGAGGTCTGGGAACAGCCCGAGGACGAGGACGCCCAGGGCCAAGGCCCCCATCGCGAGGAGCATCGAGCTCGGAACCGGCTCCGGCTGGAGCATCCGCGGCCCAAGGAACGCCCCCTGGAACGCCCGGACGAACACGGCAAGAAGCAGGATCGAGGCGAGGATCGCCAGGGCCGAGAGGATCGGGGAGAGGAGGAACGACCCTTGGTAGATCATGAGTTTGGAGGCAAACCCGTTGAGGGGCGGGATCCCGGCCAGGGCAAGGGCCCCGAGGAAGAAGAACGCGGCCGTCCACTTGAGGTCGTGCCCGAGGCCCCCGAGGGCCCCGAGGTTCCGGCCCCCCGCGGCCTTCTCCACCGCCCCCACGGCGAGGAAGAGGAGCCCGATCGCCAGGGCGTCGTTGAGCATGTGGAAGATCCCGCCCTGGAGGGCGAGGAGGCCGTAGGCGGGCCGGGAGGCCAGCACGGTGAGCCCGACCCCGACCCCGAGGAGCATGTACCCGATCTGGGACACGGCCCCGAACGCGATGAGCCGCCCGAGGTCCATCTGGACCACCGCCATCAGCGACGCCACGAGCAGGGTGAGCGTCCCCATCGCGACGACGAGCCAGCCGATCCCCGGGTCGGCCAGGCCCCCGTAGAGGGTAAACAGGATCCGGAACAGGGCGTAGAGGGAGACCTGGGTGTTGGCAACGAGGAGGATCACCCCTTGGGCCGGGGCCTCGCCGTAGGCGTCCGGGGCCCACATGTGGACGGGCACCGCCCCGACCTTCATCAGGAGCCCCCCGAGGAGGAGAGCCAGGGTCACCCGGTCCACGGTCGAGCCCCGGAGGAGCCGGGCGAGGTGGGCGAGGTTCAACGCCCCGTACTCCCCGTAGAGGAGGGCGATCGCCAGGAGCACGAACAGGCCCCCCACGGTGTAGAGAACCATCGTCTTGAACGCCGCCTCCGGGCCCCGGGAGGTCCAGGTCCGGTACCCGATGAGGCCGCAGGCGGCGATCGAGGTCACCTCGAAGAACACGAACAGGTTGAACAGGTCCCCGGTGAACGCCATCCCAAGCATCCCCGCCCAGAGAAGGGTCCCCAGGGTGAGGGCGAGGGTCTTCCCCTCCTCCTCGGCGAGGTACCGCGCGGCGTAGGCGAAGCCCACGAGGGCCGCCAGGGTCGCGATGAGGCCGACGAGGGCCCCGAGGGCGTCCACCGCCAGCACGATCCGGATCGGGAACCCGCCCGGGGCGAGGGTGTCCGTGGGCCAGGCCGCGCCCAGGGTGTAGACCTGGATCCCGCCCGTGTAGACCTGAAATGCCACGAGGCCCACCAGGGAGGCGGTCGCCGCGGAGACGAGGAGGAGCCAGAGGTCGCGCAGGGGCCGGCCGAACTTCGCCCACAGCGGCAGGGCGAACCCCCCGAGGAGGGGGACGGCGATCGCCAGGATCGGGGCGTGGAGGGCGAGGTTCATCCGGAGAGCTCCACCACCTTTCGTCCGTCGAGGGACCCCTTGTGGCGGTGGATCACCACGGCAAAGGCGAGCATGAGGGCCGTGGTGGCAAGCCCGATCACGATGCTCGTCAGGGTCAGGGCCTGGGGGGTGGGGAGGACCATCGCCGCGTCCGGGGGGGCGTAGGTCCAGATCGGGACCACCCCGCCCTGGACGTACCCCGTGGCCACGAGGTACAGGTTGACCCCGTTCTCGATGATCTTGAGCCCGATCACGACCTTGATCAGGTTCCGCCGGAAGAGGAGGGCGGCAAGTCCGAGGAGGACGAGGACCATGCACACGACGAACGGAACGTTACCGATCATCCCCGCCTCCGAACAGGGCAAACAGGACCACCACCGCCCCCAGGCCCCCGATCACCTTGAACCCCACCGCCCAGTTCATGAGGGGGAGGGTCCCCCCGGTGTTGAGGAACCCGGGGTTCGGGCCCGGGGCCACCGGGGCCCCAAACAGGCCGCCGGAGCCCGCGAGCACGTTGAAGAAGAACGTGTACCCGATCCCCAGGAACCCCAGAACGACGAACGCCACGCCCCCGAGGTCCTCAAGGACCGCAAACGGGGACTTGAGCCCCTTCACGGCGGAGGTCCCGAACGCCACAAGAAGGAGGGCCACCGCCGAGGCGGCCACCGCCCCGCCCTGGAACCCCCCTCCCGGGGTGAGGTGCCCGTGGAGGATCACGTACCCCCCGAAGAGGAGGGCCACCGGGACGAGGATCCGGGCGATCGTGCGGACGACGACGCTCATCCTTTGAGCCTCCGGAGGATCAGGGCCACGCCGACCACCGCGGTGAACAGGACCGTGGCCTCGCCCAGGGTGTCGTAGCCCCGGTAGTCGAACACGATGGCGGTGACGACGTTGTTCGTCGCCGCCTCGCCCTGGGAGAGGGCGTTGAAGTAGCGGTCCATGAGGTCCAGGCGGGGAGCGCCGAACGGGCGCATCCGCGCCGCCCCAAGGAGGAGGGACCCCGCCACGACGAGGAACGCCGCGAGCAGGACCCAGCGCTTCATTCCTCCTCCTTCCGCCGGGTCTTCCGCAGGGCGAGGACGAAGATCGCCGTGGTGAGGGCCGCCCCGACCCCGGCCTCGGCGATCGCCACGTCCGGGGCCTGGAGGAGGTAGAACTCCAGGGCAAGGAGGAGGCTCGAGGCCCCGAGGGCGATGACGCTTGCCAGGAGGTCCTTGAGCCACACGGCGAGGACCGAGCCCGCGACGAGGAGGACGAGGATCACGATCTGGATCGCGGCCCAGAGGGTCATCGCCCCTCCTTCCCGGCCTCCTCCAGCCGGTCCACCACCGCCCGGAACGGCTTGATCCCCGACCGGTGGGCGGCCCGGGCCAGGGCGTGGGACCCCGTGGGGTTCGTGAGGAGGAGGAACACAAGGGCGAGGAACGCCCGGATCGCCATCGTGCCGCCCTCCCCCCCGCCCCGGGCAATCCCGTAGACGGCCACCGCCAGGACCGAGAAGATCGAGCCGAAGGTCGTGCACTTCGTCGCCCCGTGGATCCGCGTGTAGACGTCGGGGAAGCGGAGGAGGGCCACCGCCCCGAGGAGGTTGAACAGGGCCCCAATCGCAAGGAACACGTAGATGAGGACGCTCACGGAAGCCCCCCTTCGAGGTACCGGGCGATGTACAGGGTCCCGACGTAGGAGAGGAGGGCGTAGACGAGGGCCACGTCGAGAAGGACGACGAGGTCGAACGCCGCGCCAAACAGGACCATCGCCGCGACGACGAGGGTGTTGATCGTGTCCAGGGCCACCGCCCGGTCGGCCGCCGTGGGGCCAATCGAGAGCCGCACCATGCACACAACGATCGCCCCAAGGAGCGCCAGTCCCCCCGCGGCCAACGGAACGATCATTCGGCGATCCTCCTTGCCCACGCGGGGAACGGCCCGCACACGGCGTCTGCGCTTGGGGATGGGTCGGTCACGTTGATCCAGTGGACGAAGAAGTCCCCCGTGGCGTCGTCCACGTCCAGGGTCAGGGTGCCCGGGGTGAGGGTGATCGAGTTGGCGAGGAAGGTCCGGCCGAAGTCGGTCGCGAGTTCAGGGTTGAACCGAACGATCCCAGGCTGGATCCGGCCCGTGATGACCCGCCAGGCGACGTCCAGGTTGGCCTTGGCCATCGCGTAGAGGAAAGGCCCAACGAGGTAGACGAGGAAGAGGGCCCACCGCTGGGGAGAGAGGAGCCGCCAGCCGCCCCGTTCCCAGACGAGGGGGCCGGCCACCCAGCCCACGACGAGGGCGAGGACTCCGCCCGCCAGGAGCTCGTCGGGGGCCCACACCCCCCACGGGCCGGTGAACGCGGAGAAGAGGAGGTACAGGGCGAAGACGAGGACCCCGGTCGTCGTCCGCTCCGCCAGCCGGCGCATAGGGAACGGACTATAGCCTGGGGCTCAGCCTCCCGCAAACCCCTCCCCGACCAACAGCCATGGGAACGCGCTTCCGCGCCCTCCTCCCCGGAGGGTATCATCGGGCCCGTATGCACGACATCCGGGTCGGGACCGAAGACGTGTTCAAGCGGCAGCTCGAGCTCGCCGCCCGCAACTACGAGCTCCTCCAGAGGCGGAACGTGCGGGCGTTCAACGTGATGGGAGCGATCGGGTCGGGGAAGACCCTCCTCATCCTCCGGATGGCGGAGCGGCTCCGGGAGCGGGGCCTCCGGGTGGGGGCGATCGCCGGGGACGTGGCCGGGGACGACGACTACCAGAGGTTCGCGTCCGCAGGGCTCGTCGCCGCCAACCTCAACACCGGGGACGCCTGCCACCTCGATGCCCACCGCGTGGGCCACACCTTGGAGGAGTTCCCCCTCGGGGAGGTGGACGTCCTGTTCATCGAGAACGTGGGGAACCTCGTGTGCCCGGCCGACTTCCCCCTGGGGACCGAAGGGGACCTCGTCGTGATCTCCGTCACCGAGGGGGACGACATGGTCCGCAAGCACCCCAAGATCTTCGCCCAGACGGACGTCCTGGCCGTGAACAAGGTGGACCTGGCGGCGTTCGTCGGCGTGGACCCAATGGTCCTCGTGGACGACTACCGCACGCTCAACCCCCACGGAAAGGTGGTCCTCACCGATGCCCGGAGCGGCCGGGGGGTGGAGGAGCTCCTCGCCGCCCTGGGGCTCTAGTGCACGAGTACTCCCTGGCCCACGCCCTCCTCGACGGCCTGACCGACCACCTCCGGGAGCACCCGGTCGCGGGCCGGATCACGGCCGTCCACGTCCGGAAGGGGGAGCTCCTCATCCTCTCCGAGGAGGCCCTCGCCGAGGCGTGGCGGATCCTCACCGCGGGGACCCCCCTCGCCGGCTCCGCCCTCCGGCTGGAGAAGGTCCCGGTGAAGGTCCGCTGCGGCTCGTGTGGGTACGAGGGGCCGGTGAAGTACGCAGGCGAGGGCTGGCACTTCGCAGTCCCTATCCTCGCCTGCCCCCGGTGTGAGGGCCGGGCAGAGGTCATCGAGGGCCGGGAACTCGCAATCATCGGCCTGTCGGTGGACGAAGTCACGGGCTAGCCAGACTGAGGCGCCCCGGCCATGCGCTCCCCCCGCGGACCCAAAGGACGCGCCCCGTCCGGAGGGCGTCCTCCCCGAGGGGCTGGCCGGCTTCGAGCTCCGCCCGCGTGTACGGAAAGACGTCCACGGGAAGGGGCAAGTCGTCGGGCATGTAGTCGGGGAGACGGTCAAGGAACGGGCGGGGGTCCTCGCGGAGGACGATGAGGAGGTCGAGGTCGCTTCCCGGAACCGCCCGACCGGAGGCAAACGAGCCGAACAGGACGACCGCCTCGACCTCCGGCCGCGCCGCAAGCTCCTTCACCCACTGGGCGAGGGCCGCCTCGACCGCCTCCCTATCCAGCGAGTAGACGGTCACAGAACCGCAGGATCTCCTCCGCACGGCGGATCGCATCCTCCGCCTCCTCCCTGGTGTAGAACTCGGTCGGCGCCCCCTGGGCCAAGCCGTTGGGGTACCGGGTGGGGATGTAGTGTTTGTCCAGGACCTTGGCCGCCGAGAGAAGCTCGGGCGGGACCCCCTCCCCGAGGGCGGAGAGAAGGTACCGGACGGAATGCCCCCCCACCTTCTCCCCGCGCCGCTCGAACGCGGCCTTGAGCCCCTTTTCCGCCGCCTGGTGGGCAGCAAAGCAAGCCCAGTCGAAGTGCCCCACGCTCGCCGCGGCCTTGGCATGGGCGAGGTCGGCCTGGGCCTGGGTCCACCAGTCCCGGGAGCGCTCCACAAGGGGCAGTATACCACCCTTATCCGCGCCAGCGGCGGCGGGCGGAGCGGAGGACCGGGACGAGGACAGGGCAGACCCAGCCCTGGTAGCCGGCGACTCCCGGCCCAAAGAGGAGGGCCCGGTCCCCCCGCCGGACGCCCTCGATCCCCGTCACGTCGGCGGCCACGCTGTCCATCCCCAGCTTCCCCACGAGCTCGGCGGCCCTGTCGCGGATCACGACCCGCTTGAGCTCGGGCCGCAGGCCGTCCCCGTACCCGGCAGCGAGGATCGCCATCCGCCGGGGCTCGGGGGTGACGTAGGTGTGGCCGTAGCCCACCGGCCAGCCCCGAGGAAGGTCCCGGAGGGCCGCCACCTCGGTCCACGCCCGGGCGGCGGGGACGAGCTGCACGGGCGGGGCGGTCGGACCCTCGGGGTACCCGTAGGCCGCAGTCCCCACCCGAACCATGTTCAAAGGGGGGGCCGTCGCCTCGTCAAACGCCAGCACCGCCGCGGAGTTGGCGAGGTGCCGCCAGGGGATCTCGACCCCCCGCCGCTCCCACTCCTGGAGGACCTGGCGGAACCACCACACCTGGGCCCTCGTGAAGTGGAGGTCCTCCGGGGACCGGCCGTTGGCCGAGGAGAGGTGGGAGTAGACCCCCACAACCTCGATCCGATCCCGGTGGAGAAGCTCGAGGGCCCGGTCGACCTCCTCGGGGAGGAGCCCGAACCGGCCCATCCCCGTGTCCACCTCGAGGTGGACGAGGGCCCGTTTTCCGGCGCGGGCGGCCGCGGCCTCAAGCTCGGGGATCATCCCGCTGTCGCCCACGGGGAGGTGGTAGCCCTCGCGGATCGCCGCGACGAGGGCCGCCCCTACGGGGGGGGTCATGATGAAGATCGGCTCGGGGAACCCGGCTTGGCGGAGGGCGCGGGCCTCCCCGAGGTGGGCGACCCCAAACCAGTCGACGAGGCCCCGGGCCGCCCGGGCCACGGGGAGGAGCCCGTGGCCGTAGGCGTCCTCCTTCACGACGAACAGGATCGCCACCCGGCGGGGAAGCCAACCCCGGAGCCGCTCCAGGTTCCCCCGCACCGCCCCCGTGTCCACCTCGGCCCGCACCATGCGCCCCCGATTCCAGCCCCCGTGGCCTCCCCCGCCAACCTCCCCCGTCCGCGCCCTGAGGGACAGAGGGGAGCCGGCGAGGGGGCCCCGGTGCCGCCGGGTATACTCCCCCATCGATGGAGGAGCGCGTCCGGAAGAGGATCCGCGTGCGGGGAACCGTCCAAGGGGTGGGCTTCCGCCCCTTCGTCTACCGGACCGCGGTCGGCCACGGCCTTGGAGGGTTCGTCCGCAACCTCGGGGACGCGGGGGTGGAAGTCGAGGTCGAGGGAGCCCCGGCGGCCGTAGCGCAGTTCCTCGTTGCCCTCCGCCGCGACGCTCCCCCCCTGGCGGTCGTCGAGGCCCTGGAGGTGGAGGGCCTCCCCCCCAACGGGGAGGGGGAGTTCCGGATCCTCCCCTCCACGGACGGGGAGGGCGGTGCGGGGGCGCTCCCCCCCGACGTCGCCACCTGCGTCCCCTGCCTTCGGGATCTCGCCAACCCCAAAAGCCGGTACCACGGCTACTGGGCCACGAGCTGCACCGACTGCGGCCCCCGGTTCACGGTCATCGAAGGCCTCCCCTACGACCGGCCCCGGACGGCGTTCCGGGACTTCCCGATGTGCCCGGACTGCGCCCGGGAGTACACCGATCCCCTGAACCGCCGGTACCACGCCCAGACGATCGCCTGCCCGGCCTGCGGCCCAAAGCTCCGCTACCTGGAGGACGGCGAGCTCCGGGAGGGGGACCCGATCGCCCTGGCCCAGCGGGCGCTCCAGGCGGGGAGGATCGTCGCCGTCAAGGGCTGGGGGGGGACCCACCTCGCCTGCGACGCAACAGCCGAGGCGGCGGTGGCCGAGCTCCGGCGGAGGCTCGGTCGGTCGGGGCAGCCGTTTGCCGTCATGGCCCGGGAGGACCAGGTCCCCGCGTTCGCCTCCCCCGCGGAGGAGGAGTGGAAGCTCCTCCGCTCCCCGAGGCGGCCGATCGTCGTCCTCCCCTCCCGGCCCGGGGCCCTCGCCCCGTCCGTGGCCCCCGGGCTCCACACCGTAGGCGTGATGCTCCCCTACACCGGGCTCCACCACCTCCTCCTCGCGGCGCTCCCGTTCCCCCTGGTGATGACGAGCGCGAACTTCCCGGGGGAACCGATGCTCATCGACGACGACCGGATCCTCGCCGAGCTCGCCGGGGTCGCCGACGCGTTCCTCCTCCACAACCGGCGGATCGCCGCCCGGTGCGACGACTCCGTCGTCCGCCTCTCCGCCGGGGTCCCCACCTTCCTCCGCCGGTCCCGGGGCTGGGTCCCCGAGCCGATCCCGGTGGACCTTGGGGAGGAACCCCTCCTCGCCCTGGGGGGCGACCTCAACGTGACCGTCGGGGTCTACGCCCGCGGGCGGGCGTTCCTTTCCCAGCACATCGGGAACACCGAGCACGTGGCGACCGCGGACTTCCTCCGGGAGGCGTTGGACCACCTCCTCCGCCTCACGGGGATCCCGCTCCCCCGGCGGATCGCCTGCGACCTCCACCCCCGGTTCCCGACCTCGCGCCTGGCCCGCGAGCTTGGGGAGGCGGTGCCGATCCAGCACCACGTCGCCCACGTCGCGGGCCTCGGTGCGGAGCACGGCGCGGAGGAGCTCGTGGGGATCGCCGCCGACGGCTACGGGTACGGGGAGGACGGGACGGCGTGGGGGGGGGAGGTCATCGTGTGGCGGAGGGGCGCCTGGAGACGGGCCGCCTCGCTCTCCCCCGTTCCCCTGCCGGGGGGGGACCTCGCGACCCTCCGGCCGGGGCGGATGGCGGCAAGCTACCTCCGCGCGGCGGGGCTCGATCCCGCCGCCGCAGGCCTCCCGCCCAAGGAGCTCCAAGCCGCCCTCTTCCAGATCGAGCGGGGGGTGAACTGCCCCCCCACGACGAGCGCGGGGCGGTTCCTCGACGCGGTGGCGGCGTGGCTGGGGATCGCGGGAGAGCGGACGTACGAGGGGGAGCCGGCGATGCGGCTCGAGGCCGTGGCCGCGGGGGGAAGCCCCTTGGACGTTCCGCTCGCCTTCCGGGAGGTGGGCGGGCGGCCCGTCCTCGACACCGTGGCCCTGTTCCGCAGCCTGGTCGAGCTTCGGGAAGAAGGGGCGAGCCTGCCCGACCTCGCCGCCACCGCCCAGGCCACCCTTGCCCGGGGCCTGGCGCAGCTGGCGGTGGAGGCGGCCCGGCGGGAGGGGATCGGGGCGGTGGGCCTCACCGGGGGGGTGGCGGTGAACGACGCGATCGCCTCGACGGTCCGGTCCGCGGTGGAGGGGGCGGGGCTCCGGCTCCTCCTCCACCGCCTCGTCCCGCCCGGGGACGGGGGCCTGGCGTTCGGCCAGCTCGCCCAGGCCGCCCGCGGGAGGGGCTAGTGGACCTCCGCCTCCTCGGCCTGGCCTTGGCCGTGTTCCTCGTCCTGGCGTTCCTCTCCACCCCCCGGGGCGGCCGGCCCGGGGAGGGGCTCTTCCCCATCGTGGGCGAGGAGGCCCCCGCGTTCTCCCTCTCCGGGGTGGGCGCGTTCTCCACCAACAACGCCCGGGGAAGACCGATGGTGATCGCGTTCTGGACCACGTGGTGCGGGGCGTGCAAGCACGACCTCGTCGTGCTTGAGGAGCTCCACCGCCGGTACGGGGACCGGGTCGCCGTGGTCGGGGTCTGCCCGGAGCGGTGGCCCGAGGTCCCTAAAACCCTCGCCGAGCGGGGGATCACGTTCCCAATCGTCCACGACCCCGGAGCGGCCGTGACCCGCCACTACCAGAGGTCCGACAACCTCCGCTACCCGTTCACCGCGTTCGTGGACGAGCGGGGGAAGGTGGTCGGGGTGTGGGCCGTGGCAATCCGCGACCTCCCCCACCTCCTCGAGCTCCTCGCCCAGTGCGGGATCGCCCTTCCCTAGAGGCCTCCCAGCCCCGACAGCGGGTGGTCAGTGTGGATGACCTCGGTGTAGATCGCGTGGTGGGGGGTTCCGCCGATCTCCACCGGGCGAAGGTCGGTCGTGATCTCGAAGATCTGTTCCTGGCCCGGGGCGAGGTCACCGAGGATCTTCGAGCGCTCGCGGACGAGGTTCCAGTCCTTGTCGTAGAACCGGACCGCCACGCGGCCCTCGTTGATCCGCCGGTCCCCGATGTTCCGCACCCGGCCGGAGACCTTCGTCCCAAAGTAGATCTCCTCCACCCGCCACTCGAGGACGTCCAGGGGGTAGGAGATCCCCACAATCACCGGGACCACGGTTGTTCCCGTGCGGCCCTGGGCATCCGTCACCGTGAGCCGGGCAGAGTACGTCCCCTCCTCCCGGTACCAGTGGGAGACCACGGCCCCGGTCGCGCTCGCCCCGTCCCCGAAGTCCCAGCGGAGGCTCGTGATCTGGGATCCGGGGGGAGTGGAGAGCGTCCCGTCGAACGTGACCTGGAGGGGGGCCTCCCCTTGGACGGGGGAGTAGATGCACAGGGCCACCGGCCCCTCCCCGGGGGGAACCGCGGGCCCACAGCCTCCCAGCCCCAGGAGCAGAACGGCCAACCCACCCACGACGCTCTTCTTCATCAGTACCTCCTTGAAGGGCCATTGTGTCACCCCTCCGTGGGAGGGGCAACACCGCCCCCCCAGCGGGAGGCGTCCACGGTCATCCCATCGTCGGCGGCGAGGACGGGGATCCCGAGCCGCTCCCCCAGCCCCGCCGCGAGCACCCGGGGGTTCCCCCGGAGCATCGTCGTCCCGAAGTGGGTCAGGACCGCAAGCCGCGGCCGGACGGCGGCGATGAGCTCCCCGGCCTGGGGGAGGCTGAGGTGGTCCACGTCCGGCTTCCAGTCCTTGAGGACCACGTTGAGGACAAGGAGGTCACACCCGGCGTAGTCCGCGGCACGCTGGGGGTCAAACCGGCCATCGGTGACGAACCCCACCCGCCCCTCGGGCGAGGCGAGGACAAGGCCGTAGGTCTCCACCGCCCCGTGGCCGTGGGGGACGGGCCGAATTTGCACGGCCCCCACCGCGTGCTCGCGGCCACAGTCCCAGGTCTCGATCCGCTCGAGGAACGGCCGGACGTAGCGGAGGACCACCGGATCGTCCCCCTCCAGGGCATCGGCCGGGGCGAAGAGCGCTCCCCGCCGCCGATAGCCGCCGTCGGCCATCGCCTCGACCATCACGTTCACGTCCGTCGAGTGGTCGAGGTGCTTGTGGGAGAGGAGGATGGCCTGGAGCTTCAACGGATCGAGGGGGGGCCGGCTCTTCCGGGCCCGGAGGAGGGTCCCCGGGCCGGGGTCGAGGAGGAGCTCGGTCCCCCCAAGCTCGATCCACGTCCCGGCCGAGTAGCGGAGCTGGCGGGCGACGACGAACCGCGCCCCGGCTGTCCCGAGGAACTTCACGTACCCCATCGGGGGCATGCTACCCGGGCCTCCGTGGGGTGGGAACCCCGGGGCCTCCTCTGGGCCCGCGGCGCCTTTCCCTTGGTACAATCGGGGGCCCTGCATCCAAGCGCAGGAAGAACGCACAAGGAGGGAACGATGCTGAAGCGAGCGGTTGTCAGCACCATGGTGGGGGTGGCCCTCGTCGGGCTGAGCGTGGCGGGGGCCGTGACCCTGTGTGACTACCGGCAGCCCAGGACCAGCCTCACCAGCCTGTGGCTGACCGGAACGTACCGGTACTTCGAGGACCCCGCCACCCCCGGTGTGGACGTGAACGCCGGCCGAATCGGCCTCGACCACACCCGGTTCCTGGACTCGCCCAACTTCGGCTACACCGTCACAGCCCTGGGCGAGCTGGGGTTCGTAAACTTTGTCCCCAAAACGATCACCGCCCAGGCTGCGCACGCCCTGCGGTACTACTTCGCCTCCGGGGAACCGTACTTTGGGTTCGGAGGAATCCAGCTCGGATACGCCACCGGTCAGCCCCAGCTGGGGGCCACGGTGAGCCTAGGGGCCGGCTACGGACGGTTCGCCAACGTCACCCCCCTTGCGAAGGCCCTCCGAATCCAGAAACTCCTCCTCGCCCGGAAGGTCATCTCCCAGGACCTGCCCGATGACTACCTCCTGGCGATGGGGAACGAGATCGGCAAGTGGGCGGAGTACGCGGCCGGCAAGACCCGCGAGCAGGCGGCCAAGGACCTCGCCGCGGCGCTCGTGGTCCTCGTCCAGCGGGCCACGAAGGCCACCGTGGACCCGCGGACGGTCCTCGCGGTCGAGGACGTCGTCCTCGCCACCGGCCAGGAGCGCTACTGCGGGTGGGCAGTCCAAGGGGGCCTGGGCTACGAGCTCCTCGATCCGACGGGCGGTAGCCGGGATGTGGTCCTGACCCTGTCCGCCGACGCAGCGTTCGCCCCGACCCCCGAGGCCCAGCTCCTCCTCCGGGCGGCCGCCGAGGGACCCTTCAACATCGCCAACGAGCACACCTTGAGCTTCACCGCTTCGTATGAGCAGGAACTCGGGCCCACCGCGGCCCTCCAGGGAAAGGTGCTCTTCCAGCGGCGGAAGGCGCCGGGGGAGGCCCCCGCGGACTCCATCACGGCAAGCGGCCAGCTCTCCTTCACCTGGGGGAAGGCCCAGATCGGGATCGGTGTGGCGCTGGCCAAGGGCCCGACCGCGCCGGGGTGGTCGCTTGACCTGAACCTCTCGTTGGCAATGAAGGTTCTCTAGGACCCGAGGTCGGAGGGTCCGAAGCTGCGGGGAAGGAGGTGGGAGAGGCTCGTCCTCTCCCACCTCTTCCCTTCTCCATCGGCAAGCAGGACCGGGAGGTCGGGGGCGAACTCCCGGAGGACCTGGCGGCAGGCCCCGCAGGGGGAACAGGGGCGGTCCCCGCAGGCGACGGCGAGGGCGAGGAACTCCCGCGCTCCCTCGGAGACGGCCTTGAACAGGGCCACCCGTTCGGCGCACACGGTGAGGCCGTAGGAAGCGTTCTCCACGTTGCAGCCGGTGAAGACCCGGCCGTCGGAGGCGAGGAGCGCCGCTCCCACAGGAAACCGGGAGTAGGGGGCGTAGGCCCGCCCTCGGGCCGCAACCGCTGCCTGAACGAGCCCCGCCTCGTCCACTAGCCTCCCCCCTTGGCCTTCTCCATTTCCCGCTTCCGCAGCTCGGCCCGCTTGATCTTGCCGCTTGAGGTCTTGGGAAGTTCGGTCACAAACTCGATCGCCCGGGGGTACTTGTAGGGGGCGGTGACCGCCTTCACGTGCTCCTGGAGCTCCTTCACCAGGGCCTCGGAGGGCTGGTACCCCTTGGCGAGAACCACAAACGCCTTCACGATCTGCCCCCGCACGGGGTCCGGGGCCCCCACCACCGCCGCCTCGACCACCGCCGGGTGGGAGACGAGGGCGTCCTCGACCTCGAACGGCCCGATCCGGTACCCGGAGGCCTTGATCACGTCGTCGGCCCGGCCCTCGAAGAAGAAGTACCCGTCCTCGTCCACCCGGACGAGGTCCCCGGTCCGGTACCACTTCCCGGAGAGGACCTGGGCGGTGAGGGCGGGGTCCTTCCAGTACCCGTCGAAAATCCCCGGGTTCCCCACCGGGACGGCGATCTCCCCCACCTCGCCGGGGCCCACCGGGTTCCCCTCCTCGTCGATCGGGGTCGCGTTCGGGCCCGGGGTGGGGAGGCCCATCGAGCCGGGCTTCACCGGGAGGCCTGGCGGGTTGCAGACCAAACACACCGACTCCGTCTGGCCGTACCCGTCCCGGATCGTGATCCCAAACGCCCGCCGGAACACCTCGATCGCCTCGGCGTTCAGGGGCTCCCCGGCCGAGACCGCGTCCCGCAGGGCCACCTTCCGCTTCCCAAGGTCCGGAAGCTGGATCATGATCCGGTACTCGGTGGGGGTGGCGCAGAGCTTCGTCACCGGGTAGCGGGCGAGGAGCTCGAGGTACCGCTCGGCATCGAACCGGCCGTGGTACATGAGCTGGGTGCAGCCCACGGTCAGGCCGACCCCCATCGGGGCCCAGTACCACTTGGCCCACCCCGGGGCGGTCGTGGCCCAGATGAGGTCGTCGGGGCTCGCCCCCCAGAAGTAGCGGGCGGTGATCCGGAAGTGCCCGTACATCCAGCGGTGGCGGTGCATGACGGGCTTGGGGTTCCCCGTGGTCCCGGAGGTGAAGTTGATCGTGAGGGGGTCCTGGGCGGTGAGGGGGACGGGGGCCGTGGGCCGGGCGTCCTTGAGGGCCTTCTCAAACGAGATCCACCCGGGCTTCTCGCCCCCGATCAAGATGAACTGCTCCAGCGGGCACTTCCCCCGCACCTCCTCCACTTCGCCGATCGTCGACACATGGGCGATCACCACCCGGGCCCCAGCCGTCTCGGAGCGGTAGACGATGTCCTTGGCCCGGAGCATGTCCGTCCCCGGAACGGCCACCCCGCCGGCCTTGAACGTCCCGATCTGGGCCACGAACGCCTCGGGGATCCGGGGGAAGATGTGCATCACCGGGTCCCCCTTCCGCACCCCCAGGCCCTGGAGGACCGACGCAAACCGGCTCGAGAGCTCGGAGAGCTCCCCCCAGGTCATCGTCCGCCGCTCCCCCTTCTCCGACTCCCACAGGACGCACGGCTTGTCCGGGTGGGCCCGGGCGTGGCCGTCCACCGCCCCCGCGATCGTGTACCCCGGGGGGATGTCCCACCGGAACTCCCGCCGCTCCCGCTCGTACTGCTCGCGCGTGAAGACCATCCGATCACCCCTTTGCCGAAGGTTGCCGCGTTGGCTAGTGTTATAGCATGCGCGGGGACGGGAACGCAACCAGGGCGCTTGTGGTCCTGCCACCGGGAGCGGCGCGGCGGCTCATCGCCCGGGGGGTGGCCCAGCTCCCCGCGGTCGCGCGGGCGCGGAGGGAGGGCGTGATCGTCGTCACCTTGGGGACAACGAACGCCTACGTGGCCGAGGAGCTCCTCGGGCGGGCGATCGAGCGGGAGCGGTTCTGCGCAGGCTACATCGGGGAGGCCCTCGCCTGGCTTCCCCCCGACCGGCAGGCGAAACCCCTCGTCCTCCGCCGAGGGGAGCCGGTGGATCTCTCCTTGGACGAGGTCGTGGCAGAGCTCAAGGCAGGGGACATCCTCATCAAGGGGGCAAACGTCCTCGATCCGTCCGGGGTGTGCGGCGTCTTCATGGCCTCCCCGGCGGGGGGAACGGTGGGGAAGCTCATCGCTCCGGCCCTCGCCCGGGGGGTGGAGCTCGTGATCCCGATCTCGTGCGCGAAGTCGATCCACGGGTTCGTGTCCGAGCTCGTCCCTGAACTGGGGATCGGGAGGGTGGCCCGCGCCATGGGAGGACCGGTGGGGCTCTTCCCCCTCGTGGGCACGGTCGTGACCGAGGTCGAGGCGGCCGCCCTCCTCTACGGGGTCCGGGCCCACCACCTCGGAAGCGGGGGCGTGGGGCCGGGCAGTGGGGCGGTGACCCTCCTCCTCGTCGGGGAAGAGGAGAACGTGGAGCGGGCGTTTTCCGAGCTCTCCTCCCTCGCCCGAACGGAGCCCCCGCCGCGGGTGGGATGATCGAGTTCGTTGAGGGGCCGGTCGTCGAGGCGGGGGAGGAGTCCCTCGTCCTCGCCGTGGGGGGCCTTGGGCTCCAGGTCTCGGTTCCGGCCCGGACGGCCGCCGGGCTTCGGGGGGCGGAAGCCGCCCGCCTGTACACCCACCTCGTCCTCCGGGAGGACGGGCTCCAGCTTTGGGGGTTTGCGACCCGGGAGGAGCGGGAGATGTTCGTGGCCCTCCTCTCCGTCCCCCAGGTCGGCCCGAAACTCGCGTTCCGGCTCGTGTCCGCCCTTCCCCCCGCCGAGCTCTCGGCGGCGGTGCGGCGGGGCGACCTCTCCGCCCTGGACGGGGTCAAGGGGATCGGCCGCCGGACCGCCCAGCGGGTGATGGTCGAGCTCTCGGAGAAGCTCGCCCGGTGGGCACCCGCCGCGCCCTCCCCCCAGGGGGAGAAGGCCCAGGTCGTCCTGAAGGCCCTGACCTCGAAGGTCCTCGGGTTCCCCGAGGCCGAGGCCCGCCGGGCGGTGGAGCGGCTCCTCCGCGAGGCCCCCGACGCCTCGGTGGAGGAGCTCATCCGGCGGGCCCTCTCCCTCCTCGCCAAGGGCTAGGGATGCGGGCCCTGGGCCTCGACATCGGGGACAGGCGGGTGGGGATCGCCGTCTCCGACGAGACGGGGACGATCGCGAGCCCCCACGGGGTCTGCACCCGGAGGTCGCCCCCCGAAGACGCCCTCCACCTCGCCCGGCTGGCGCGAGAGCTCGGGGCGGAGGCGATCGTGGTCGGGCTCCCTCTGAACATGGACGGAACGGAGGGGGATCAGGCGAAGAAGGCCCGCGAGCTCGCCGAGGCGATAGCCCAAGAGGCTGGCCTTCCCGTTCACTACGTGGACGAGCGGCTCACGTCCGCGGAGGTCGAGCGGGCGATGCGCGAGGGAGGGCTATCCCAGCGGGCCCGCAAGAGGCGGGCGGACGCCCTCTCCGCCGTCCTCATCCTCCAGGCCTGGCTCGACCGCACGAGGCGGGGCTAGTCCTCTCGGGACTTCCGCCATGCTTCAACGGCCCGGACCAGTGCGGGCAGCCACCGCCTCCGGGTCAGAACGAGAACCCCCACGAGGATTGGAACTCCGGGCCGCACCACCTCCTGCCACCGGCTCCCCGGTTGGTACGGCTGAGGGACCAGGGCGGCCACCAGGGACGGAACGCCCGTGACGATCAGGTAGAACCCAATCGCGAACACAAGAACGGACTGGAGATCGCCCGCCCCCAATCCGAGGGCGAGGGTTTTCTCCCCGTCCTCGCGCGCCAGCCACCGCGCGATGGCACGTGGGTAGCGGAGCAACAAAAACGCCGTGGTCCCATACACCCCAACGGACACCGCCCAGGCAGCCAGGAGGTCCACCCCGACGCCAGGGAGCATGGAGAGGTAGATCACCCCGGAGAACGCCAGCCAGACGCCCACAAGCCGCACGACGAGCACGTACAGATCCAAGAGCTGCAGATCCCCCCTCGCGACGCAGAGCACGCCGGAGGAGTACAGCTAGGTTGGGCGGGGCGAAGAAGGGGTCTTCAGCCCCACGAGGTCGGGGCGGTTCCGGAGGGTCTTCTTCCACGCCTCCTTTTCCCGCCACCGCCGGATCTTCTCGTGGTCCCCGGAGAGGAGGACCGGGGGGACCTCCATCCCCTGGAACACCCGGGGCCGGGTGTACTGGGGGTAGCCGAGGACCGGTCCCGCGTAGAACGAGTCCGTGGCCGCCGACTCGTGCCGGCCCACCACCCCCGGCACCATCCGCGCCGTCGCCTCCACGACCACCGCCGCGGCGAGCTCCCCCCCCGCCAGGACGAAGTCCCCAATCGAGAGCTCGAGGTCGCACAGGAGGGCCACCCGCTCGTCCACCCCCTCGTACCGGCCGCAGAGGAGGGCCACCGCCCCCCTCCGCGCGAGGTCCTTGGCCACTTCTTGGGTGAACCGGATCCCTTGGGCGGAGAGGAGGACCGCGTACGGCCGCCGCCCGATCTCCCCCGTGATGGCCTCCAGGGCCCGGACGAACGGCTCGGGCCGCATCACCATCCCCGCCCCTCCCCCAAACGGCCGGTCGTCCACCAGGCCCCGGGGATCCGGGGAAAAGAGCCGAAGGTCGTGGAGGTGGATCTCGAGAAGCCCCTTGTCCTGCGCCCCGCGGAGGATCCCCTCGGAGGCGAAGGGGACGAGCATCTCCGGGAACAGGGTGACGACGTCGAACCTCATTTCCAGTCGGCGATCACGGTCCACCCGGCCCGGGCCCCGATCCGCTCCACCACGGTGGCCAGGGCCTCCTGGTCTCGGGGGGCAAGCTTCTCGGAGCCCCCGGCGCGGAAGAAGAGGAAGTCGACGTCGCCAGAACGGATGTGTTCGACCTGGGCCTCGGCCGGGCGGGCGGTCACCGCCCGGAGGAGGTAGCGGGCGAGCTCAGCCAGCACCTTTCCCGGACCGGGCCTCGTGCCACGCCTGGAGGACCCCCGCCTGGGCGAGGAGCCGGCGGGCGGCGTCCGAGGGCTGGGCCCCGCGCCGGAGCCAGGCCAAGGCCGCCGCGGTGTCCACCGTCACCTCCGCCGGCTCGGAAAGCGGGTTGTAGTGGCCCAAGGTGGCCACGGTCCGCCCCCCCTGCTTCGTCCGGCTGTCCATCACCACGATCCGGTAGCTGGGCTGCTTGCGCTTGCCCACCCGCATGAGCCTGATCCTGACCATTCCATCACCTCATCTTGCGGGGCTCCCCCACCCCGGGGGGAGCCGCCGCTTCCCAAGCTCCCGCACCAGGCGCCGCGCCCCCTCGTACTGGGAAAGGAGCTGGTTCACCTCTTGAACGGTGGTCCCCGACCCCCGGGCGATGCGCCGTTTGCGGCTGGCTCCGATTATATGCGGGTTCCGCCGCTCCTCAACCGTCATCGATTGGATGATCGCCCGCGCCCGCCGAAGCTCCCGCTCCAGCTCCTCCTCCTGGGCCACCTTCCCCAGGCCTGGGATTCGGGCGAGGAGCTGGTCCAACGGCCCGGCCCGGCCCATCGCCTCAAGCTGGGTGAGGAAATCCTCGAGGGTGAACGTCCCCTCCCGGACCCGGGCCGCGCTCGCCGCGGCCGCCTCCCCCCCCGCCTCGGCGAGCCTCTCCGCCAGACCCGCGAGGTCCCCAAACCCGAGGATCCGGTCCGCCATCCGCTCCGGCTCAAACGGCTCCAGGTCCTCCGGCCGCTCCCCCACCCCAACAAACAGGATCGGCTTCGCGAGCCGACTGGGAAGGGAAAGGGCCGCCCCACCCCGGGCGTCCCCATCCAGCTTGGTGAGGACGAGGCCCGTGACCCCCAGGGGGAGGAACGCCTCGGCCATCCGCACCGCCTCCTGGCCGGCCAGGGCGTCGAGGACGAGGAGGACGTCGCCGGGAGCGAGGGCCCTCACGAGCTCCCCAAGGAACGGGTCCGGCTGGACGCCGGGCGGAAACCCGGGCGTGTCGACGACCAGCGGGTCCAGGAGCTCCCGCCGCGCCCGGTCGGCGGCCGCGGCCACCTCCCCCACGGGGTCGTCCACAGCGGAGGCGAACGGGACCCCGACGCGAGCCGCGAGGGTCGCCAGTTGCTCCGCGGCCGCGGGGCGCTGGGGGTCGGCGCAGACGAGGAGGGGCCGCCGGCCCCGCTTGAGGAGGTGGCGGGCCAGCTTCCCCGCGGTCGTCGTCTTCCCCGACCCCGCGGGCCCCACCAGGAGGACGAGCGCCGGCCGGCCGGAGAGGCGGAGCTTCGCCGCCGAGCCCCCCATCGCCGCGGCCATCTCCGCCCGCACGATCGCCAGGAGCTGCTCCGCCGGGGTCAGGGACTCGACCACCCGCTCCCCCACCGCCCGCTCCGCCACCCGGGAGAGGAGGTCCCGGGCCACCCCGTAGTGGACGTCGGCGGCCAGCAGCGCCTGCCGGATCTCCCGCAGCCCCGCCTCGACCTCCTTCTCGGTCAGCCGGCCCGGGGCCCGGAGCCGGCGGAACACCTCCCCCAGCCGCGCACTCAGGGATTCAAACACGGGCGTAAGTCTACGGCCCGCGGCGGGAACCGCCCAGGGAGAAGCGAAAGGTGAAACAGGGCCTATAATACGGCCGAGGTGACGGAGGCGTGAGTCCGGAATCGCAAGGGATCATCCTCTTTTTTCTCTTGATCCTCTCCGCGTTCTTCTCCGCGGCGGAGACGGCCCTCTCGTCCATTTCTGAGCTGCGGGTGTTCCACCTCCTCCGCCGGGCCGGATCGTCCCCCAAGGCCCGGGCCCTTGAACACCTCCTCCGGGACCCGGGCGAGTTCATCACCTGCCTTGTCGTCTACAACAACCTCGTGAACGTGGCCGCCTCGAGCCTGGCCACCCTCCTCTTCCTCCGGCTTCTTCCGCCGAGCCTCCCCCCCTACGTGACGGGGCTTCTGGCCACGGTGGTGCTCACCGTGTTCCTCCTCCTCATCGGGGAGATCACCCCGAAGAACCTGGCCCGGAACCGAGCCGAGGCGGTGGCCCTCGCGGTGGTGGTGCCGGTGTGGCGGCTGACGCGCCTGAGCCGCCCGGTGGTCCGCTTTTTCCGGGGGGCGGCGGCCCACCTGGTGCAGCCCTTTGGGGTGGAGTTCTTCCGCCGGGAGAGGACCCCCCTCTCCAAGGACCAGCTCGTGTCGATCCTTGAACTTGGGGAGGAGCGGGGGGCTCTCTCCAAGGAGCACGGGCTCATGATGCGGCGGATCCTCGCCCTGGACGAGATCACCGCCGAGGAGGTCATGGTCCCTCGGACGGAGGTCAAGGCGATCGACGTGGCCACCCCCCTGCCCGAGGCGGTGGCGTTCATCGTCTCCGACGGTCACTCCCGGTACCCGGTCTACGAGGGGTCCCCGGACAACGTGATCGGGATCCTCCACGCGAAAGACCTCCTCCCCCACCTCGCCGCCTGCCGGACCGACCTCGGCCTGACCGGCCTCCTCCGGCCCGTGTCCTACGTCCCCACCACAAAACCCATCGGGGCTCTCCTCCGGGAGTTCCAACAGGAGCGGTCCCACATGGCGGTGGTGGTGGACGAGTACGGGGGGGTGGCGGGGATCGTGACCCTGGAGGACATCCTCGAGGAGATCGTGGGGGAGATCGAGGACGAGTACGACCGGCGACGGCCACGGCCCCTCATCCGGCGCCTCTCCCCCACCGAGGCGATCGTGGACGGGGACGCGGAAGTCCGGACGGTGAACCGAACCCTGGGCCTCGATCTCCCGGAAAGCGAGGCGGTGACCATGGCCGGGCTCGTGCTGGAGAAGCTCGGGGACATCCCCGAGCCGGGAACCACCCTCCGGGTGGGCCGGGCGGAGATCGCGGTCGAGCGGGCGAGCGCCCGGGAGATCCACGCCCTCCGCCTCACCCTCCTCCCCGAGGCCCGGGGCGAGGGCCCAAGCGAACCAAAGGAGAACCGTTGAGAACCCTCATCCTGTGCGTATTGGGAAGTTTGGCGGCGGCCGCTTCTTCGGCCCCGGTGACGATCGAGGCCGCCTTCTCTCCGGGGGACCACACGGTATCCGGGACGATGCGGATCGCGGTCGAGGGGTCCTTGGCCGAGGCGTGGTTTGCCCTCCTGGGGAACCTCGGCCGGGAGCCCAACCCCTACGTCTCCCCCCTCGTCCAGGACGGGACGTACGTCGCCGGCTTCGACCCGGCGTGGACAGAGATCGAGCGGGTGGCGTGGGCGACGCCGGGAGGGGAGACGGAGCTCCCCTACGATCTCCTCCCCGCGCCCCCCACGCTCCAGACCTACTCCCTGGGGGACGTCCTCCTCCGGGTGCCCCTCCCGGGGGGGCCCGGGGAGATCGTAATCGAGTTTCGGACGAGGTTTCCCCACCTGTGGCTTGGGGAGCCGGGGCGGCTGGGGGACGTCCACACCTGGCGGTTCGGCTGGCACCCGGTTCCCACCGCGTCCCCAACGGACGGCCGGTGGCCGTTCGTCCTCCCCGCCCACGACTACCGGCTCCGCCTCACCGTCCCCGAGGGGTGGATCGCCGCCCTGCCCGGGGAAGTGGCGGAGGAGCGGGTAGAAAAGGAAACCCGGTACACCGTCCGCTTCGCCGGCCCGGTGCGCTCCATCTCCCTCTTCCTCGCCCCCCAAGGGTCCGTCCGCCCCTTCACCCTCTCCTTCCCCGGGGTCACCGTGGAGGGGGTGGCTCTCCCCGGGGACGAGGACAAGCTCCGGACGATGGCGACCTACGTCCCGGAGATCCTCGCCTACTACGGGGAGCGGTACGGGGCCTACCCGGAGGGGCGGGTTCTCCTCGTGGAGCACCCCAACGAGGTGGGCGTGGCGATGACCGCCGACGGGGTCGTGTTCCTCCCCCGGTGGTACTTCCGCCGCCAGGACCTCACCGCACGGGGCGTTCTCTCCCGGTACGGGCAGTACATCCTCGCCCACGAGCTCGCCCACCTGTGGTGGGGGATCGGGATCGGGGTGGACTTCGACGCCGAAAACTGGCTCTCGGAGGGGACGAGCCAGTACCTGGCGATCCGCTGGTTCGAGGACCGGTACGGGGCCACGGGGGGGAACGTGTTCGCCCTCGAGGGGCGGGGCCTGGGGGAGGAGGTCGTCGAGCGGGAGCTGGGGTTCCTGAACCTCCGGGAGCACTTGACCGAGCTTCCGTACATGGAGCGGGCGTTTTCGGGGTTTGACGAGGCCTTGGCCAAGCCCCTTTCCGAGGTCCGCTACGAGCAGGCGACGGGGGACCGGCTCTACAACAAGGGGTACCTCGTCCTCCGGGCCGCGGCCGCCCTCGCCGGGGAGGACGCGTTCGACCGGGTCCTCCGGGAGGCCCACGCCCGGTGGAGGGCCGGGCGGTTCGGGAGCTCCGACCTCCAGGCCCTCCTCGAGGGGGAGACGGGACGGGACTGGGGGCCGTTCTTCGCGGCGTGGGTGTACGGGGAGGCGTGGGCCGACTACGCCGCCCTCGGGCTGACCCGGTCCCGGGACGGGGAGGAGCACGTCACGGTCGTCCAGCTCTCCCGGAGGGGGACTGGGGCCATGCCCGTGACGGTGGAGGTCCAGGGCCCGAAGGGGGAGCGGGAGCGGGCGCGCTGGGACGCCGAGGCCGAAACGGCAACCCTCGAGTTCCGGACGACGTTCCCCGTGGTGCGGGCCGTGGTTGACCCCGACGGGCGGGCCCCCGACGTGGACCGCCTCAACAACGCCTGGCCGCGGAAGTTCACCGTGGCCCTCGATCGGAACGCCCTCCCCCTGGACGCCTACCTCGTCCGGCCCGACCTCGAAAGCGAGGGAATGACGATCCAGTACCTGGACCGGTTCGGGTGGGGGATCTTCCCCCAGGCCCTCGCCGTGGCCGGGTGGGTGCGCTACGGCCGGGAGGGGGCCCTCTCCGGCTGGGCCGCCCTCGGAGAGACCCTCCTCGGGGCCCTGTCCTTCACCCGCTACCTCTGGAACCGGCCGACCCTCGGGACGCCGGGGACGTACTGGGAGCGGGTGGGGGAGCTTACCCTCACCGTGAGCCGGCGGCCGGAGTGGGGGCTCGGGCTCGACCTCGCCTGGGGGGAGAACCTGGCCCGGGCCCACGCCGGCGGGCTGTCCCTCCTCTGGCTGCCCGGGGTGGGGTGGGCCGCGGAACTTGGGCACACCCACCTCCTCGGGCTCTTTCCCCACGCCTACCTCACCCTCGGGGCGCGGTTCGGTCTCGCAAGCCCCGGCGCTCCCGAAAAGCTCCTTCCGGCCCTCACCGAGCTCCGGACCCTGCCGGGGGAGGCCCTCCCCCAGGGGGAGCGGAAGACCGTGTTCTCCTTGGGAATCTGGCTTCCCCCCCTCCGGCCCGACTACTCCCTCGGGGGGGCAGCCCTGGTGACCGAGGTCCGGCCGCGCCTGTACCTCTCCTGGGCCCGGCTGTGGAAGAGGGGCCAGGAAGGGGAGACAATCGCGGCCTACCTCGAGGCCGGGGCGGAGGCGGTGGCGACCCTGGAGCTCCTCGGGGGTCTCGCCGCCGTCCAGGTGATCCTCGGGGTGGGATGGCCCCTCGTCCCCGGGGGCGAGGCCGTGTTCTACTTCGGCCTGGGGCTGTAGACAGGAGGCGCGGTGCGGGCTTCGCTCAACTGGCTTTCGGAGTACGTGGACCTCCCCGAGGTCCCCCTGGAGGCGCTCGCCGAGCGGTTGACGATCGCCGGGCTCGAGGTCGAGCGGGTCGAGGACCTGACGGTCGAGGGCGTGGTGGTGGCCCGGGTGGAAGGGGTGGAGCGGCACCCCAAAGCGGATCACCTCTCCGTGTGCGCGGTGGACACCGGCTCCGGGACGCGGACCGTGGTCTGCGGGGCGGAGAACGTGGTCCCCGGGGGCCTCGTCCCCCTCGCCCTCCCCGGGGCCCGCCTCCCCGGGGGGACCCTGTCGGAGGCCACGATCCGCGGGGTCCGGAGCGAGGGGATGATCCTCTCCCGGCAGGAGCTGGGCCTGGAGGCGAAGTCCCCGGGGATCTGGAACCTCCCCGCAGGGCTCCCCGTGGGGGCCGAGCTCGCCCCTCTCTTGGAGCTCCCCGACGTGGTCCTCTCCCTCAAGATCACCTCCAACCGCCCCGACCTCCTTGGGGTCCTCGGGATCGCCCGGGAGATCTCCGCCCTCTACCGGACGCCGTTTCGGGAGCCGGAGCTTGGGTTCCCCGAGGCCACGCCGGGGGCGGAGCGCGCGACCGCGGTGGAGATCGAGGACCCGGGGGACTGCCCTCGGTACGTGGCCCGGGTTCTGCGGGGGGTGGACGACCGGCCGTCCCCGCTCCTCCTCCAGGCACGACTCCTCAAGGGGGGGATGCGGCCCCTGTCCCTCGTGGTCGACGCCACGAACTACGTCCTCCTCGAGCTCGGGCACCCGCTGCACGCCTTCGACCACCGGCGCCTGGCGGAAGGGCGGGTCGTCGTCCGGCGGGCCCGGGCAGGGGAGCGGATCCGGACCCTGGACGGGGTGGAGCGGGAGCTCTCCCCGGAGGTCCTGGTGATCGCCGACGCCCACCGTCCGGTGGCGGTGGCGGGGGTGATGGGGGGGGCGGAGACGGAGATCGGCCCGGAGACGCGGGACGTGCTTCTGGAGGCCGCGGCGTTCTCCCCGGTCCGGGTCCGCCGGGGGGCCCGGTCCCTCGGGCTCCGGACCGAGGCCAGCCTCCGGTTCGAGCGGGGGCTGTCTCCAGAAATGGCCGAGGTGGCCTCCCGCCGCCTGTGCGCCGTCCTCGCCCGCCACGCGCCGGTCCAGGTCCTCCGGGGGGCGGTGGACGTCTACCCCTCCCCGGCCCGGCCCCGGACCGTCGCCCTCCGCAAGGGGCGCGTCGCGGAGATCCTGGGGGTCGCCGTGCCGCCCGCCGAGGTTGAGGACGGCCTGACCCGCCTCGGCCTGCGGCTTCGGGACCGGGGCGACGCCTGGGAGGCAGCGATTCCCCCGTTCCGGGGGGACCTCCTCCGGGAGATCGACCTCGTGGAGGAGGTGGCCCGGCTCCACGGGTACGACCGGATCCCGGCCTCCGCTCCCCGGGTCGAGCCCCGGGTGGGGAGGAAGGACCCCCGGGAGGCGTTTGCCGACCGGGTCCGGGAAATCCTATCCTCCCTTGGGCTCCTCGAGGTCTGCACCCCCGGGCTTGTCCCGGCCGGGGAGGCGGAGGTCCTCGTCCGGAACCCCCTAGCCCAGGGGGCGGAGGGCCTCCGGGCGAGCCTCCTCCCCGGGCTTCTTGCGGTGGTGCGGGCGAACCTCGAGGCCGGGGCTCCCGGGGTCGCCCTGTTCGAGGTCGGGCGGGTGTTCCTCCGCCGGGGCGGGGAGGTGCTCGAGGAGGACCGGGCCGCGGCCGCCCTCGCCGGCCGGCCGGGGATCCCCCTCGCGGGGAAGGACGAGTTCACCCCCGCCCACCTCAAGGGCGTCCTCGACGCCCTCCTCGCCGCCCTCCGGGTTGAGGGGGTCACCCTGGGAGACACCGACGACCCCCGGCTTCACCCCTACCGCCGGGCCGGAATCCACGGGCCCCAGGGGCGGATCGGCTGGGTGGGGGAGCTCGCCCCCGCCCTCACCGCCGACCTCCCCGGGGAGCGGCGGGTGCTCGCGTTCGAGCTTTCCCTCACCGCCCTGCGGGAGCTCGCCCGGCCGGCGGAGCACCGCCCCCTCCCCCGGGCCCCGGCCTCCAAGCGCGACCTCTCCCTCCTCGTCCCCCGCGACCTCCCCGCGGGGAGGGTGGCCGAGGCGATCCGCGGGGAGCCCCTCGTGGAGAGCGCGTTCCTCTACGACCGGTACGAGGGGGCCGGGCTTCCCGAGGGGTACCTCAGCCTCACCTACGAGGTCGCGTTCCGGGACCCCGAGCGGACCCTCGCTTCCGGCGACGTGGACGGGGCGGTGGAGCGGATCCTCGCCCGCCTGAGCCTCCTGGGGGTTCGGATCCGGGCCTGAGATGGAACGGGTCCTCATCACCGCCAGCGCCGAGGAGACCGAAGAAGCGGGGGCCGAGCTCGCTCCCACCCTCCGGGACGGGGACGTCGTGGCCCTGGTGGGGGAGCTCGGGGCGGGGAAGTCCACGTTCGTCCGGGGCCTGGCCCGGGGCCTCTTCGTGAAGGACGTCCTCCTCTCCCCCAGCTTCGTCCTCGCCCGCTCCTACGCGGGGCGGGTCCCGTTCCACCACCTCGACCTCTACCGGGTCCGGTCGTTCCGGGAACTCGCGGAGGTCGGGCTGGACGAGCTCCTCCCCCCCGCGCGGGGGGTAACGGCGGTGGAGTGGGCGGACCGAATCCCCGACCGAATTCCCCCGGGGGCAGTCTGGGTCACCCTCGAGCACGCGGGAGGGGACCGGCGGCGGATCACCCTCCGCCGCTAGGACCAGACGCCGGCGATGGCCTCCCCGCAGCCGGGGCAGCGGCCGTCGACAAGGGCGTTCTCCAGAACCCGGAACCCGTACCGGCGGAGGACGACCCGGCCGCAGGAGGGACAGGCCGTGTCCTCCCCCTCCCCGGGGACGTTCCCGAGGTAGACGTACCGGAGCCCCGCCTCGCGCCCGATCTCCCGCGCCCGCCGAAGGGTCGCCACCGGCGTGGGCGGACGGTCCTGGACCTTGTAGGCGGGGACGAACCGGGAAACGTGCCAGGGGAGGTCCGGGGAGAGGCCGGCGAGGAACTGGGCGATCCAGCGGAGCTCCTCCTCGGAGTCGTTCCGGCCGGGGATGACGAGGGTCGTCACCTCGACCCAGATCCCGGCCTCGACCATCCGGCCGATCGTATCCAGCACCGGCTGGAGCGATCCTCCGCAGTAGCGGCGGTAGAAGTCGTCTGAGAACGCCTTGAGGTCCACGTTCGCCCCGTCGAGCCACCCCTGAGCCTCCCCCAGGGCCTCCGCGGTCATGTAGCCGTTCGTCACAAACACGTTCCGGATCCCCCGGGCGCGGGCGAGCTTCCCGATCTCGAGGCACGTCTCGAAGAACACCGTGGGCTCGGTGTAGGTGTAGGCGATGGCCGGGGCGCCCGCCTCTTCCGCCGCCCGGACCACGGCCTCGGGGGGGACCCGCTCGCCGGGGACGGCCCCCGGGTGCTCCCGGGGGTACTGGGAGATCACGTGGTTCTGACAGAAGTCGCAGCGGAGGTTGCAGCCGACCGCGGCCACGGACAGGGCGAGGGAGCCGGGGAGGAAGTGGTATAGGGGCTTCTTCTCGATCGGGTCCAGGGCCTGGGAGACAAGGCGGCCGTGGGTGAGGGCGTAGAGGGTCCCCTCCCGGTTCTCCCGGACCCCGCACACCCCACGCCCTCCGGGCGGGATGAGGCAGCGGTGGGGGCAGAGGGCGCACCGGACGCGCTCCTCCCCTATCCGCTCCCACAGGATCGCCCTCGGCATGGCGTACACCATGGTACGCCGCCCGACGCCGAGCGCCAATCCCCAACGCAATCGCAGGGTCAACAAGAATAGTGGGCATTTCTAAACCTAACCTAGAAAGAATAAAACGGATATCGATGGAATTCCTTGCCTCTGTTGACCTCAGGGTGGGGTTCGCCCTATACTTCGGGCCGTCTTAGCCCATGGGAAGGGGGGTGGTACCGGAAAGAGAGTCTGCAGCTTAGGCTGGATTCAGGTCTCAACTCCGAGGCGAGGAGGTACGATGAAGGCACGGTTGTGGCTCTCGCTTGTGGTGTGCGTGTCGGCCGTGGCGGCTGCCCAGATGACGTTCAGCGGCAGCTGGTCGGCCAAAGTCAACCTCCTCCCCACGATCA
Organism: Candidatus Bipolaricaulota bacterium; assembly: GCA_026418075.1. GTDB lineage: Bacteria > Bipolaricaulota > Bipolaricaulia > Bipolaricaulales > Bipolaricaulaceae > Bipolaricaulis. The sequence continues at coordinate 2,668 of JAOACA010000005.1, read as the reverse complement.
GCATCGACAACCAGCTCACCCTGACCGCGGACTGGTCCGGGTGGAAGGTGGGGGGGACGGCAGAGTTCTTCGGCACGGATGGGTACGTGTGGCAGACCGTGACGGTCGGGGGGATGTTCGGGCCGGCCAAGACGGAGTGGACGGTGCTCTTTGGCCCCCTGGCCCCCGCGTACCTGTACACCCTGGGGAAGACGACCTTCTCCTGGGGCGGACTGGAGTTGGACCTCTACACCGCCCACGTCGGGCCCACGATCCCCGGGTACTTCTTCGGCGGCCCGTCGGGGGGAGCGGTGGTCGTGGCCAAGGCCGACCTCGGGGGGACGAAGGTCAGCCTGGCCGCCGGGTTCGGGGCGTCCCTGAGCCCGTTTACGATCACCTTCACCGGGGTCGGGACGTACACGAAGACCTACCCCGTGGACCCGTTCCCGGGGGGGTCCTCCTTCACCAACCTCAAGATCGACGCCACGGGAATCCCCTTCTGTTGTGGGGTGACCCTTGACAGCGCGCTGACGTTCACCAAGGCCGGGTTTGACGCCCTCTCCCTCACCCTCAAGGGGGTGCCCCTCTGCTGCGGGGTGACCTTCGACACCACGGTTCGGTACACCACGACGGCGAAGACGGTGGCGGTGACCCCCCGGTGGAAGGGGATCGAGGGGTGCCTCGCGGTGTACGGGGACGCGGTGTTCGTCGGGAACACCTGGCAGGGGATCGCGATCTACGGGTTCAAGGTCCGCTGCGCCCTTGGGGAGTGCAACTACCTGGAGCTCCTCACCGCGCTGAACGTGGCCGCGCTGGAGGCCCTGCTGGAGGAGGACATCTTCCAGGGGCCGGAGTTCGAGTACCTGAAGCTCGGGTTCTGCGGCGCGGGCTGCTGCGGCGGGAAGTACACGTTGACCCTGACGTCCTACTTCCAGCCGATGGGGTCCCTGTTTGGCCTGCGGCGGCTGGAGGCGGTGGCGAAGGTCCCGGTCATGGCCAACTTCACGCTGGACCTTGTGCTCGGGGTCACCGTGGGCGGGCCGGCGAGCCTCGCCCTGGGCTGGACGTTCACCTTCTAGGGAGGCGACGATGACCAAGACAAGAGTGGTGTTTGCAGCTCTTCTCTCCCTGGGGGCGGCGTTCCTGGCGGGGTGTCTGTTTGTCTCCGCGCCGTCCACGGGGACCGTGGAAGGGTACGTCACGGATCACCTCTCCGGCGAGGCCGTGGCTGGAGCAACGGTCAAGGCCTGGCCTTTGGGCGGCGCCAACCCCATGTACAGCGTGGGCTCGCCGTACTACGGGACCTCGACGGTCACGGACGGGCGGGGCTTCTACCGGCTCGTGCTCCCCGAGGGCCTCTACGTCCTTGAGGTACGGAAGGACGGCCACGCCACCTCCCGGGTGGAGGGGGTGAAGGTGGCGAGCACGGCCCGGGTGGACATCGTCCAGAAGCCGGTGGTGAACCCCAACTGGTCCCTCACCCCGCCCACGGTCACGATCACCGGGATCAGCGAGGGGGCCACGGTCTCCGGACCGGTCAACGTGACGATCAACGCCCAGGGCCCCAACGACATCCTCTACATCTACGCCGCGTTCGGGAAGATGCCGGGGGCAAGCCTTCTCACCGCCCCGCGGGAGCTCCGCACCAACACCTACACGACAGGAACGCTCACCATCAACCCCGCCACCTATGGGGTCTCGGGGTGGACGACGTTTGAGGTCGTGGTTTACGACTACAACGAAAACCGAACCCACGTGATCTACCGGGTCTACGTAACCCCTGCCTCCGACCCCGTATCGATTGCCCCGCCCCTTGAGCCCACGGCCAACATCCTCACCGACGCTGTCTTTGGGGTGCTCATCCCGGCGCGGACCGCCCTCGCGGTGACCCTCAACAAGAAGGTGGCCTTCTACGGCCTAGAGCCCACGGCAGCCCCCGCCGGGGGCAACGTGTACGTCGAGCTCCGCTGGCGGCGGTCAGCCAGCGACACCGGTGGAGGAGCAATCACCGGTTACCGGATCTACCGCAAGCTTGCGGGCGAGGCCGACTTCCGGCTCCTCTACACCGTGGCCGCCCCAGGGGCCTCGACCTACCTTTACCGCGACAGCACCCCCGATCTTCAGGTGGGGGTCACGGCCACGTACCGCATCGTGGCCTACCGAGGCAACGTGGAATCGGCGCCGCTGGAGGCCTCGTGCACCCCGCTTCCCACCTGGGACGTGCGGCTCGTCTCCCCCGCGGATGAGGCCAAGGACGTGGACCTCTTCCCCACATTCACCTGGGCCCCCACGGCCATCGTCGGGACCACCCAGTTCTACCAGCTCGCCTTCTGGGACATGCCCCACGGGGACACGGCGGGGATCGTCATTCGCGTCCTCAACGCCACCTCCGCCCAGTACACGGGGATCTCCGGTAGCGCCTGGGAGCGCCTCCAGCCCCACCGGATGTACCACTGGGAAATGCGGGCGGCGTTCGCCATCGACGTCACCACGGCCAACGCCGTCTCCATCGCCACGAACAACGGCTACACCACGGTGTTCCCAACGCAGACTCCGTGGGAAATCTTCACGTTCACCACAAGGGGCTGGTGAGGAGGTGAGGGATGACTCGGAAGACAGTCGTTGCGGTTCTCGGCGTGGTGGGGCTGTCCCTCCTCCTCGCGGGCTGTTCGGGTTGGCTCTTCCAGAG
>JAOACA010000059.1 GCA_026418075.1 Candidatus Bipolaricaulota bacterium | reverse complement strand
GCCCCGGTGGGGGCGATGCTTGGGAAGGGGATCCGCGTCGCCCTGGGCACCGACGGGTTTGGGTGTGACCTCCTCACCGAGGCCCTGGCCGCCCGCCTCCTCGCCCACCACGCCACCGGGGACCCCACCGCCCTCCCCGACCGCGAGCTCCTCGCCCTCCTCCAGGAGAACTACCGCCTCGCCGAGCGGGCGTTCGGGGTCCCGATGGGGAAGGTCGCCCCAGGGCACGCGGCGGACCTCGTCCTCTGGGACTACGTCCCGCCCACGCCCCTTGGGGCGGGGAGCCTCCTCTCCCACCTCCTGTTCGGCGCGATCTCCGAGGGGATCCGGCCGCGGACGGTCCTCGTCGCCGGGGTCCCCCGGCTCCGGGACGGGGCGGTCACCGGCCTGGACGAGGGGGAGGCCCTCGCCCATGCCCGGGACGCCGCCCGGAGACTATGGGGGAGAATTGGATGAGGCCGCTTCCGTTCGCGACGCTCCTCTCCTGGGCTCTTCGCGAGCTCTCCTTCCGGGGTTCGATCTACGGGATCCCCCGGGAGGCGTTCTGGGACCCCGATCCCGCCCCCCTGTTCGCCTCGGAGATGTTCGGGAGGGCCCTCCTCACCCCGATTGGGCCCGCGGCCGGGCCCCACACCCAGCTCGCCCAAAACATCGTCTCCGCCTGGCTCTGCGGCGGGCGGTTCATCGAGCTCAAGACGGTCCAGATCCTGGACGAGCTCCAGATCCCCCGGCCGTGCATCGACGCTGCCGACGAGGGGTACAACGTCGAGTGGTCCCAGGAGCTCAGGCTCCCCGAGTCCGCCGGGGAGTACGTGAAGGCGTGGGTCCTCGTCCACCTCCTCCACCGGGCGCTCGGGTTCCGGGGGCTGGTGGGGACGCTGTTCAACATGAGCGTGGGCTACGACCTCCAGGGCGTCACGAGCGCCCCCCTTCGGGCGTTCATGGACCGGCTTGCCGACGCCCGGGACGAGATCGGGGAGCTCCTCGCGGAAGCCCGGCGCGTGCGCCCCGAGCTTGGGGAGGTCGAGGTCCCCCCCCAGGTCGCCACGAGCGTGACCCTGTCCACGATGCACGGCTGCCCCCCCCACGAGATCGAGGCCATCGCCCGCTACCTCCTCCTGGAGCGGCGGCTTCCCACCTTCGTCAAGCTCAACCCCACGCTCCTTGGGAAGGACGAGGTCCGGCGGATCCTCCACGGCCTCGGGTTCCGGGAGATCGAGATCCCGGACCGCGTGTTCGACCACGACCTCCAGTGGGAGGACGCCGTTCCCATGCTCCGGAGGCTCCTCGCCCTGTCCCGGGAAGTCGGGATTCCTTTTGGGGTCAAGCTCTCCAACACCCTGGCCATGGCCAACACCCGGAGGGTCCTCCCCGGGGACGAGGTGTACATGTCTGGCCGGTCCCTCTACCCGATCACGATGGCCCTCTTCCGCAAGGTCTTCCAGGCCCTGGACGGGGACCTTCCCGTGTCCTACTCCGCGGGGGCGGACAGCCTGAACGTGGCGACGGTCCTCGCCTGCGGGGCCCGGCCGGTGACGGCGGCGACGGACCTCCTCAAGCCCGGGGGCTACGGGCGGCTCCGGGACTGGTTGGAGAAGCTCGGGGCCGAGATGCGGAAGCGAGGGGCGCGCTCGTTGGACGAGCTCGCCCGGGACCGGGAGGGGAACCTCGCCCGGGCGGCGGAGGAGGCGCTCCGGGACCCCCGGTACCGGAAGGAGTTCTTCCCCCCCGGGCTTCCCAAGACCGAGCGGAGGCTTCCTCGGTTCGACTGCGTGGCCGCCCCGTGCGTCGAGCGGTGCCCGATTGGGCAGGACGTTCCCGAGTACGCCTGGGCGATCGCCCAAGGGGACTGGGACCGGGCCTTGGCAGTCGTCCTCCGGCGGAACCCCCTCCCTGGGGTCCTCGGCTACATCTGCACCCACGTCTGCGAGGGCCGCTGCACGCGGAACGGCTACGAGGGTCCGGTGGCGATCCGCCTCCTCAAGCGGGCCGCCTTCGACCGGGGAAGGGAACCGGAGCTTCGGCCCCTTCCCCCGACGGGGCACCGGGCGGCGGTGGTGGGAGGGGGCCCGGCCGGGCTCGCGGCGGCGTACTTCCTCGCCCTGTCCGGGATCGGGGTGACCGTGTTCGAGGCCGGGGACGCCCCCGGCGGGATGCCCGCCCTCGCCCCCGCGTTCCGGATCCCTCAGGGGGTCATCGACCGGGACGTCGAGCGGATACGAAAGCTTGGGGTCGAGTTCCGCCTCCGCTCCCCTTGGACCGAGCCCCCGGAGCGGCTCCTGGAGGAGGGGTTCGACGCCGTCTTCGTCGCCGTCGGCCTCCCTGCCGATGCGGCGCTTGGGATCCCCGGCGAGGAGGGACCTGGGGTGTACGGGGCGGTGGACTTTCTCCGGAGGGTCCGGAGGGGGGCGCTCTTGGCGGGCGGGCCCCGGGTCGCCGGGGTGGGGGGGGGGAACGTGGCGATGGACGCCTCCCGGGTC
>JAOACA010000058.1 GCA_026418075.1 Candidatus Bipolaricaulota bacterium | reverse complement strand
CCCTGCTGCGGAGGCTCAGGAACTCCTCCCTGCAAGCCGTAGATACGCCGAACCGAACAACACTGGAGAGCGGGTGGGTTAACTCGCCCGCTCTCTTTTTGACTTAACAACCGTCAGCCCTGGCGTAACTGTCCGTGGCGTTGCAACGGGCAGAAGAACAACGAGTTTCCAAGCCTTACGGCCTAACTCTCAGGCCAAAAGACCACGGAGCGCCTCCCACTCCTCCTTGGGAATCGAGTACGTGTGCTCGGGGGCAGGGAACTTCCCCTCCTTCACGTCCCGGATGTAGGCCTGGAACGCGGAAAGCATCACCGCGGCCACGTCGGCGTACTTCTTCACGAACTTTGGGGTGAACGCCTCGAACAAGCCGAGGATGTCGTGGACGATGAGGAGCTGCCCGTGGCACGCAGGTCCTGAGCCGATCGAGAGGATTGGGACCTTCGCCCGCTGGACGATGACCTCCGCCACCTTGGCCGGGATCGCCTCAAGGAGGATCGAGAACGCCCCCGCCTCCTCCAGGCACTTCGCATCGTCGATCAGGGCCTTGGCGGTCTGGGCGCTCCGCCCTTGGGACTTGAGCCCCCCGATCGCGCTTGCTGCCTGAGGCGTGAGGCCGATGTGGCCCATCACCGGGATTCCCGCCCTCACGATCGCCTCCACCCGCTCGGCCATCCGGGCCCCGCCCTCGAGCTTCACCGCGTCGGCACCTCCTTCGGCGATGAACCGGCCGGCGTTGCGGATCGCGGTCTCGTTCGAAGGCTGATACGACATGTACGGCATGTCCCCCACCACGAACGCACGCTCCGCGGCCCGGGAGACGGCGGCGGTGATCGTGACCATGAAGTCCATCGTCGCCGGCAAGGTCGTCTTGTGCCCGAGGAGGCACATCGCCCCGGAGTCCCCCACCAGGATCATGTCCATCCCCGCCCGGTCCTCCAGGAGCGCCGTTGGGTAGTCGTAGGCGGTGAGGAACGTGATCTTCTCCCCCCGCTCCACCATCGCCCGGAGCTCGGGGATCGTGACCTTGGTCCGCTTCTCGTCCATCGCCCCTCCTTCAGCGCCCATGGTAGCGGCCCCCTTGGGGGAAGGCCAGCGGGTAGGATCGGACCCGATGCCCCCGTTGGACGATCCCCGCGCGATCCCCCGCTTCCGGCGGGCGCTCCTCCGCTGGTATGGGGCGAACGCCCGGGACCTGCCCTGGCGAAGGACGGGGGATCCCTACCCGATCCTCGTCTCCGAGGTCCTCCTCCAGCAGACCCGGGTCGAGCAGGCCCTCGGGTACTACACCCGGTTCCTCGCGGCGTTTCCGAACTTCGCGGCCCTTGCCCAGGCTCCGGAGGAGGACGTGCTTCGGATCTGGGCCGGAGCGGGGTACTACCGGCGGGCGCGGAACCTCCACCGCCTGGCCCAGGCTGTGGCCGCGGAAGGGCTCCCCCACTCCTACGCAGAGCTCCTCGGTCTCCCGGGAGTGGGCTCGTACACGGCGGCGGCGGTGGCTTCGATTGCCTTTGGGGAGCCCGTGGCCCTCGTGGACGGCAACGTCCGCCGGGTCCTCAGCCGGCTGTGGGCGGAGCCTGAACCCTCTCCCCGCGGGCTGCGGGAAAGGGCAGAGGCCCTTCTCTTCCCCAAGGACCCCGGCCGGTGGAACCAGGCCCTGATGGAGCTCGGGTCCCTGGTGTGCACGCCGAAGCGTCCGAACTGCCCCGCGTGCCCGGTGGCCCGCTTCTGCGCTGGGCAGGAAGCTCCTGAACGGTACCCTGCCCCTCGGAAGCGGTCCCAGCGCACGGTTTCCGCAGCCGCCCTCGTCCTCCGCGGGCCCCAGGGGTACCTCCTTGAACGCCGCGAGGGGACGGCTCTGGGGGGGCTGTGGGGGTTTCCCCTGGTGGAAGGGGAAGGCGCGCTTCCCGCCCTGCTTGCCCGCTACGGGCTCCCCAGTGCTCAGCCCTTGGGCACGGTGACGCACGCCTTCACCCACAAGCGGCTCACGGTCAGGGTTTACACGGCCCCTTGGAATGGGTCAGGCGAGGACCCCAGGAGGCGGCCCCTCTCCGCTCTTGACCGGAAGATCCTCGCCTTGGTCCCTGGCGAGGGGTGACGCCCCTTCAGAACCGGGGGGCCACGCCAAAGAGGCGGCAGGCGTTCTCCCACGTGGCCTCGGCGAGCTCTTCTACAGGCATCCCCCGCAGGGCGGCGAGGCGCTCGGCCACGAGGCGAACCTTGGTGGGGTCGTTGCGCTCTCCCCTAAATGGCTCAGGGGGGAGGTAGGGGGCGTCGGTCTCGAGGAGAACTCGCTCCAGGGGAACGGACCTCACGGCCTCGCGCAGGGACCCGTTCTTGGGGTAGGTGAGGGGCCCCCCGATCCCGAGGTGGAGGCCGAGGCCCACGATCTCCCAGGCCCGGCCCCCGTCCCCGGAGAAGGCGTGGACCACCCCCCGGAGGGGACCCTCCTCCCGCAGGACCCCGACGAACGCGTCCCACGCCGCCCGCTCGTGGAGGACAGCCGGGAGGTCGAGCTTCTTCGCCAGCTGTAGCTGAGCTCGGAACGCTCGGACCTGGACGTCCCGGGGGG
>JAOACA010000057.1 GCA_026418075.1 Candidatus Bipolaricaulota bacterium | reverse complement strand
CCGCCGGACCGCGGAGCTGCGGTATAGATCAACTCCCCCTACGAAAAAGGAGCAGCGACTCCGAAGAATCGCTGCCGCGGATAAAGGCGGGCGTCGCCAGGCGCAACACCCGCGACCATAGCCGGGGGATCCTAGCGTCCGCCAACTTGCCAGGGCAAGTCCAGGCCGCCCGGGAAACGGGTGCAGCGGAGAGTGGGCGCCAGCCCCGTGCCGCCCAGTCCATGCACCCGAAGAGAAGAGGCCTGGTAGGCGATCGCGGAAGCCGAAAGCCAAGCCGGCTAGCCCGGCTGCACCCTGCAGGGGCTCTCTCTTGTGGGATTCAATCTTCACCCCCGGTTTGGGCGGACTCCCCGGTCTTTTGGGCGCGCCCATATCCGCATCGGGCGCGCCCGTATTCTTGGGCGCACGCGTGTGGTACCGCCCTTTGCGCTGGCCGCCTGGAACAAGGTCCCCACGTTTTGCAAGCCTGACCAGTATACGCTTGGCTTGATCGCTCGAAATACGACAGAGCTCCGCTACCTCACGACGCGTGATCCGTCCGTGCTTCTCCACGTACTGCAGCACCATCTGTTCCCGCTGCAGAGGCTCGAACCCCCGCCTGCGGACGTATACCGCCCGTTGGTGCCGCACCAGCCCCGGGATCACGAAGCGTCCTCGCGCCCCCCTCCATACGGCGGCCGCTCCTCCCGCACCTGCATCGGCCGCACGAGGGCTTCCACCTCCAGCCAGTAGTGCTGCACCTTCGTTACCTCATGCCAAGGGAACCGCGCCGGGTCCTTGATCGGCTCCTGAAGTTTGGGCTCTGTCCCGCAGTCGGTCACGATGTACAACCAGTAGCAGTCCCGCCGGTCCTCGGCCACCCGCCGCTCGTTCGGAGTGAGCAGAATCGTCCCCTTGGCCCCCTTCAGGCCCTTGACCTCGATCAGGCGAAGCTCCCCGGAGCTCAGGTCGAGGCTCGTCACGTCGTACCCTAGGTTGCGGTCCGACACGTCGTACACCTGGCACCCCCGGGCCCGCTCGTACTCCATCACCACCCGCATCGCCGTGGCCTCGGTCGCCGGATCCGGCCGCAGCCCCTGGACCTCGGGGTCCTCCCGCTCAGGGTGCGGCAGAAGAAGGACCGAGGCGACCCGCTCCACCCCTTGGAGGGTAAGGGCCCGCTCCCGCTCGAGCTCTCGCCGCCGCCGCTCCCTCCGCTCCAGGAGCTCGGCGTGGCGCGCCTCGGCGCGGGCCAGCCTCCCCTCCGCCCCCTGCTCCCCTTGCTCCACAGCCTCCTGGGCCCGGCCGATCTCCTCGTCCGCCCGCTGGAGGAGCTCGGTCAAGGAGAGCTCCACGTGGCGAGCCACCCGGTCCACCTCGGCCAGGCGTTCCCGCCGCGTCTCCTCAAGGAACGGAAACAACGCGTGTTCGTGAAGCCAGGCCGTGGGCTCGGGAGCCAAAGCCACCTCGGGAAGTTCCGGCGGTGCTGGGGCAGGGATGAGGTCCCCAAGGAGCTCGGGATCCCGCAGGCGCGCCTCCCCGCTGGCCCCGAGTTCCACCGCAAACAGCCGTTCGTGGACCACATGGCCCAGACCATCCACCACCCGCGCCCGGTAGAAGTCCACCCGGGCTGGCGCTTCGTGGTGGAGGGAGTAGAACGCCGCCCCGCGGCTGAACTCGGGCCGCGCTCGGTCCAGGGTGTGCCGGCGCAGGGCCTCAAACAGGGGATGCCCTGGGGTTACCCACTCCCACCCGTGCTCCTCCGCCGTCCGCCGGTCCGTGGAGATACGGGGGTACCGGGCAGCCACGGGCTGAAGCTTCCAGTCCGGATCGCGTTCGTAGCGGCGGAGAACCGGCGGGGTGGGGCCCGGCTCAAACGTGTGGGGAAGCCGAGGAACAGGCCGGAGCGCCCATGGGACGAACTCCGCCGCCTCCCGCAGGAAACGGGCCACAGTCTCCGGGACAACCCGCCGCTCCTGGGCCCGGGCCCGGCGCTCGATGAGCATCTCCAAGTTCAGCTTTTTCACCGCCAGGCCTTCCAGGGCGTTCTGGCAGATCCGCCGGAACTCCCGCTCGTCCACGTTCTTGAGGAGCCGCTCCTCCAGGTCGGCATCCCCTAGCCTCCCCGCGTAGTAGTCGCGGAGTACCCGCTCCACGTGGGCCGCGGGAAGGATCTCCCCCACCACGTTGAACACCGCGTCGTCGTCCAGGGCGTCCCGGATCTCCTGGAGCTTCTCCAACAGCCGCTTGAGCACCCGACCCTCGATCGTGTTCGTGGCCACGAAGTTGAAGATGAGGCAGTCCTTGAGCTGCCCATACCGGTGGATGCGGCCCATCCGCTGCTCCAGGCGGTTGGGGTTCCACGGGATGTCGTAGTTGAAGAGGATGTGGCAAACCTGGAGGTTGATCCCCTCCCCGGCGGCCTCGGTGGCCACAAGAACTTGGATTGCACCTTCCCGAAACTGCTGCTCCACGTAGAGCCGGGTTCCGGGCTCGTCCCGGCTCCCCGGCCGCATCCCCCCGTGGATGAACCCCACGCGAAACCCCCACGCCCTGAGGCGTTCGACGAGGTAGTCCAGGGTGTCCTTGAACTCGGTGAAGATGAGCAGGCGCTGGTCAGGATGGTCGAAGAAGCCCTGCTCGTGGAGGACGTCACGTAATTTGGAGAGCTTGGCCTCGGCTTCGGTTTGTTCCACGGCCCGAGC
>JAOACA010000056.1 GCA_026418075.1 Candidatus Bipolaricaulota bacterium | reverse complement strand
GGTCTGCGCCTCGCATTCACGACCTGGTGGCACTGCTTGCTTCGTGCGTGGAGATCGAGCCTCGGCTGGCGGCCCTAGAGGAGGACTGCCGCCGCCTCACGACCTTCGGCACCGCAGTACGCTACCCGACTCCGCTGGGGGAGCCCACCCCCGCCGACGGCCGAGCCATGGTAGAGGCAGCGGAACGGGTCCGAAAACAGGTCCTCGCCCTCCTGGGAAAGGCGACTCAATGACCGACTTCGAGGTTCCGCAGCCGATCCTGAACAGTCCGTTTGAGGAGCCCCAGGCTCACTGGTACCTCGAGGAGGGCCGTCCTCCCGAGAAGCGGCCGGGGCGGCGCCCCGCGGGCTACTTCTACCGCGATCCCACGCTCCCGGCGGAGGAGGGGGGGGTCCGGGGCCAGTGGGTGGAACTGCCCCTTGTGAACCTCATCCGCGACCGGGTCAAGGCATGGCGGGAGGCGGGGTACCCGGGGGCCACGCGGACGACCCTGGAGCTCCTCCGCTATTGGCGGCGGGATGGACGGGAGAAGCGACTGTTCTTCGCACAGCTCGAGGCCGCGGAGACGATCGTCTTCCTCACTGAAGCCCGGGCCGACTTCCGCCAGGGGATCGAGATCCCCCTGGATGAGCCAAGCGAGGACCGCAAGGCCGAGGGGTACACCGCGTTCCGCCGCTACGCGTGCAAGATGGCCACCGGCACCGGGAAGACAGTGGTCATGGGGATGCTCGCCGCCTGGAGCATCCTCAACAAGGTCCACGACCGCAGCGACGGCCGGTTCTCGGACACGGTCCTTGTGATCTGTCCCAACGTCACGATCCGGAATCGGCTGCGGGAGCTCGACCCCGCCCTTGGGGAGGGAAGCTTGTACCGGACGATGGACCTCGTCCCCTCCCACCTCATGCCCGATCTCGTCCGCGGACGAGTCCTGGTGACGAACTGGCACGTGTTCGAGCCCCAGGCGGTTCAGCCCGGCGGCGTGTCCGCCCGGGTGACGAAAGCAGGGCGAGAGATTCGGATCACGGAGACCATCACCATTGGCCCCAAGACCACCACTGCCCGCGGACGGCGCTACCTGACCCTGGAGGAGTTCGAGCGGCAGGTCGCCGCCGGGCTCCTTACGGTCAAGCAGGAGGAGCGGGACAGGGCTGGGAACCTCCGGCGCGTCAGGGTGGAGTCGGTCAAGTACGTGGAGACGGACACCGCGCTCCTCAATCGTGTGCTGGGCCGGGAAGTCGGTGGGAAGCAAAACATCCTCGTGTTCAACGACGAGGCCCACCACGCGTACCGAATTCGGCGGCCGGAGCCGGATGCCGAGGAAGCTGATGTATTCGGCGAAGAAGAGGAGGGCGAGGAGTTCGTCCGCGAGGCCACGGTATGGGTGGACGGCCTCGACAAGATCCACAAGCTGCGGGGTATCAACTTCTGCGTGGACCTCTCGGCGACCCCCTACTACCTGGCCCGTGTGGGGCGGGACACGAACCGTGTGTTTCCGTGGGTGGTGAGCGACTTCGGCCTCACCGATGCCATCGAATCGGGGTTGGTCAAGATCCCCCAGCTCGTGGTCCGGGACACCTCGGGGGAGGAGGTGCCTGGCTACCGGAACATCTGGCGGTGGATCATGGAGCGCCTGACCCCAGCCGAGCGGGGAGGGAAGCGGGGATCCGTTAAGCCTGAGGCGGTGCTGAAGTGGGCGAACACCCCCATCGCCATGCTTGCGGGGCTATGGGAGGAGATGTGCCGCGAGTGGGAAAGCCGCGGGGACGATCCCCGTCCACCCGTGTTCATCATCGTCTGCAAAAACACCCGGATCGCCAAGCTCGTCTACGAGTGGCTCGCTGAAGGGAAGGCTCCTCCAGGGATTCCCCCGGCTGGGATCGCTGGGTTCCGGAACGGAAACGGACAGGTCAACACGATCCGAGTCGACTCCAAGGTTGTGGCGGAGACGGACTCCGACCAGCCCAAGAGTGACGAGTTCGCGTGGATGCGGTTTACGCTCGATACAGTGGGGAAGACGAACTGGCCGCGGGACCGCCAGGGGCGACCGATCTATCCCGAGGGGTTCGAGGACCTGGCCAAGAAGCTGGGCCGGCCGCTCCATCCGCCAGGCCGCGACGTCCGGTGCATCGTGAGCGTGGGGATGCTCACCGAAGGTTGGGACTGCAAGACCGTCACCCATATCGTGGGACTTCGCCCGTTCATGTCCCAGCTCCTCTGTGAGCAGGTCGTGGGCCGCGGGCTCCGCCGCAGGGACTACGAGGACTTCGATGAAGAGGGACGGCTACGGGAGGAGGTGGCCAAGGTCTTCGGCGTCCCGTTCGAGGTGATCCCATTCAAAGCCGATACAAGCGGACCACGCCCCCCTACTCCCAAACGGCACCACGTGGTCGCGGTCCCCGAGAAGGCTCAGTTCCGCATTGTGTTTCCCCGAGTGGAGGGGTACCGGCAAGCCGTCCGCAATCGGGTCACGGTGGAGTGGGACGCCGTCGCGCCGCTCTTTCTGGACCCAGCCAAGATCCCCCCGGAAGTCCAGGTGAAGGCGGCGCTGCCTACCAACACAGGCCGCCCCAGCTTGTTGGGTCCGGGGAGGCTGGATGACGTCACCCTGAATCCCTACCGATCCAGGCGGCGTTTTCAGGAGCTGATCTTCGAGCTTGCAGCTGCCCTAACGAGGGAATACGTAAGCAGAGGAGACGCTCTAGCAC
>JAOACA010000055.1 GCA_026418075.1 Candidatus Bipolaricaulota bacterium | reverse complement strand
GCCCGATCGAGCTTCCACCACAGCTGCTCCAGGATCTCCCCAAACGAGGTGGGGTCGAACCGCCGGAGGGGGATCCCCCGGGCGAGGGCGGAGTAGAGGTGGGCGTGGGCGTTCACGAGCCCTGGGGTGAGGAGCCTTCCCCCGGCGTCGAGGACCTCCGCCCCGGGGACGGCCGGCGCCGGCCCCGGTCCCGCAAGCGCGATCCGGTCCCCCTCCACCACCACGTGCCCGAACTCCCAGTAGGTCCCGAAGAGGTCCCCCACCCGCGCGCGTTCGATCACCCAGGGCATGGCGTGAGTCTACCTCCTAGGCGAACGGGGAGACGACCTCCCCCCGCTCGACGTCCACGAGCCCCCGGTCCGTGACCCGGAGCGCGGGGATCACGGGGAGGGCAAGGAGGGAAAGGGTCATCAGGGCATCGGCGAGCACAACCCCGCACGCCCGGAGGGCCCCGTGGACCTTCTCCAGCCCCGCCGCCACCTCGACCGCCGGCCGGTCGGACAGGATCCCTCCGATCGGAAGGGGGAGGAGGGCGAGCACCTCGTCCCCCCGGACGACGGCGATCCCGCCGCCTGCCTCGGCCACCGCGTTCCCCGCCCGGGCCATCGCCCGGGGGTCCGTCCCCACGAGGAGGAGGTGATGGGAGTCGTGGGCCACCGTGGTGGCCACGGCGCACCCCGGGGCGAGGCCAAGCCCGACGAGAACCCCCTTCCCGATCCGGCCCGTCCCGCGGTGCCGCTCGACCACCGCGGCGAGCGCCACTTTGGGAGGGAGCTCGACCCGCCCGCCCCGGACGGGGAGGCGGATCCGCCTTTCCCGGGTCGGGGCCTGGTGCTCGACGAGCTCGATCGCCCGGACCTCGACCTCCCCTTCAGCGACCGGGGCCTCCAGGACGAAGTCGCCGGGGGAGAGGGGGCGCGGAAGGTGCACCGTCCCCCGGGCCCAGTCCGGGTAGGGGAGCGCGGGGAGATCCACCGCGAGCTTCCCCTCCTCGGCGACGACCCGGCCCGAGGCGAGGACGAGGTCCACCGTAAACCGCTCGAGGTCGGACACAACGAGGATGTCCGCCACCCGGCCCGGGGCAATGGCCCCGACCTCCCGGTCGAGCCCGAAGTGCTCGGCGGTGTTGAGCGTGGCCATTTGGACGGCCGTGATCGGGGGGACGCCCGCGGCGATCGCCGTGCGGAGGACGTCGTCCATGTGCCCCTCGTGGAGGAGGGTCCGGGCGTCCCGGTCGTCGGTGGCGAGGAGGACCCGCCGCGGGTCGAGGCCGAGCTCGGTCACGGCCCGCAGGCCCTGGGCGAGGTCCCGCCACGCCGACCCCTGGCGGAGGATCGCCCGCATCCCCTGCCGAACCCGGGCCAGGGCGTCCTCGGCCCGCGTCCCCTCGTGGCAATCGGCCGGCCCGCCCGCGGCGTAGGCGTGGAACGGTCGCCCAAGGTCCGGCGACGCGTAGTGGCCCCCCACAACCTTCCCCCGGCGGAGCGCGGCGGCGATCTTCCCGTGGACCTCGGGGTCGCCCGCAACGACCCCCGGGTAGTCCATGACCTCGCCCAGGCCCACCACCCCGGGCCAGGCGAGGGCCTCCTCGATCTCCGCAAGGGAAAGCTCGGCCCCGGGGGTGTCCAGGCCCCGCACCGCCGGGACGCAGGAAGGGACCTGGAGGTACACCTTGAGGGGAAGGCCCCGGGCCTCCTCCAGGAAGAGCCTCACCCCACGGAGCCCGAGGACGTTGGCGATCTCGTGGGGGTCGGCGAAGGCGGCCGTCGTCCCCCGGGGGAGGACGGCCCGGGCGAACTCCGTCGGGGTGAGCATCGCGCTTTCGATGTGGACGTGGGCGTCGAGGAGCCCGGGGACGAGGTACCGCCCGGCGGCGTCGATCACCCGCGTCCCCGGACCGACCACCGGCCGGGCATCCGGGCCGCAGTAGGCGATCCGGTCCCCGAGGACGGCGACGTCCGTTCCCGGAAGGATCTCCCCCGAGAACACGTTGACCCACCGCCCGTTCCGCAGGACGAGGTCTGCGGGGCGCCCCCCCCGCGCCACGGCCACCAGGTCCCGGGTGAGCTCAGCCCACGAGGTCATGGAAAAGAGAAACGGGGCGGCTGCATGGAGCAGCCGCCCCAGCGTCCCTTACGGCTCCCCAGGCCACGGTCCCACGATCCCGGCCGCAGCCCACTCCATCGTAACGAGGCTGTCGTAGCTCAGCCACATCCCCTTGGGGACCACGAGGTTCCCCTTCCGGTCGTAGATCGGGCCCTGGAAGGGGTCAAACGTGATCCCCGGGTCGGCAAACTGGTTGTAGCGCAAGAACACGAGGTCGTAGACGGAGATCCGACCGAACTGGGGGTGGTCGACCATGTACGCCTTGAGGGGCGCCACGAACTTGGGGTTGATCGCCATCCCCTCCTTTGCCCCAAGTTCCGCCGCCCCCTGGGCCAGGAGCCACCAGTAGTCCACGTGGGCGAGGTTCTTCGTCGTGTAGGTCCCCTGGTAGATCTTGAGGAGGAAGTCGTCGTAGATCTTCTCCCAGTGGACGAGCTGGCCGGAGACGACGTAGTCGGGGGCGAAGTCGTACATTGGAGAGTAGTGGGCAAACGAGGGGAGCTTCCGCTCCGCGGCCACCTGGACCACGGTCGGGGAGTCCTCGGTGAACGCGTTCACGTCGCACCCTTCCTGGATCAGGGCCTCGGTGGCCTCCTTGGCCGCGGCCGGGTTGTACCACTCGTAGATCCACCGCACGTGGACCGTGGCC
>JAOACA010000054.1 GCA_026418075.1 Candidatus Bipolaricaulota bacterium | reverse complement strand
CGTCCCCTCCTTCGTCTCGGCTCCCCACCCCCGCAGCCCTTCAGCTCCCCACCGGTACCCGCGCCCATTCTAGGACCCTCGGCCCCCTCGCCAAAAGACGGCGTGGGCCGGAGGGGCCCCCTGCCCGGAGCCTGAAATGCTCAACACTGCGCTACGGGGCACCCGCGGCTTGGCGGGGTGGGCCCTCCCGGGTAGCCTCTCCCCGGAGGTCGATCGCGGTGCAAGCGAAATGGGTATGCGCTCTTCTTACGCTCGGAATCGGCGCCACGGCGGTGGGGCTCCCGCCCTACCCGCCCCCAACCCTGGCCGGGACGGTCGTCCGCGTCCTGGACGCCGTCACGCTTGAGGTCCGGCTGACCCGGCTCCCCACTCCAGCCCCCGCGGGGCTAGTCGTGGGAACCGTTGTCCCCGTCCGCTACCTCGGCCTGGGGACAAGCGAGGCGTCCCGGGAGGCGGCGTCCCTCAGCGCCCTCCTCGTGGGGGGCCGGGAGGTGTACCTCGAGCTCGACGGCCAGGAGCGGGACGGGCAGGGGAACCTCCTCGCCTACGTCTACCTCGACCCCGAGGGGCGGCTGATGGTGAACGTCGCCCTCCTCACCACCGGCCTCTTCACCGCGTCCCCAAGCCCAGGCCTCCGCTACGCCGCCGCCCTGGCCCACGCCGCGGCGATGCCCGCCCCGAGCCCGGGCTGCCCGTCCCCGGTCCCGTGGGCCGAGGCCCGGGGCCAGATCGGAAAGACCCTGTGCGTGGAGGGGCCGGTGGCGAGCGTGGGGACGAGCGCCGGAGGGGACGTGTTCCTCAACCTCGGGCGCGCCTACCCCGACCCGGGGCGGTTCACCCTCTACATCCCCGCCCGCCACGTCGGGAAGTTCGAGGCCGCGTTCGGAACCCGGTTCTGGACCCGCCTGGTCGGGAAGACCGTCCAAGCGACCGGGGAGATCCGCCTGTACCAAGGGGTTCCGGAGATCCAGCTCGGCGACCCCTCGGCCCTGTTCGTGAAACCGTAAGGGGTCGGGCCTGGGTTGCGGGGGCGGGGGAAGCCCGGTAGCCTCCTCCGCGATGCCGGTGCTGACGGTGGAAGACCTCCACGTCGAGGTGGAGGGGAAACGGGTCCTCCAAGGGGTGGACCTGGCCCTGGAGCCGGGGCGGGTCCACGCCCTCATGGGCCCCAACGGCTCGGGGAAGTCCACCCTCGCCCTCGCCCTCGCCGGCGAGCCGGGGTACACCGTGACCCGGGGCCGGGCGGCCCTGGATGGGGAGGACCTCCTCGCCCTCCCCCCCCACGAGCGGGCCCGGAAGGGGCTGTTCCTCGCGTTCCAGTACCCCCCGGAGATCGAGGGGGTCTCCTTGCGGGAGTTCCTGCGGCTCGCCTGCGCCGAGCGGGGGCAGGGGTTCTGCGAGTTCCAGCGCAACTACCCCCAGGCCCTCCGGCGCCTCAGGATGGAGGGGTTCGACGGCCGGGAGCTCAACGTCGGCTTCTCCGGGGGGGAGAAGAAGCGGTCCGAGCTCCTCCAGCTCTTCCTCCTCCGCCCGAAGGTCGCCCTCCTCGATGAGCCCGACTCCGGGGTGGACGTGGACGCCCTCCGGCTCATCGCCGACGCGATCCGCGACCTCGCCCAGGGCGGGACGGCCGTCCTCATCATCACCCACTACCCCCGGATCCTCGAGCACGTCCCGCCCGCCGAGGTGTTCGTCCTCGACGGCGGCCGGATCGTCGAGCGGGGGGGACCGGAGCTCGCCCACCGGATCGGGGAGGAGGGGTTCGAGGTGGTCCGGGGATGACGGTCCCCACGACCGCCCGCCTGACCCGGGAGTTCGTCGAGGCCCTGTCCGCCGAGAAGGGGGAGCCGCGGTGGATGCGGGACCACCGCCTCCGGTGCCTGGAGGTGTTTGAGAAGTCGCCCTTGCCCCGGTTTGGGCCCGACCTCTCCGCCCTCGACTTCTCGGATCTCGCCTACTACGCCCGCCCCGTGGAGCCCGTCCGGTCCCTGGACGACCTCCCCGAGGAGATCCGGCGGACGTTCATCGCCCTTCGGCTCCCCGAGGCCGAGCAGAAGGCCCTGGCGGGCCTCGGGGCCCAGGTGGACTCCGAGGTCGTCTACCGGTCCCTCCTCCAGGAGGTCCGGGCCCAGGGCGTGATCTTCGCGAGCATGGACCAAGCGGTGAAGGACCACCCGTGGATCCAGGACTACTTCATGAAGGCGATCCCTCCCGAGGACAACAAGTTCGCCGCCCTCCACGGCGCGGTGTGGAGCGGGGGGACGTTCATCTGGGTCCCGCCGGGGGTCGAGGTGGCGGTGCCCCTGCAGGCCTACTACCGGATGCAGACCGAGGCCGTGGGACAGTTCGAGCACACCCTCATCGTCGCCGAGCCCGGGTCCTCGGTCCACTACATCGAGGGCTGCTCCGCCCCCCGCTTCTCCCGCGCCGCCCTCCACTCGGGGATGGTGGAGATCTTCGCCAAAGAGGGCGCCCGCGTCCGGTTCACCACGGTCCAGAACTGGTCGAAGAACGTGTACAACCTCAACAACAAGCGGGCCCTCGCCCACGCCGGGGCGGCGGTGGACTGGGTGTCGGGGTCGCTCGGAAGCAAAGTAACGATGCTCTACCCCACCACGGTCCTCCTCGGGCCGGGGGCCCGGACGGAGAACCTCTCGTTCACCTTC
The DNA here is from genome assembly GCA_026418075.1 of Candidatus Bipolaricaulota bacterium. Lineage (GTDB taxonomy): Bacteria > Bipolaricaulota > Bipolaricaulia > Bipolaricaulales > Bipolaricaulaceae > Bipolaricaulis. The sequence goes on along the minus strand of JAOACA010000054.1, from coordinate 704 downwards.
TCCCAGGACGGGATGTGGCTCGACACCGGGGCGAGGGCCGTCCACCGGGCCCCGGACACGACCTCCCGCCTCGTCTCCCGGTCCGTCGTCCAAGGGACGGGGCGGTCCGTGTTCCGGGGGACGGTCCACGTCCACCCCGCGGCCAAGGGGGCCAAGGCCCACGTGGAGTGCGCGACGCTCCTCCTCACCCCCGAGGCGAAGACGGAGACGATCCCCATCCTCCGGGCGGAGACGGACGACGTGGAGCTCGGGCACGAGGCCACCGTGGGCAAGGTCTCCCGGGACCAGCTCTTCTACCTCATGAGCCGCGGGCTCTCCGAGGCCCAGGCGATGAGCCTGATCGTGAACGGGTTCGTGTCCCCGATCTTGAAGGAGATCCCCTTGGAGTACGCGGTCGAGCTCCGGGGGCTCCTCGAGATGAGCTTCGAGAAGGCGATCGGATGATCGGGAAGGACATCCGCGACGACTTCCCCCTCCTCCGGAGGGCTGTTCACGGGAAGCCCCTCGTGTACCTCGACTCGGCGGCAACGAGCCTGAAGCCGGAGGCCGTGATTGAGGCCGAGGCCGCGTTCTACCGCGAGGTGGGGGCCAACGTCCGGCGGGGGGTGTACGAGCTTGGGGCCGAGGCGACGGAGCGGTACGAGGGGGCGCGGGCGAAGGTGGCCGCGCTCCTCGGGGCGCGGGCCGAGGAGGTCGTGTTCACC
>JAOACA010000053.1 GCA_026418075.1 Candidatus Bipolaricaulota bacterium | reverse complement strand
TCCCAGGGGGACGAGGAACCGTGTCCCGAGTCGGATGTCGTACCCGAACGAGGACAGGCCGTAGGACGGTTTCCCCTCCTGGCGGGGGACGAAGGGGCGGATCATCGGGCGCTCGCCTGTGCAGAGCTCAATGATCTCCCGATCGCTCAACGGCGTTCCTCTCACCGTTCCCCCCTTAGGTCCTCGAACACGCTCGGGGCGTGCTCGAGGAGGATGCGGAGGATCTGTTGGGCAAGTTCGCGGATCTCCCACTGGGCGGTCTTCTCCAGCCGAAGCCGCAGGATGTGCCTCCACTCCCGGAAGTTGGCCGTGACCACAAGCCGGGTCGCCGCCCCGATAGGGAGGACGAACCGGGCGTCCTCCTTGGGGATCCCGCGGGAGAGGAGTTCCTCGTACAGGCCCACGGCTTGGGCGAAGAGGTCCGAGGCCTTTGCCCAGTCCTCCTCCGCGAACGAGGGAGGTCGGACGAGGTCCCGGTCCCGGACGTCCACGTACCGCTGGGACTCCTGGGTGAAGCTCGCGATCCGGTGGCGGGTCAATTGGTTTGCGCACGCCCTCGAGATCCCGGTGACCTCGAACGTCGCCCAAGCGTGCTCGAGGACCGACTCGTGTCCCAGCTTGATCAGTCTCCGGATGAGCTTCCGGTCGCTCTCGAGGCCCCTCCCTTCGCTGCGGTGGCTCACCCGGGCACAGCGGGCGATCAGGGCCTCCGCCTCCGGGGTGATTGTGATCAGTCTGACGTCCAAATCCTGCTCCCGCGGCGCTTCGTCAAAAGCATGATAGACCTGAGCATCATCTAGGTTTACCCACTCAGGCCCTGCACGATCCTCGGCTTAGCGTGGAAGAACACAGCCCATTTCCTCAGTGGGCACAGCACGAAGGATTTTGACCGCACTCCCTCTGTCCAGCAACCGGGAAAACGGCCGCGCGGAGGCTACGGCACGTGGACCCTGAGCGAAAACGTGTGCAGAGGAGGAAGATCCTCCCACGGCCGACGGTAGACGAGCTGGAGGCTCCCCGCCCCGGGGGTCACGGCTTTGTAGCGGAAGAAGAACGTTCCCCCGCCCCCAATGAGGTCGGACGCAGATCGGTACTCCGGCCCCGGGACCCGCCCAAGGCACGCCGGTTCCTCCCGCACCTCCCACCGATAGCCCGTGGTCGGGTTTCCGGGAAGGGCCACCATCAGGTTTTCTCCCACCCGCAGAGAAACGGTCGGCCCGTCCCCCTCTTCCACCAATCGGTACACCCGCAGGCCAATCCCGCACACGGAGGCCTCGGCCTCGACCCATACCGCGGGGGCCGCGCCCGGGGCAACCACGTGGACCACGGCCTGGAACGTCCCCAGGGAGGTCTGGACGAGGAGCTCGTAGAGGCCGATGGGGATGGGTTCCCCGTGGGTTGTGAAGTCCCACCGGCCGGTCCACCGCCCAGCGGTTACGGGGTAGAGCTGGGATCGGTCCACGTGGATCTCTGTTCCGTCCGCATCGCGAACGGAGAATCGAAGCACCTCGATCGTCCTGCAGTGGCACGGGCAGGCGTTCTCCCCCGTGAGCTCGAGCGCCACCTTCTGCCCGGCCTCGAACAGAAACGTTCCTGTGCTAACCCTTACCTCCACCTGCCCGCAGGAGGTGAGCGCAAGCAGCCCGAGCACCACGACAACCCCTACTTGGCGCATAGCGGTCTCCAGCGAAGTGTACACCCCGGGGGCGAGGGAGGTTTCCCAACAAGAAGTGCAGGCCGGCTCGGGGTATCATTCCTCCCCCATGCGGGGGAACAAGCGATGCGGGTCTTGATCGTCACCACGTTCCCGAGCGCCGAATCGGGAGGAGGGATGGGGCGGGCGGCCCACGAGCTCGCCCGGGAGTTGGCCCGGACCCACGAGGTCCTCCTCCTCTGTCCCGGGGAGGAGACGGCCCTGGAGGGAGGCCGCCCCGGGGAGCCGCGGATCCTGCGGGTGGCCGCCGGGCGGGAGGGGGACGTCGTCCTCCCCGACCTCCGCGTCGAGCGCCTGCTCCGGCGGCGTCTGGATCGCTTCAACCCCCACGTGGTTCACGCCCAAGACTTCGGCATCCTGGCCCTGTGGGCCCAGGACTGGGCCCGGCGCACCGGGCGGCCGTTCCTCGCCACCCTCCACTGCCTGCCCTCCCAGGCCCACGCGTTCACGTCGGCCGAGAAGGGGGCCTTCACCCGGATCATGGGCCGCAGCCCCCTCTTCCGCCTCTTCCTCCACGTCTTCCTCGAGCGCTGCGACGGGGTGATCGCCCTCAACGGGGCGATGGAGGCGGACCTGCGCCGGTTTGGGTACCGCGGGCCGGTGTACCGGGTCCCCAACGGCCGCAATCTTTGTGCCTACCAGGCCCTGTCCTTTGCCGATCCCCGCGAGCCGGAAAAACGGCTCCTGTTCGTGGGATCCTTCGCTCGGCGTAAGAACCAGGGGTACCTCATCGAGGTCATGAGCCACCTCCGGGTGCCGGCCCGGCTCGAGCTCGTCGGGGGGGCCCTGGAGCCGGGGTACCTCGCCGAGGTCCAAGAAAAGGTTCAGGCGCTGGGGCTCTCCACCGTGGAGGTTGTGGGCCCTGTCCCCTACGGCGAGATCCCGCGGCGCCTGGAGCGGGCCCACCTCTTCGTCTCCGCCTCCCGCCTCGAGGTCCAAAGCCTGGCCGTGATCGAGGCCCTCGCTGCCGGGACCCCGGTCGTGGGCCTGGCCAACGCGACGATCGACGAACTGGTGGACGATAGGGTAGGAAAGCGGCTTTCGCCCGACGCCTCCCCCGCGGAGTTCGCCCGGGAAGTGGAGCGGATTTGCGCCCTTCCCCCGGAGGCCTACGAACGGATGTGCCGCGCGGCCCGGGAGCGGGTCCGTCCCTTGGACTGGGAGTCGGTGGTGGAGCGGACGACGAACGTCTACCGGGAGCTGGCGTTGGCCCGGGCCCGAAGGCGGCCGGCCTTCTGGTCCCCGTGGCTCGTGACAGCGAGCGCTGTGCGGTACAGCTTCCGCGACCTCGCCCGCCCCAAGAGGGCCCGCCGGCTGTCCCGCGCCCCGCGGCAGGCCTAGGCTCGTGGCCGCGCGCCTCCAGCCTGGATAGGCTTTGGACATGACGGAGCCGCTTCGGTACGGGGAAGACGTTCTCCTCGTCGAGGAGGGGAAGGACCGGACGTTCCTCGTGCGCCTCGAGCCGGGAAAGGAGTTCCACACCCACCGCGGAGGGATCCCCCACGACGCGATCGCCGGCCTGCCTGAGGGCGCGGCGGTCCTCACCCACACCGGGCACCGGTTCCTTATCTTTCGGCCCCTGGTCGGGGACCGGATGTTCAAGGTCAAGCGCCGAACCCAAATTGTGTACCCCAAGGACGCCGGCTGGATTGTCCTCGCCCTCGACCTCCGGCCCGGGGCGCGGGTCCTCGAGATGGGGACCGGGTCTGGGGCGATGACGATCCTCCTCGCCCAGCTCGTGGGGCCCACGGGCCGGGTGTACACGTTCTGTCTCTTATA
>JAOACA010000052.1 GCA_026418075.1 Candidatus Bipolaricaulota bacterium | reverse complement strand
CGACGAGCAACATCTGTCCCTTCAACGTCCCTCCTTTGCTTGCAGGGAGTCTACCGCGCGGGGGGCGGGAAAGCCTAACTCGAAGAACCCAAGCCCCTGGGGTCCAGTGCGGGGCCGTAGGCCCCTCGCCCCACCCAACCAGGGCAAGGGGCGTTCGGGGAGGGTTGGCCTTCGCCGGTGTATACTGTGCTGTTTTCGAAGGAGGCCTCATGGCTCGGTCCGTGCGGATGATGGCTGTGGGCGGGCTCCTGGGCTGGACGTTGGCGGTGGGAGCTCCGGTGGTCCTTGAGAACCTCTACTGTTGGAAAGAGATGGGGTACTGCATCCGCTACCCGGCGGGGTGGAGCCCGACCAAGGTGAACGAGTACACGCTCCTCCTCTCCGGAAAGTCGGGCACAGACGCCTACTACACGACGGTGACGATCGCCAGCTTCGCCTCCACCCTGGCCGGCGGCCGCTACGAAACCGCCCAGGCCCTCCTCAACGCCTACAAGTGCGATCTCGTCTCAGGGAGTCCCGAGGTGTATGTGGACAGCACCGGGTACCCCGATGGGACGGGCTACGTGGCCGAGTTCACCCGCGAGGGGGAGATCTTCCGCCAGTGGCGGGTCGTGGTGGCCCGGGCCGATGGTAAAGTATTCCACTCCTGGGCGTTCACCGCCCCGGCTGACCTCTACCCCACGTACCAGCCCATCGCTGAGGCGATGTTCCGATCCTGGACCCTCGATGGGACGGTCGGATCGACCGGAGCCTCCTCGTCCAAGGCGACCATCGTCGTCTTGTTCGAGGTTCGCGATCGAGTTCGCCGCCTGGCCACCTGCAACAGCGATTCGGATTTGAGCTTGGGCCGATGCCATACGCTCTCTTACGCCCTGAACATCCCCGCGGCGGGGTACGTTGCGTTGTCCCTGGTCCTTGAGCGGGGCAAATGGGTCCAAGCAACCTTGTACGATCCGGCTGGGAAGCGCGTGGCGATTCGTCCAGGGAACGTCAACGACGTGTACACGGGTGTCCATGCTGTGGCCCCCGGCACCTACACGATCAAGGTGGGGCCCCAGGTCTTCACGGCCGAGTCCGATTTCGAGCTCAAGGCGTACTTCAGCACCCGGGAGTTCTCCGTGGACGACCTCGTCGCCTTGTATGGGCCGCGGATCCGCTACCTTGAGCGCTGAGGCGCGAGGGTTTCAGGGAGGTTGGGGAAGGGGCGCAGCCGACAGGGACCGTGTCGAGGGCCAGCCGGGCAGGGCTCGGTGGTCCTGTCAAAGGGGATTGGGAGGGGCTTGGGATCCGCAGCGGGGACGTGCCTTCCCTGGCCAGGAGGGAGCGAAACGGCGCCGTGGGCTTCTCCGTGATGACCCAGGCCCTGGCCGACGCCTCCGCTCCCCGCCGCCCCGGGAGGCTGGGGGGCTCTTCGGCAGGGGGTTGAGGGAGGAGGTCCATGGATAACGATCGGGTGCGGAAGGCCGTGCGCGAGGGGTATGCGCGACGCGTGCAGGAGGGAACCTCTTGCTGTTCAGGCGGGAGCTGTGGCTCCTCGTCATCGGTGGGCCGGGGGATTGGATACACCGCAGAGGAACTGCGTTCCGTTCCTGCGGGCGCCGACCTTGGGCTTGGCTGCGGGCACCCCACGGCCTTTGCCAACCTGAGGAGGGGAGACGTGGTGCTCGACCTTGGGTGCGGTGCGGGGATTGACTGTTTTCTCGCGGCGCACGCTGTGGGTGTGGAAGGGCGGGTGATCGGGGTGGACATGACCCCCGAGATGCTGGACCGGGCCCGGCACAACGCCCAGGCCTTGGGGGTGACGAACGTCGAGTTCCGGCTGGGCGAGATCGAGAATCTCCCTGTCGGGGACGCCACGGTGGACGTGGTGATCTCCAACTGCGTGATCAACCTCTCGCCGGACAAGGAACGCGTGTTCCGCGAAGCGTACCGGGTCTTGCGTCCCGGAGGGCGGCTGGTCTTCTCGGATGTTGTCCGTCTGGGAGAGCTCCCCGAGGAGGTCCGAGGGTCGATCGAGGCCTATGTGGGGTGCGTGGCGGGTGCGGCGAGAAGGGAGGAGTACTTGGCGATGATCCGCGCCGCGGGGTTTCGCTCCGTACGCGTTCTGAAGGAAGCACCCGCGGACTTCGTCGTCCCCAATGGAACTTCTCTGCGCATTGCCAGCGTGACCATCGGGGCCAAGAAACCGGCCTCGCGTTAGCCGGAAGGGGGTTTGGGCCCCGGGTGAGGCCCGACGGACGGACTTCTCGTCCCCTGGGCCGGGGGATGGGATCGGCTCCCTTGAGGTTTCTGGGCCCCCATGACCCGGGCCACCGGGTAAGCTTGGGGGGACGAGACCACCCTAAGGAGGCGCGATGGACCCCATCGAAATCGGCCGCCGGCTCCTCAAGGCCACGTCCTGGGCGAGGGCCCACGAGATCCAAACGGATCAGAAGCGGGGGATCCCCCATCCCCCCCTCCAGAAGCCCGCCCCCGAGGGCGCACCCCTGGTTCCTCTTCCCGACCCGAAAACCCTCGCCGTTCCCCCCGTCCCGGTGGCCGAGGCGATCGCCGCCCGCCGCAGCCACCGCCGGTTCAAGCCCGATCCCCTCACCCTGGAGGAGCTCACGTTCCTCCTCTGGGCGACCCAAGGGGTCCAGCGGATCGTCCGGGATGGCGTGGCCAGCCTCCGCACCGTCCCCTCCGCCGGGGCCCGGCACCCGTTTGAGACCTACCTCATCGTGAACCGGGTCACGGGTCTGGAGCCTGGGCTGTGGCGGTACCTTCCCCTCGACCACGCCCTCGTCTTTCTCCGCGCGGATCCTGCGCTCCCCTCCAAAGTCGTGGACGCCTGCCTGGGCCAGGAGTTCGTGGGCCAGGGGGCGGCCGTGTTTGCCTGGACGGTGATCCCCTACCGCACCGAGTGGCGCTACAGCACGTTCTCCCACAAGGTGATCGCCATGGACGCCGGGCACCTGTGCCAGAACCTGTACCTCGCCTGCGAGGCGATCGGGGCTGGAACGTGCGCGATCGGCGCCTACCACCAGGAGAAGATGGACGCCCTCCTTGGGGTGGACGGGGTGGACGAGTTCACGATCTACCTCGCCCCGGTGGGCAAGGTGAAGTAGGGCCCGCCTTTCGCCGGGGGGACCTCTCCTCCGCAAGAAGAGGGCCGCCTTGAGCGCAAGGGACGGGGCCGACCGAGCCTTGAGCCGCGCTTCCCCTCAACGGTACACTGCTCCCATGAGGTACGCGAAACTCCTTCTCGTCCTCCTCTTCTTCGCGTGGGCCCCCGCGGGAGGAGCGCCCCTCCCGGTGGTGGCCACGACGTCCATCGTGGGGGACGTGGTGGCCCAGGTCGGGGGAGAGCGGATCGCCCTCACCGTCCTCATCCCAGCGGGGACGGACCCCCACACGTTTGAGCCCACGCCCCGGGACCTCGTGCTCCTCTCCCGGGCGCGGCTGGTGTTCGTCAACGGGGCCGGGCTCGAGGAGGGCCTCGCCCCGCTCCTCGCCTCCCCCGAGCTCCGGGGGAAGGTCGTCGACCTCTCCCAGGGCCTGGAGCTCCGGGAGCTCGGGGACGA
>JAOACA010000051.1 GCA_026418075.1 Candidatus Bipolaricaulota bacterium | reverse complement strand
CTTCATCCCCGGGTCGAGGCCGAGGGCGATCGCGACGGCCCGGGCGAGGCACCCGGCGACCCCCAGGCCCCGGAGGAGGTTCCCCACCGTCCGCCCCCCGTGGGCCGCGATCTCCGCCCGGAGCCGTTCCTCGGCCTGGGGCGCCTCCCCGGCGCCGGGGAGGAGGGGGACGTGGACGGTGTCCCCCGGCACAACGTGGCGAGAGAGGTCCAGGATCGCCGGTCCGGAGAGGCCGCGGTGGGTGAAGAGGACGTCCCCCTCGGCTTCGGCAACCCTCTTCCCTCCCCGCCGGACGGTCACCCGAACCCCCCGGAGGGAGACCCCGGCGCAGGGGGCAAACGGGGCCAGCGCCCGGCGCTCGATCACGAGGGGGACGAGGGCCGGTCGGGGGGGAACGACCCGGTGCCCGAGGGAGGCGGCGATCCGGTACCCGTCCCCGGTTCCCCCGTAGGTCCGCCCTCCGGGGGAGAGGACGAGGGATTTCCCCTGGGCGAGGGGCCTCCGCGCCCCTGGGGCAAACACCGAAAAGCCGCTCTTCTCAACCCACACTGAGCCCACGGGGACCCCGGGGCGGAGGGCAACCCCCCGCGTCCGGGCCTCGGCAAGGAGGAGCTCGAGGACGTCCGCGGCCTTCCGGGACCGGGGGAAGACCCGGCCGTCGGGGTCCTCGACGGTGGGGAGCCCCCGCGTCGCAAGCCAAGCAGCGAGGTCGCGGTTGGAGAACGCGTAAAGGGCTGGGCGGAGGAACCGCCCGGCGTCCCCGGGCTTCTCCCCCCCGTGGTAGTGGGGGAGGAGATCCTCGATCGCACCAGCGTGGGTCACGTTTCCCTGGCCGCCGCCGCTTGCGGGGAGCTTGCCTCCCAGTACAGTCTGCTTTTCGAGGAGGACGACCTTGGCCCCCGCCTCGGCGGCGGCGTATGCGCGCCCATGCGATCCGCATCAGTCCCCCGCCCACGACGATCACGTCCCCGTCCACAGCCCCAGTATAGGGGAAGGGGTTGCGGGCCGGCCGACCCTGGGGTAAGGAGGGGCCATGGACCGGGCGGCGGTGGCACGGCTTCCCAAGTTCGACCTCCACTGCCACCTCGACGGCTCCCTCCGCCCCGGGACGGTCCGCGAGCTGTGGGCGGCCCTGCCCCCAGGGGAGCGCCCCCGGGTCGAAGGGGACGTCGTGGACGCCGTCCTCCCCCGGGTCCCCTGCCCGCTCGAGGAGTTCCTCGGGGCGTTCCGGATCACGGTGGCCCTCCTCCAGCGGCCCGGGGCCCTGGAGCGGGCGGCGTACGAGCTTTGCGCGGACGCGGCCGGAGAGAACGTCGTCTACCTCGAGATCCGGTTCGCCCCCCTCCTCCACCTCGCGGGGGGCCTCACCCCGGAGGAAGTCGTCGAGGCGGTCCTTTCGGGAACGAAGCGGGCGGAGGGGGAGCACCCGATCCGGACCGGGGTCATCCTGTGCGGGCTGCGGCAGGAGTCCCCGGAGCGCTCCCTCCAGGTGGCCCGGATTGCCGTCCGGTACCGGGGCCAGGGGGTGGTCGGGTTCGACCTCGCCGGCCCCGAGCGGGGGTTCCCCCTCGCGAACCACGCCGAGGCGATCCGGATTGCCCGGGAAGGGGGCGTCCACCTCACGCTCCACGCCGGGGAGGGGTGTTGCCCGGAGCACATCGCCGAGGCCCTGGACCTCGGGGCGGAGCGGATCGGCCACGGGGTCTTCCTCTTCCAGGACGCCGCGACCGAGGAGCGGGTGCGGACGGAGGGGGTCCCCCTCGAGGTCTGCCCGACGAGCAACCTCCAGATCTCGGGGATCATGCGATCTCTTGCAGACCATCCGCTGGGGAGGTACCTCGAGCGGGGGATCCGGGTGACGGTGAACACGGATAACCGGCTTCTGTCGCGGACCACGGCGACGGAGGAGCTTTGGCGGGTGGTTCAGGCGTTCGGCCTTGGGCCCGATGACGTGCGGACCATTCTCCTTGCCAGCGCCGAGGGGGCGTTTGCCCCCCCGGCCGTACGGGAGGGGCTCGTGGCGCAAGTCCGGGCGACGTTATGACCCGTCTTGTCGGGGCGTGTACTGACCCACACAAGCCCGGCGTAGCCGAAGGGGAGCCTGATTTTCGCTCCACCGGAAGGACGCCGACTTCCCCTGGTGCGTTCCCCTACTGGGCTGGACCAAGGAGGACGAGCCCCAGCACCTCGCCCCACGGGATGGCGACGTGCTCGGCCGTCGCTCCCCACGTGTCGCGGACGAGGAGCCACAGGGTGTTCGGGAGAGGTCCTGCACCGTCGGGATCGCCGACCAGGTACCCTTCCCCCACGACCACGTGACCGATCCGGCGGGCGGGGTCCCACACCTCCCGCGGAACCCCCACCGGCCCAAGGGAGCTCTCCGCACTGGACCGGATCTCCGGCCCCCAGGTGTAGAACCGGACGTGCACCCGGTACCCGGCCGCGGTGAGCCACCGCGCCTGCCCGCTGTCCAGGGGGTTCCAGTAGCGCAGGACGACGAGCGGCGGGCTGCCCCGGCCGAGGGCTGCCCGGTAGCGCTCGGGCGCCACCCCTGAACCCTCGATCAGGACGACTTCGGCGTCGAACCCGGCCTTGTTCAGGAGGGGGGGAGGGGGCGTTCGAAACCGGTGGACCGGGTCCCAGCGCGCGAACTCGCGGATCCCGACCACCAAGTCCTCCAGGATCGTTCCCGGGAGGCGGAGGGCCGCGTTTATCCGGTCCGGGCTGCCCACCCCGTTTGTGGCCATGAAGTACCCCAGGTACGCGCTCAGGGCGTCTGGGGCGAGGTTCCCGCTCACGCCGCGGGGCCAGCCCCCGACGGTCTTCTCCAGGAACGCGATCGCGCTCGCGGCGGCCAAGGGACCGCTCCAGTTCTCCACAGAGGGGAACCCCAGCGGGTTCGGCGGGGGCTGAGAGACGTCCGGTACTCCCGCGATGTACCGGCCCTCCACCCCCTCCCCAACGATCAGGAGGACGCACCCCTGCCCGGCACCCCCCAGGGAGAGGAGCCCCCCAAGCGCGAGGGCGATCCAGGTCCGCATGAGCTCCATTGTACCGGCGGGGCAGCGGTCGCCGCGGACGCGGGTATCATCCCCCGCGATGGGCGCTCTACCCGTGCGAGCGATCCTCCTCGACTGGGGCGGGACCCTGGCCCCCGAGGGGGGCGAGCCAGAGGGGAAGGGGATCGTTGAGGAGGCCCTGGCGGCCCTCCACGCCCGGTACGTGGTCGCCGTGGCCACGAACGCCCCGAAGGACGCGGTGGGGGAAGCACTCCGGAAGCTCGGGCTTGCTCGGCATGTGGACCACCTCTTCTCGGCCGACGCCCTCGGCGCGGCCAAGCCCGACCCCGGGTTCTTCCGCGGTGCGCTCCGGTCCCTCGGCCTCCCCCCCGGCGAGGCCGTCATGGTTGGGGATCGCTACGAGGCGGACATCGTGGGGGCGAAAGGGGCCGGCCTTCGGGCAGTCTGGTTCAACCCCGGGGAGGTTCCCTGTCCCCTTGCCCACCCCGTCCACGACGGGGAGGTCCGGTCCTTGGACGAGCTTCCTCCGCTCCTGGAAAGGCCGTTCCTCCCCGACCTTGGCGAGGCCCTGGCCCTCCTCCGGGAGCAGGGGGTCCCGGAGAACGTCGTCCGCCACTCCCTTACTGTGGCGGCGGTTGCCCACTGGATCGCGATCCGACTGCGGGAGCGTGGAGTGCCCGTCGATCCCCTCCTCGTCCACCGCGGGGCCCTCCTCC
>JAOACA010000050.1:3598-3858 GCA_026418075.1 Candidatus Bipolaricaulota bacterium | reverse complement strand
CCCTTGGGGCCACCACGTCCCCTCCCCGTACAATGGGACACGCGGTGCATTGTAGCGCACCAAGGGGGGAACTGTGGTACGCATTACGTTTATCGGGGTTCTGGCCGCCGTCGGGCTCGCCCTGACGGGCTGCACCTTCTTCGGCGAGCGGGAGGAGCCGGTGGACTTCTGGCAGCCCGCGCTCTCGCCCGACGGGACGGTCCTCGCCTACATCGCCAAGGGAGAAAAAAGCTACGCCCTCTTCCTCCTCAACCTCGCCA
>JAOACA010000050.1:0-3588 GCA_026418075.1 Candidatus Bipolaricaulota bacterium | reverse complement strand
CTCCTGGGGCTGGAGCGGGACATCGTGTACCCGACCTGGTCCCCCGACGGGACCCGGATCGCGTTCATGTACGTCCAGGACAAGGACAACTGGGACATCTTCACCGTGGAGGTGGGGACGGGCCGGACGTTCCGGGTCACGTCCGATCCGGCGATCGACGCCAACCCGTCCTGGACCGGGGACGGGCGGATCCTGTTCAACTCCAACCGGGGAGGGAAGTGGGGGGCCTACCTCGTCCGCCCGGACGGCACGGGCCTCCAGAAGGTCTCGTTCGACCGCTAGCCATGGACGCCTCCGCGGTGGTCCTCGCCGCCGGAGCGGGGAGTCGGTTTGGGGGGGACAAGGTCTGGGCCCCCCTCGGGGGGCGCCCCGTCCTTGGGCACTCCCTTTCGTCCCTCGCCCGAACCCCGGGGATCGGGGAGCTCGTGGTTGTCGTCCGAGCTGGGGAGGAGGGGCGGGCCGCGGAGCTCGGGCGGGAGCTCTCCCTTCCCCTGCGGGTCGTGGTGGGGGGAGCGCGCCGGGCGGACTCGGCCCGGGCCGGGGTGGCGGCGGCCGCGGGGGAGCACGTCCTCGTCCACGACGGGGCCCGGCCCCTCGTGACCCCCGAGCTCGCGGCCCGGGTCCTCGCCGCGGCCCGGCGCCACGGGGCCGCGGTCCCAGTGGTTCCAGTTTCAGACACGGTCCGCTACGTCGGGGGCGAGTTCCTCCGGCCCGGGTGGATCGACCGGGAGGGGCTCGCCGCGGTCCAGACCCCCCAGGGGTTCCGGCGGGACCTTCTCCTCGAAGCCTATGCGGAGGCCACGAAGCGAGGGTTGGAGCTCCCCGACGATGCCGCGGCGGTCCTGCTCCTGGGGCACCCCGTGGCCGCGGTCTCCGGGGACCCCCGCAACCTCAAGCTCACCTGGCCCGAGGACCTCGCCTTCGCCGAGCGGCTCCTCTAGCCCAGCTCCCGCTTCAGCCGGTAGAGGAGGTCGAGGGCCTCGAGGGGGGTCAGCCGATCGGGGTCCACCTCCCGAAGGATCGCCAGGGCCGGGGGCTCGGAGTTGAAGAGGGGAAGCTGCTCCGCGCGCGGGGCGGGGGAGGGGAGATCCACGGTTTTCAGGATCCGCTCCGCCTCGTGGAGGACCTCGGCGGGGACCTGGGCCAGGCGGGCCACGTGGACCCCGTAGCTCCGTTCGGCCACCCCGGGGAGAATGCGGTACAGGAACACCAGTTCGCCCTTCCACTCCCGGGCCGCGGCGTGGAGGTTGACCACGCCCGGGACCTCGTCGGCCAGCCGGGCGAGCTCCCGGTAGTGGGTGGCAAAGAGCGTCGTGCACCCCACCCGCTCGGCGAGGTACCGGGCCACGGCCCAGGCGAGGGCCATCCCGTCGTGGGTGCTCGTCCCCCGCCCCAGCTCGTCGAGGACCACAAGCGACCGCCGGGTCGCCCCGCGGAGGATCCCCGCGGCCTCGGTCATCTCGGCCATGAACGTGGACAGCCCCCCGGTGAGGGCGTCGGACGCCCCGACCCGGGTGTAGATCCGGTCGAAGACCGGGAGCTCAGCCTCCTTGGCCGGTACGAACGACCCCATCTGGGCGAGCAGGGCGATGAGGGCGGTTTGGCGGAGGAACACGGACTTCCCGGCCATGTTCGGGCCGGTGACCACGGCGAGGTGGACCCCCGGGGGGAGGTGGAGGTCGTTGGGGACGAACCGGGTCACCGTCTCCACCATCGGGTGCCGGCCCTCGACGATCCGCAGGGGGCCGTCGGTGAACCGGGGCCGGGTGTAGCCCCCCCGCCGGGCCACCTCGGCCAGCGACGCCAGGGCGTCGAGCTCGGCCAGGGCCTCCCCCACGGCCCGGAGGCGGCCCAGGGCCTCCCCCACCCGGCGGCACAGGGCGGCAAAGATCTCCCGCTCCCGCTCGGCGATCGCCTCCTCGAGGGCGGCGAGGCGGTCGGCCTTGGCCTCCAGGGCGTCGGTTGTGAACCGTTCCCCCCCGGTGAGGGACTGCCGCCGGCGCCAGTCGGACGGGACCTTCCCGAGGTGGGGCCGGGTGACCTCGAAGTAGTAGCCGAACACCCGGTTGTAGCCGACCTTGAGGCTGGGGATCCCCGTCCGGGCCCGCTCTTCCCCCTCCAGGACCGCGATCTCCGCCCGCACCGCCTCGGCTTCCGCCCGTGCGGCGTCGAGGGCGGGGTCGTAGCCAGGGCGGATGAGGGGCCCCTCGTCGGGGGCCGGGGGGTCGACGAGGGCCCGGCGGAGGTCGGCCCCGAGGTCCGCCGGGGCGGCCTCGAGGGCCCTCCCCACCCGGACGAGGGCCTCCGGCAGGGGAGGGGGGAGCTCGGCCAGGGCCGCCCGGGCCTCGGCCGCGGCCTCGAGGCTCCGGGCCAGGGCGAGGAGGTCCGCCGGGGAGAGGCTCCCCGTCGCCGCCCGCCCGAGAAGCCGGGGGAGGTCCCCGCACCGGGAGAGGGCGCTCAGCCGCTCGGGGAGGCCCGAGCGGAGGAGGAGCTCCACCGCATCGAGGCGGGCCTCGATCGCCGCCCGGCGGACGAGGGGAGCGAGGAGCCACCGGCGGAGGAGCCGCCGGCCCATCGGCGTCCGCGTCCGGTCGAGGACCGAAAGGAGCGTTACGCCTCCCTCGGGTCGGAGGGGAGCGAGGAGCTCCAGGGACCGCACGGTGAACGGATCCAGGGCAAGGGACTCCCCCCACGGGGTGGGAGGGCGCAGGTGGGGGAGCTCCCCCGCGGTGGCGGCGAGGTAGCGGAGGAGGGCCCCCGCGGCCCGGCGAGCCAGGGGAAGCTCCCCAAGCGCCCCAGGGAACCGCTTCTCCAGCGCCTCGTCCGCGAACTCCGCCCGGGGGCGGGGGGTGGACACCCCAGGGAGGGGCCCGGGAGCCGACCAACCCTCGGGGAGAAGCCACTCCGCCGCCGAGAGGCGCCCGGCCAGGGTCGGGAGCTCCACCACGGAAACCTCTTCCCCCCAGAACTCCCCCGAGGCGGCCTCGGCCCACGCCACCCCGACCCGATCCCCTTCCGGCCAAAGCGAGGCGAGGAACGCGTCAGCTCCGGCCTCGAGGGCCCCTTCCTCGAGCACCGTCCCCGGGGTGAGAACCCGCACCACGTCCCGCTTGAGGAGGTCCTTCCCCTTCCCCGGGCGCTCCAGCTGCGGCCCCACGGCGACCTTGTACCCCCGCCGGAGGAGCTTTTGGATGTAGAGGTCGGCCTTCCGGACGGGAACCCCGGCCATCGGGACCCCGTCCCGGCTCGTGAGGACAATCTCCAGCTCGCGGGCGACGACCTCCGCGTCGTCGTAGAACGTCTCGTAGAAGTCCCCGAGCTGGAAGAAGAGGAGGGCGTCGGGGTGGCGGGCCTTGAGCTCGTGGTACTGCCGCATCACCGGGGTGAGCTCCATCCTGGGGGAGTATACCCGGAGGGAACCCCACTCCCGGCGGCCGCCCTCAGAGTCCGTAGATGTAGAACGTGTAGTTCAGCTGAACGACAAGACGCTTCCAGCCTGAGTCTGTGGCGAAGGACACCCCCACCACAGTTTGGAGGTCCCCCAACAACGTCGCCTCCACCTGGAGCGTGATCATGGCCAATCCGAAC